>CALCHY010000199.1 GCA_937907415.1 uncultured Trueperaceae bacterium
TCGTTGTGCTCTGCCGCCGTTTGAGACGCTCCCTCCTACGGGCGCCACATGATAAGGAGGGTTATCAGGCTGCGAATGAATGTCTGGTGTAGGCCTAGAAGTGCCTACTACATTCGGCCGTTCGCAATTGGTTTCAGGTGCCTGTCACGGACTGCAGAGAACTCGGAACCGAGACCCGTAGGTCTCGCTTACAAACAGATCAATACACCCGAGAAGTTCACTTTGGTCATTTGATGCGCCGGCACAAGAGAGGCCAGGTTGCGCGATAGCCACCGTGACATATGGCTCGAACCGCCAGCACTCATCGTGAATTGAAAGAAGCATGCCAAGTGATCCCAAGATGAGTCCACTTCGTCCCTGCTTGATTCGCATTTGCTCTCGCCTTATGAGGCGGCGAAGGGTCAGGGCGATGTCTGCCCTCGCCTTGTGGCTCTTAGCTGCTTGGCCGCAGACTTCATAAAGGTCGTTAATTCTTGCGCCAGGTTGGTCTTCACTTGAGTACTTGCAGTGCGCCATCAGCAACTCAAGGCGCTGTTCGTCGCGCCGGATGAAGACCAAGTCTGCGAGTTCGCCGGACCCGTCATCGTCTAGCACTACTTCCCATTCGTTCTCTTCTTGGAGGACTTGCGCAACACGAAACTGTACCGACTCAGGATCGCGGTCCGGTCCTTGGGACTCCTTACGGATGTTTGTGCCGGTCCAGTCGATGACCTCTAGGCGATCACGTGGAAACCGAGGGCGAGTTCGGTCAGGCTGGAGCAGGTAGCCATCTGGAGTGAGAAGGGCCTCGCCCTCGAAGTAGACGGACATGCCGACCTGCGTCATGAACTCAGCAAGGCCCATGCTTTCACCTTTGGGTTGGGTGATAGTAGCGTCGGCCCCGACAGCCACAACTTTCGGTCCACCTTCGTCGAAAGTGAATGCATATCGCAGCGACCAGTCTTCCGAGGAGACGTCAAACTCGATTAGGGCGTCTCTATCGAAAGTACGAAGTATAAGGTCCAAGTCGATGAGAGGATGAGCTGCCCCTTGGAAGCTTACTTGCCGTGACTCGCTCGTTGTAAGACCGAGTTCGTGGGGCCATTCCACGCCAAGCGGGGACAACTCGGGCCTCGATGTTGCTGCCTTCGGTATGATAAAGCCGTTCATCACGTCCTCAAGGCGGATGGACTCATCGGTTATGACTTCCCCAACCTGGCGAGCCCAACGAACCCAGTCGAAGATGCTTCCGGCGACCTTATGGCTCCAGATTCTGCCCTTTCTCGACGCTCCAAATGACGTTCGTGATTGGTCAAGGTAGCCGTGCGCGAAGATGTTTGTCTTGGCTTTTTGGGCGGCTCCTTGCCTAAAGCCTTCTAGGACGTCTGCACCGACGTGCATGCTGAAGCGACGGTTACGGTTCACGGTGTCGAGGAGTCCTACGTTCGTTGGAACCCGGCGCGTAATTGGTGCGAGCACGCGGTAAACGACGTCACCGCGAATCAGTTCCGTCTGATCACCTCCGACTGCCTTGGCTAGTTCCTGGTGTAGCTGATCGTTGTTCGAGCTGTTGATGTAGAGCAGGCCCCGCTGCATGTCTGCGTGGAGAACGTAAAGGTGGTGGACCACCTCGGTAAATGTACTGAAGTCGCCCCATCGAACCGGTGCTCTTTCGGCCGTCACAAACCACGCGACGTGTTCCCTCGAGTTCACCGCAATTGTAGAGGTGAGCAACGAGGCCTCGTCGAACACGTTATGAATCTCTTCAGGTTGCCACTGGATCTGTGGGGAGCGATAGACGACGGTGCTCATCTTCGGCTGTACTCCGCGGATGGCTACCTCCGGTGGGAGATGGTTGAAACCCGCCTCGAACTCATTCCGCACTTGTTGGTACTCAACCTCCGCATGCGAGAGATCCCTAATGACGGTGTTCCAGTCTGCGTCTTCGCCGTAGAGGTGCCGGAGGCGTTCGTCCAAGAGGCCAGCGGTCCGCGGTACGAAGACACTCGCATCCCCAAGCTGTTCGCCACCGCTCCTGGTGAACCGGCCGACAAACTGCAAGGTAACTGCCAGGCTCTTGTGGGGATCGTGTAGCGCTGCGATCTTAAGTGCAGGCAGATCGAATCCTTCGCCCAGCATGTCGACGCAAATGACGACGCGCGAACGCCGATCATCGAGCTTTCCCTTGGCGTCACGTTGCCGGCGAGCCGACAGCTTGCTGTCGATTCGGACGGGCTGCAGGTCGGGTGCGATGTCTTCGTAGACTTTCACGAGATCATCCGCCCTTGCGACGGCTTGAACGCGGGCCATTAATATGTGATCTTTGCCAGCGTCTAGGTCAGCACGGAGCTGTTCGACAGCAGCACAGGCCAGGGCACGGTCGACGTCGCCAACCGGCGAGACCGCCCTGTAGTTGATTTTGGCAAACCATCCGTTCGCCTGAGCCAGACGGAGAGGGTAGGCGTATGCGATACGGCCGCCAAGGCGTTGGCCGTCTTCACGGAACGGTGTTGCTGTGAACTGGACAATGCGACGGCTTTGGAAGGTGGTGACGATACGTTGCCACGTAGGCGCTGCGACGTGATGCGCTTCGTCGACGAACAACTGCTCGACGATGTCGACCAGCGCCTGGTTTGCTTGTTCGCTGCCTCGACTGAGTGCAGCGGCCGTGGCAACTACAACACAAGCCCGGTCTAGCAGCTCTTGGACCTGTTCTGCTGACTCCAGTCGAGACCTAACTATGGCTACGGTGGGTGCCAGGAAGTCCCCTTCTAGGGCTCCGACCTCTGGCAGAACTCCAAGCGTGGCGAATTTGCGTCCAATTTGTGTTCGTAGGGCATCTGATGGAACGACGACTAAGGTCCGGCGTGGCCGATAGCTGTATGCCGCCAGCATCGTGTCCGTCTTGCCTGTACCTGTAGGCAAAACTATCGTTACAGGCTCGGGATCCAACGACTGCGCAGCGAGTATTGCATGAAGTGCGCCAAGCTGTGGCGCTCGCATACCTGGAGCCTCTGGGCCTCCTTCAACGAACCGGAAATGCCCGTAAATGCTGCCTTCTATTTCTGCGACGGTCCCAGGGGCGTCGCCGTGACCACCCCTGTTGTCGGTGAGCCACCACAGTTCGTTGCGGCCAATGCGAATGCTCTTGACGTTCAAAGTGTCAACCCCGCACCTGTTGTTGAAGGCGTGGCGCCGAATGGTTCCGACTTTCAGTGGCCCAGTTGTGCACAAGCATTCGACGTAACCCCCGATTGAGAGCCGAGCCCTTGGGGTTCCTTACGTGCCTTAGAACTTCAAGCAGCACGTCCAACCCGACGGCGCCCACTTTTTCGTTGGCGCAATAATACCGTGCCGATTACGCTCACCGGTTGCGGTGCGTAGTAGATGCATACGAAGCGTACTGGGGTTTCGTAGAGGCTCTGTCGACACACGATTCTCTACTCCCCGCGCGCTAGTCGTGATAATCGGGCTTATCCGACATCCTTCCCTAAGTGAACCATAACTCTACCAGGTCCCTCCCTACACGAATGTAGTGACTTGGCCTCGGTTGCGCGTACGAGTCAAGAGTCCAGGCATTCGCTTATACGATCCGGTAATCTGTTATTGCTTGCTTGTCTGTTAGGGGAGTAGATAATGCCAAGACGGTACTGGGCGCAGGGCCTAGAGGAGGAATCTGGTGTCGGGGAACCACGTGAGGGAACCAGTCCTTGCCCGCCCCAAGCTGAGCCAAAGTCTCGCGCCTCAGTAGAAGGTGAGCTGGCCTCGCTGGCAGATGGCAATGTACTCTCCTGTGAGTGTGGCGGCCCAGCAGATGCAGAAGACCTCGTTGTCATGAGGATTCTCGATCTTGTTGAGAAGGACTGTACCGCCAATCCTCACCGAATCGGCCCCGTGCCTCTCGGCCTGCTGGCGCGGGCCCAGGAACTCGTTAAGGGTGTAACAGTCGACCTAAATGCCCCGCTTAACTCTGAGGACGCTTGAACTTGGGTGCTTCTCTCCTTGAAAGGACAGCGCGCTAGTAACGGATTGACCCGACCCGTGGACGTCACGTGAGGCAGGTGAGTCCGTAACTGCTTTAGGTCGCCGGCAAGAACTGGGATCGGGGTAGTAGCCGTTCGGACCGGTTGAGCCATTTCCCACCCACCTTGTACTAGGGAAGAGTGGAAGTTAATGGCCACCGGAGCGAAGGAGCTCCGGTGGCCGAGCGTGAGGTCGCTGGGGACTCGCCTGTTCCTCTAGGCGCCTTCGGCCAATCCCAGAAGCTCGACGAGGTAGTCGGGTTCAAACACCCCCTTGACGCTGTTGAGGGTGGCGAGGAACTGCAGGCTGCTGTCGGCCAGCGTGTAGGGGCACGGCTTCTCGAGCCAGTTGCGGGCCGAGGTGTCAGAGGCCTGGGCCCAGACGATGAACAAGAGGGCCTCCTCAGCGTCAAGGCGGGAGTGGACGGCGTGCCCCTGAGGCGAACGCAGGTAGAAGTAGAACTCCAGAAGTGACGAGTAGTAGCGGGCCTCCGCCAGGGGGCCGAACGCCAGGGTGTCGGCGAAGAACTCAGCTTTGCTGGTGTGAAACTCGGGGTGAATCTCCGCGCCGGTGAGCTGGGTTATCTCCTTCAACAGGCAATCGAGGCAGAGGGCGCCGGACACTGCCAAGTTCACCAGGTGCACTGCCTGCGGGGACAGCCAGGTGTCGTGGTGGCCGCAGTCGAAAGGGTCCGCGCGGAGTTGGCTCTGTTTGAGGTGCTGCGACAGCGCGATGCGCTTCATACCCGTTGCAGTTTCAGTGAAGACCCACTTGCGGTTAGCGGCTGCCGCCTTGTAGGCGGTCGAAGGGTCGCGGAGCTCGTCTTGTGTCGCGTCGCTTGGTGGTGGGGCGGCTGAGTCGTTGTTGTCCATGTATTGGATCGTAGAGCGCGCCGAACAAACGCCGCGCCTGCTGTCAACTCAACCGCTTGCGTCGCTCCTGGGCCTATTCCTCCTCGAAGGCATGCTGTGAGAACTTCATGGTGGTCGCGTTCTCCGTAACTATGCGCACCACCTGCTCGGGCACCCCATTGGGAACGCGCGCCGAGACCTCAAGCGTCACGGACACTTCGGCGCCTACTAGGCCGTTGAGGTGGGCGATCAGCTCTTCCGCAATGCGACTGGCATCTCGTCCGACCCGGTCTTGGTCGAGCCTGACGGTGCCGTAGAACCTCGTCGGGCGGCGTTTGGCTTGAGGCGGAGCGATTGGCGGAACAACGGGGCCGGGGCCCGTTCCTGGGACGCCACTGCCGCCACCTTGCTCGCCGTCTCCAGGGAGCGGGTCTGGATCCGGCGTAGTCATCTCCCCGTCGACCTGGACCAGGGCGGCTTTGGGCTTCACGAGGAGACCGTTATCGAGATCAATGCCAGCAATGTGCGTTCCAAACTGGATACCGCGGTACCGGCAGAGGTCTGGATCGAACGACTCGGCGTACGCGAACGAGTCCTGTTCCCATGTGATGAGGCCAAGGCCGGCCTTGATGGCCTCCACCACGACCTGAGGGGATGAAACACGGGGCAGGTAGAGGTACTGGGCGAAGTCCTCTACGACCTGCCCGATGGCGACGTGATCGCCCCTCCATAGAGGTATACGGTCCAGTTCGAGGCGCAGGCGATTGGGCCCTAGGCTCGTGACGAGCAGCTCCTCGGTCTTCAGACGCTTGGAGGCTCGCGAAGCGAGAGAGCCTTGCCCCTGCACCTGCAGCGCTTGGAATGTGACGCTGGCGATTGGCTCGGATTGAGTAGGCACCAACAACCAGCGGTAGGCCTCGGGAATGCGGGCCGTCACAGTGCTGTTGGCGCTGTTCTGTTGTTGGGTAGCTTGCCGGACCTGGCTATGCGTGAGGTTGAGTTGTTCCTGCTCGTCGACGATCGATTGCCAGGCGAGGAAGACCCGGGCTGCTTCCTCTAGCTCCTGTAGTCGACTGTTGTCCACCGCTATGAAAACGAGCGTATTCCTGTTGAGCCGAGGCGCGGTGCCGCGCCGATCGAGAATCGAGCGGGTGACGCGCATGGCTGGCGAATCCGTTTCCCGCGTGTGAGGATGGTCAGTCCCGAGCACTACCAGACGGGCGTCGGTGTCGTCCGGCACGTCCGCTTCGCTGGTGGGCAACGGGTGTACACGGCTGAAGTCGCCCTTGTCGGCGAGGTCTTGCCGTAGCCGTCGCTCGATTTCCTGGCGTACCTTCTCCGAGTCGCGCTTGAGCTGCTCAGCCCGGTCTTCGGCAATCTTCGTAACCGTTGGCTGAGTCGAGTACCAGTAGCGATTGGCGTCCTGGTAGAGGTACGTAGCGCGACCCGCTAGTCGGCGCAGGGCGTCGCCGAAGACGCTGGTCGACTCGCCCGGTATGACGCTCCCGAGCCTAACGCGCCTGTCCTCGAGGCCGCGGTTGGGAGCCGTGTGGGTAGGGGCAGAGCCTAGGTAGATGGTGCGGGCCACCCGCCTGGTGGCGTGTACGCGGCCCAGGTTGGGTACCTCGGCATCGATCATGGCCGGTAGGGAGCCGACACCGTCTACATCACGAGCGATGATTGGTGTCCAAGTGTCGTTTAGGTAACGGGTGAGTTCTTCCTGTACTCGGGGGTCGTCGATAGGGATGGTGGCTGGCAGTATGAGGGGGCTCTTGTCACCGGCGTCCCAGAGCGTGTGTATGACCGTGGCCATCAGCCGTAGCACACCACGGGTGCGCTGGAAGCGCACCAACGTAGACCAGTCGCTGTAGAGGCGCTCGAACACCTCTGGGTGGATAGGATAGGCGTCCTGGATGCGCCGCTCGTAGTCGGCCTCACGTGTCTCCGGAGGGAACTCCTGAGGCTGCTCGCGGTATAGGTCCACGAAGGCGCGAGCAGTTACGTCACGCGCCTTGAAGAGCTCTGGGTCGGTAATCGGTTGGAAGAGACGGCGCCGGACTATTTCGAAACCCTCCTCGGCCGAGGCGGGCCTCCAGGTCGATGCGACACGACCGACCACGTTCTGCAACCGGTCGAGCGCGGTTCGTCCCCGAACACCGCCTACCTCGACGTCTTCGATGCCCGATTGATCGCTTACACCGTCGCTGGCCGGAAGGCTCACGACCAGTAGACAGTTCTCGGCAAGCTTGGCGGACTCGGTGAGGGCTTGAGCAAAGGTGAACTGTGTGTCGAAGCTGCCGCCGGGCAGGACGTTGTCATCGTGCAGTTGTCGGGCGTAAGCGACCCATTCGTCAATGAGGACTAAGCACGGTCCGTACTCGACAAAGAGCTCGCGCAACTTGTCACCCGGGTTGGTGGAGCGTTCGTCGTCCTGGCGAACGCGCTCATAGGCGTCCTTACCGCCGAGCTGCCAGGCGAGCTCACCCCAGAGGGTTCGAACTTCCGTGCCGTCTTCTTTCACGTCGGGTTGGCCAGGGGAGATTTTGTTGCCCACTAGCACGGCGCGCTTGACGTTCGGCAGAGTCTCCTCGCCGGTCTGCGCCAGTAACTCCTCTACGCCTTGGAGCTGGCGCGGGTCCGCGCCGCCGAACAAGTGGTAGAGGGTGAGCATAGAGTGCGTCTTGCCGCCACCGAAGTTGGTTTGGAGCTGTACTACCGGGTCACCAGCGCGACCAGATAGGCGCCTAATGCCGTTCACGAGGAGGTGCTGGAGGCTTTGGGTCAGGTAGGTCCGTCGGAAGAACTCGACCGGGTCTCGGTACTCTGGGGCGCCTCGCCCCAGGTGTACCTGCCAGAGGTCCGCAGCGAACTCGGCCTGTTGGAAGCGCCCGCTGGTGACGTCTGGATGGGGCGTGACTATATCTCGCCAAGGCCGCCCGGACCCAGTTTGCCCAGCGACGGCGGTAGCAGCCGCCCGGCGACGTTGTTGGCGAGACTGCTCATCGAACTTCTGTCGCAAAAGTTCCGACTTCATTTGGTCAAGGTCATCGGCCTGGGGAGCCGAAACGGCCAGAAGTAGCCGGTGGCTGGAGTCGAGCGCGCGGTAGGCATCGTCACTACTGAAGGTTCGCTGGTGGGCCCAAGCATTGCGGTGTCCACGAAGTTCGCTCACGAGGCTCCGCTCGGTGGGGCCCAGCGTCTCGCGGAAGATCCCGTTCCAGGTCTCCCACATGATTTTGAGAAGCGCGGCGGCGTCCCACTCGACGATTGGCTTGTCCTTGACATTAGGGTCTTTGAGCAGCTCGAGCAGACCGTGGGGCATGCTCTCTGGAGCGCTTCGTGATTTCAATTCGCGCTCCACATATGGAGCGAGCCCCTGCCTCAGAAGCTCCATTGCCCTACCGACTCGTTCGTGGTTGCTAATCGCCATCGCTAGACTCCCGTGAAGAGGCCAACCGCCTCGGACGTGTTTGCACGCAGTTCCTGGGATAGCCGCTGAATCTCGGGCCAGCTCTGTACTAGTGCGTTGTAAACACGGGCTTCCTGGGCCCATTTCTTCCGATCACAGATGCTGTAAAGGCGATAAGCAAGTTCGCGTGCTAACTCGGCGCGGGGGCCCAACTGCGCTGCAAGTTCCGCGGCGCCCTGTTCACCTTTGGACTCGAGAACGCGTATGAGGTGATGTACCGCTTCCCACACAGTTAGGCGAGCATCTTCCAAGGGATTCCACTCGGAAGGGAGCTCTTCCGGCCGAAGCAACCTGACTTTGCCGGCCCTAGTTTGGATGAGTCCGGCCTGAACCATCCCCGCCACACTTGTGTTCTTCGCTTTCGAAAGGGTGTCGGCCACTCCATAATCGCCCTCATCGAAAGCCTGTTGCTCGAACCAGGCTAGAGCCCAACGTGTTTCGGACTCAAAGTCTCCTTCCTGTTCCGCCATGACTTCGTCAAGCATGTGGTTAATGACAGCCAGAGCGTCGCGAACTGAAAGGCGGTTCCCAGCAGCGTCAAGTACTTGCGAGAATCGCGTGTAGACGGCCATCCCTGGGCCGATCGATGCCTGGGCGAGGTCAACGGGTGCGATGTTTCCGCGCTGGAGTTGACTAAGAGCTTTCGGTAACTCTGTCTTTAGCTGGCTGATGAACTGCCCGCGTGTGGCGGTCGGGGCGTCCTTCGCTTGTGGGCGGCAGACAAGCACGATGCTGGACGCTAAAGCGTTCGTACCCCTACCGATGTTCCTTGTAGCGAGCTCAGATCGAACTGGCCATGTGCCCACAATTGTAAAACCAGACTTAATCACGGCGTCCAGAAACGTTTCCCATCCAGTGCTAGAGATTCCTCCTGAACTTGTAGTTTCCGTCTGCTTGAAGGCGTAATAGATGGAAGTGGGAAACGCAGGGTGTGCCTGCTCAGCTAGTCGGCCTATAGCCTGGGTCATGCCAGTTAAGAAGAACTGTTCAGCCTCCTCCTTACTGCCATGCCGATGGGGGCTGGCAACCAGTTCCTCGGTCTTTGGTACCGCTAGAGTGGCGAATAGTTCAGGCAGTAGGGGTCTCAAGGACCGACGAAGCCAAACGTAGAAGTAGTCACTTAGATCCGCGTAACCGATGTTGTCATAGTAGGGTGGATCTGTTGAGACGAGCTTATTGTTGCTGAGATTTTGCCGGCTAGCATCCTTCTGAGATGCGCTCGAACCTCTTGCGCTGCCGAGCTTTGCAAGCACTTCTGTCAGCGAAACTGTTGTTCCATAGATGTCTCCGCCCGCGCCCGCGAAGGGGTTTGTTTCGGCATAGTCCCACACCATAGGAAGCGCTTGACGCCCGAACGTCCCACGAAGGCGGTCCATCCTATTCTCCCAAACGCAGAGCGCAGAGTTTCTGTCTGCCGCTTTGCTTACGGAGAAAGCCAAGTATACTTGGATAGCTTCGGCATAAGCTCGTGCCCCTTCACCTCCAACTTCCAGTCCTTGGTTATCGTCGGGTAAGCCCGACGCTACGGCGTCCCGCAATACCCGCTCCCTTGCTTCTATTACCAAGTCGGAGAAGGTGGTCAACGCTACGAGCTGGCGATCGGTGAAGAGGTCACCCCATGTCGTCAACCCGTATGGGACGCAAGTACCACCCGTGAGTTTTGCCGGCACGTCGCCTTCTGGCTTCCAAGTCGGCCTGGCGTTGCTCGCAATCTCTTCCATCTCCGCCGTTGGCGCCAGGTACACGCGTTCGCGATCGCCCTCAAGGACAATCGCCAACATTCGTGAGCCCATTCGCCCGGCCGTTCCTTCCGACTTGATGTAATCGCCGGAAATCGGCGCCCCTGAGATGACGCAACGAAAGTTCGCCCCTCGCCCGAGTTTGGTGCCATCTTTCGTCGACTCAGGATCCTTTGGCATTCCAATCTCGACTTTAAAGCGATAGTTACCGTTCTCGACCAACGGCTGGACGTACGCCTCTTTCCCTTCTTTTGTTGAAAGCATGAAGGTAGACGCTAGCGGCACATCGGCGTGGGCGAAGGCGGGGTTGGGGCTCTTGACGGTGCGGGCCCAGAGCCAGGCTATTACTGTGAGTTCGCGGCCCTCGTACTTCTTCAGGTCGGGGCGCTCCCGCGCGAGCTCGGGTGTGATTCTCAATTTGGGGTAGAGGTGGCCTATGCGCCTCTCGGCTTCATCGCGCATCCACTTCCCGTAAAAACGCACGTCCTCAGCCAGGCCCTGGGCGCCCTTCCAATCGCGCGTAAAGAGTTCTTTGTCGCTTCGCGACTCGGAGTTGACCGGAGGTAGTCCCGCGAACTTGGGCGGGATTTCAATCATGGCCTTGTTGATCAGCACCGCGACGGGGTTAAGGTCGCTGGCGTGGGCTTCGAGTCCGAGGCGCTGCGCCTCGAGCGGAAGCGCACCGCCGCCCGCAAAGGGGTCGTGGAAGGCGGGTAGCCGCTCGGGGTCGAATAGTTCTGCCGCCTGAGGATGGTCGGCGTTGTCGCGGCAGGTGCGGCGCCAACTCTTACTTATCGCAGCTCTTGCGCGGTCGAGCACTCGCTCGTTCGTGGTGTTCTCCCACTGGACGAGTTCTTCGATGAGGGTGAAGAGTCGTTGCCGCTCAAGGTCGGCAGCGCACTCTTCAAGCGTCGGAGGTGATCCGGCCTCGGGCACCGTAGTGTCGCCCACTAGCTCGGCCTCTTCGCGCGCGCTTCTGCGTTTCTCCCAAAGAACGCGGCGCTGCTCCAGCTCGCGCTGAGCTTGCGAAATCAGGGTGGAATCTGAAAGGAGCTCGTCGACGTACTCCGAGGGATCGTCGACCATCTGCGCAAATATCACGGCTCTCGCGGCGGCCAGGGGTCGGCGCGCCCACCACAGGTGGAGCGTGCTTGGGTGGCCGTGGCGGATGCTCTTCTCACGTGCCGAGGCCGTGTTGATGGCGTCGAGTGGCAACGCCACTTCGATGAGCTTCTTTCGTGTCTTGACGGGTGGTGTGATCATGCGGGCCTCTCAGCCTTGGTGAGCAGATGCTTGAAGGAGTAGTCGGTGCTTGTGACGCCGAAATCCGGCTCGCGCTCGAAGGGGCGACGGACGTAGTGGACGGCGTGGGTGTCGTCTGGGAAGAACTCGACGATGGCAAAGATGTAATCGTCGGGCTTGTTCAGGGCGTACATGACCTCGTTCTTGGTGACGGTGATGCTGTCGGCTCCGCTCACGCGGCCCTTCACCTCGATGAACCTAAGTCGTCCTGTGCTCGGGTCCTTACTCTCGACGTCGTAGCCGAGGCGCTCGAACTCGCGGTCCACGGGCTGGAAGCCCAGGCTACGCTCGACCTCCATGACGATGGCGCGGGCTCGAGTTGCGCTTAGCTGCGTATCGATCACAGTCTGGCTAGCCGGCGGGTGCTCACCACGCAGCTTGCGAAGCAGGCCGTTGGGGACGATGACGGCTCCGCCGACTACGAGCGGGGGCTGGGTGCTGATCTGCTCAGCGAGGGCGAGCTGTTCTAGCCGTACACGGAGCCGGGCTTCGAGCTCGTCCGCCCTACGCCGTGCCTCCTGAGAGTTGAGCCGGGAATTGTTGCGGCCCGCCTGCTCCTGAAGTTTGAGGTCCTCGGCGCGGCGGTCCCAGTAGTTGATCTCTTTGGTGAGCCGGTCCTTCACCGCCGCTTTGGTCTTGGCGATGACTTCGGCCCGGGGCCTGCGCACCTCAGCGAGATGGTCCGGGACAACGGTGCTTATCGCGTGCTCCTGAGCACGGCGTTCGACGTCTCCCGTGATCCAGCCGCAGGCGGGATCAGCCAGAATGCGCTCTGCGATCGGGTCGTCCTCGCGGAGCGGCCGGTAGTCGAGGTAGGGGGCGTAGTTGAGGTGGCGACTCACGCCGGCTTGGTCGATCTCGACGTAGAGCATGCGTTTGGAGATCGTACGGCGCTCGCCTTGCTGGGTGAGGCTAGCGTCCTGTACGGCGTGTTCAAGGTAGACGAGGACCCTTGGTTGATCGCTTTCATCTCGTTCGTCAATCAGCACGGTGCCCTGCTTGAGCAGGCTGCCGTGACGCTCGAGGGTGAGGTCCAAGGCGGCGCTTAGAAGCGGGTGTCCCGGCGTAACGAACGCAGCGAGCGGCTGGCCGGCAGGCTGGACCAGGTCCTTCTCGAAGGTGATGCGCTCGTACTTGCGCAAGACTGGTTCGCCCGTGCCGATGAGGCGATCGCGGCCCCTGATGATAGCGGGCACGTTTGTTATCTCGTATCGGCGAGCTTCGCGCTCGCGCATGGTGCCGCCGAGGCGTTTGAATGCCTCGAGAAAGAAGGCCTCCACGTAGTGGGGTTGTAGGCGGCGGGCTTGCGCGCGTTCCATATCCTCGCGAATACGCGCGACGCGGCTCGCGTCCATTGCGTCGGTCGCCAGGGCCCCTTCTTCAAGCAGGTCCTGCAGGCGTTCGCGGTCCACAGCTTCGCTAATGGCACGCTCGAGCCGGGCTCTCACCTCGGGGCGTTCACCGTAGCGGATGGCTTCAATGAGCAGTTCCCTGAGGGGCTTACCTTCGAACTGGAGTTTTCCAAGCACGTCGAACACCTGGCCGCCGAGCTGTTCTCGGGCGGCGGCGAGCTTCTCGAGCAGACGCTGGTAGACGTCACCTTCGCGGGTCTCCTCGGCCACAAGGTTCCATAGGTGGCACACCTCGGTCTGACCGATGCGGTGGATGCGGCCGAAGCGCTGCTCGAGGCGGTTGGGGTTCCACGGCAGGTCGTAGTTGACCATCAGGTGGGCCCGCTGCAGGTTGATACCTTCGCCAGCCGCGTCGGTGGCGAGAAGTACCTGGACGGTGGGGTCATGACGGAATGCTTCTTGAGCGTGGAGTCGCGCCTCGCGACCCATGCCACCGTGGATGGCGACAACTGCTTCGGGCCGTCCTAAGAGCGTGGAGACGCGCTCACGGAGGTACTCAAGGGTATCGCGGTGCTCGGTGAAGATAACGAGCTTCTGGGTGGCTCCGCTGGCGGGACGTAGTCCGCGGCCGCTGGGGCCAAGTTCAGCGCTCGGCTCGTTACTGGCTACCGAAATTGGGCGGGAGGCGTCTTCGTTGTTACCAGTCGCAATCACGGGTTGGGGTTCCCGCTCGGGCCTGGTGCTGAATACCTCTTGTAACAGGCTCGCGAGCTCACGCCATTTAGTGTCCTGTCCGCTGCGGTAGATCTGGCGCGCGAGCCCTTCGAGGCGTTTGAGGATCTCGATCTCTGCGCGCAACTCCTCGATGGTGCGGGCCGCCGTCGCTTGGTCTAGGACGGCGATCTCGGCGGCCTCCACCTCGGCATCGGGGGCGTCGTCTAGATCGTCGAGCTGGTCAGGGTCAAAGAGGGGTCCCAGGAACTGGAGGCGTTGACCACGCTGCAGGAGCTCAGTCTCGCGGCGGCGAGCCTCGAGGCGCTCGCGGCGGCGCGTGAGTGAGCTCAGGATCGCTGCTGGCGAGGAGGCGAGGCGCCGTTGCAGAACGGTGAGTGCGAAGCCAACGGTGCCGGCCTGACGGTCGTTCTCAAGTGCTTCGGCGCGGTTGAACTCCTCGCGCACATACTCCGTTACTGCTTGGTAGAGGGCCGCCTCGGGGTCACTGAGCTTGTAGGGCACGGTATAGGCACGGCGCTCGGGGAAGAGCGGGCGGCCGTCGAAGCGTAGCAGGTTCTCCTTGACCATGCGCCGCATTAGGTCAGACACGTCCACTTGGTGCACGCCGTCGCGGAAGCGGCCCTCGAAACGGTCGGAGTCGAGCAGGGCCAGGAAGAGCTGGAAGTCCTCGTCCTTGCCGTTGTGAGGAGTGGCGGTCATAAGCAGCAGGTGGCGCGTGAGGCCGCCGAGGAGCTGACCGAGCCGGTAGCGCTTTGTGTACTTGACCTCGCCCCCGAAGAAGGTTGCGGACATCTTGTGAGCCTCGTCGACGATGACGAGGTCCCAGTTCGCGTCGGGGACCGCGAGCTTTTCCTGCACGTTCTCGTCGCGTGCCAGCTTGTCTAAGCGCGCGATTACCAGGTCGTGCTCGAGGAACCAGTTCCCCGTGCGCGCCGCTTCGAGTCCGTCGTTGGTGAGGATCTCGAAGGGGAGGCCAAAGCGCCTGTAGAGTTCGTCCTGCCACTGCTCCGCGAGGCTGCCGGGGCTCACGACGAGGCAGCGCTTGAGGTCACCGCGGGCGATTAGCTCCTTTATCAGCAGTCCCGCCATGATGGTCTTGCCCGCGCCCGGGTCGTCGGCCAGCAGGAAGCGCAATGGTTGTCGCGGGAGCATCGCCTCGTACACGGCGGTGATCTGGTGGGGGAGGGGCTCGACCTGCGAGGTGTGCACGGCGAGGAGCGGATCGAAGAGGTGCGCCAGGCGGATGCGCCTGGCTTCGGACACTAGACGGAACAGGTGGCCGTCACCGTCGAAGCTCCAAGGCTTCCCCGCTTCCAGGAGCTCGAGGCGCGCCTCGTCGTCGCGGTAAAGAAGCTCGCTGCCAACGCGTCCGTTCTGTTCCTTGTACGTGAGTTCCAGGGCGTTGGACCCGAACCAGGAGACGCTCACGACAACTACGTGCCCGCTGGGCAAGAGACCAGTTACCAGGGCGCCAGGTGTGAGTTGTTCCAACTTCATAATGATGCGCGTCCCCCACGTTGCCTACAGGCGGCGGGTGCTCGGCTGTAAGCTGTTTCGCGATGATACCGCGGTACTTAGCGGGAGTGGCTTGCTTAACTGGTTTTCAGAAGCGTCAGGAGCTGGTGAAGCGAGTCTAGGACGGCCTCTCGAGCCTTGTCCTCGAGGCGCCCTATGACGTGCGTGCGACTGCCTAGCTCGATAAGAATGCGCTCGACCTCCACCTTGACGCCGTAACTATCTGATTCCGAGTTCGGCAGATGCTCTTTCGGCTGTTGGGGTTCCGGCGCCGACTCAAGGCGCTGGCGGACGGCTTCGCGCAGCGCCCTCACGCTGAGCGTGCCGGCGAGCGGGAGCAGTTCGCCCCGGGCACTGGCGTCGAGCTTCGTGAGGGCTTTGGCGGCGGTGTAATGAAGTCGGCGCTCTTGGATCGCCGTCTGCAGGTCGGGGGGTAGCGAGAGTAGGCCCAGGCGGTTGGTCACGAGCGAGTCTGGCGTCAGTCCGGCGCGCTCGCGGCACACGGTCTCGACGATGTCGGCCAGCTCTTTGAGGCCAGTTTTCAAGCGCTTGGCGGTGGCGGCCTTGGTCTTGTCGCTGCCCC
The DNA here is from genome assembly GCA_937907415.1 of uncultured Trueperaceae bacterium. Next base: position 15,549 of record CALCHY010000199.1, read on the forward strand.
GCGCCACCGCCCTGAGCACCTTCGCGGCTTGGGTGATCGGGTCGATCTTCGTGTCCCAGCCTGGGAGGTCGTCGAGCTTGTAGGCGAGTAGGCGGAGGATGGCGCGCGTCTCGTCGATCGGGTCGAGGGAGTCGCGGTCGACGTTGTCACTGACCGCGGTCTCGAAGGCCTTTTCATCGTCGTGGTCGAGGTGGCGGAGGTGGACGGCGGCGAGGTCGGGCAGGCCGAGGGCGAGCGCGGCGCGCCAGCGGCGCTCGCCGCCGACAAGCTCGAAGCGGTGTGGTTCCCCCTTCTGGGGCTTGAGGTGAGGGGGTTGCCGTACGAGAATCGGTACGAGCTGGCCGTTGGTGGCAAGGCTGCGTTGGAGGTCGTGCTCGGCGGCGGGGTCGTGGAAGCGGCGCGGGTTGTGGGGGCTCGGAACGAGCAGGTTGACCGCGACCGTGACGTTGACGGGGCTCGATACTGCCATGGCTTGAGGGTGCCACCGGGTGCCAGGTACTGCTCCGATTACCTTACACCGCTGCCTGGAATAACGTTATGCGGGGCGACGTCCAGCGGCTGGTTGCCTGGTCCAGTAGGGCTGCACGAGGAGGCCTAGTGGTCGTTCAGTAGGCCAGCAGGCCCGAGATGTGGTCGGAATCGTAAGTTTGGCATTGTAGACGGAGTCCTCCGCCGAAACTGCGGCGCTAGAGGAACCCTTGGACGCGGCTCCAACTCGACACGGCCATCGAACGGGGCATGCGACCCCTCGAGGTTTCTCCCGGCCTCGCGGTCGGGTGGGTTTGGCCGCTGGGACTGCTGCTTGGGAGCACTTCTCATCTTCGGCGGGGCTTGGCGTAAGGTTTTCGGTGCAGCCCTAAGCGGCGCGCGGTACCTGTGGGCTATGGGTAAATCCAAGAAGACTCAGGACAACGCCGCGGCACGCGCCAAAGCCATCGAGCTGGAGCTGCTGTGGGTATGCAAGTCGCTGTGGCTCGAGGGGCCGCTGCCGCGGCGCGCGTTAGCGCCCCTCGTGGGGCGCGGTCGCTTCGAGCGCGCGGAGCGCTTCGGCTTCATCGTTGGTGTGGAGACGCGGGCGGGGAAGCTGTTCACGGTTGGTCCGGAAGGGCGCCGGGCGCTGAGACTGGACGACTCCACCCGGCCGTTGCCCGGGGCGCTGGAGGAGGGGTTCGCTCGTCGCGTCGTGGCGGCAGGGTTGCTCAACGGCGCCAAGCCTAAGCGTCAACAAGACGAGAGGGGGCGCATGGAGCAGGGGCGCGGAGTGGCGCGGCTCTACGTTGAGGAGAGCGGCCTCGAGGTGTGGTTGCTGGTGGGCCTGCCTGACCCCTCGCCCGCGACGCTGTCGCGCCTGGTCAACCAGCGCGCGCATGGGACTCCCGCGATGGTGGTCGCGGCTGATCCACGCCGTATCGCCAAGTGGCCGCTGCACAGCGTGATCGGGTTCCTGTGGCCGGATGCGCTGCCTTTGGTGGACCCTGCCGTGCGTCCCTCGCTCGAGAGGGTGTTGAAGAAGCGTGGGTATCAGTAGCCTTGAGTCGGACCTGGTCGTGGACCGGGTGATCGGCGCGAACGCGGCGCGCGCGCATTATGGCGTGAGCAAAGAGCGAGCCGCGGCGGCAGGCCTGCTGGTGCGCGAGCTGTGGCTCGGGCGCACGGCGAGATCCAAGGTGGTGGAGGCGCCGCGGCCGACGGTGATCGTGTCGCCCCGCGAGAAGCGGCTGCTGACCGCCCGCGAGTCGACGCTGCGGCACCTGGCAGGCGTGACCGCGACGCGTTTACACGTGGGCGCGCCCGCTGCGGCGTGGCGTAATGAAGGCGGCGCGCCCTTGGCGCTCCTCGAGCCCGACGGTTACTGGCAGCGGCCCGACGTGTACGAGGGTGCGGTTTGGGCCATCGAGTACGACGCGGGCAGCTACTCGAGTCAACAGGTGAGGCAGAAGCTGCTCGAGTTCCGCCGGACGCACGGTTATCAGGTGTGGGGTGTCGCCTCGGAGAAGCGAGTCGCGATCGTGGAGCGGCTCCGTTTTGGAGACAGACAGTCCGGGGCAAGTGCACTACGTGCCGTGGCTCTGAGCCTGGGCCGCCCGACCTGGCGCCCTGGGTGACATGCGGCTCTACGAGTGAGAGCAGGGAAGCGCGGTTACTGGCGGGCCCGCGCTCGGTCGCCACAACCCCTCGAGGGCTCTCCTGGGGTTACAGAAGGCGGCCGTAGCACTGGCGCCGTCAAAACACGGCGGCCAGCGCCCTGGGGCGCAGCGGTCTGGCTATTGCCGGCGCTTGGGCCTAAGCACCAGTTCGCCGTCGCGCACGACAACGTCGAGGTCGTCGATCGACGAAACGCCAACGGCCGCGAGCGCCGACTCGGGGACGTGCACGACCTGTCGGTTGGCCCGTTGGGCGCGGCTGATGCGGCGCAGGGCGTGGCGAGCGATAGCGATGTTTTTCTTGGACATCTCCGGCCCCCCGGAGATCGTCCGCCCGACGTGGACCACCCGGATCAAGCCGCCGCTATACCCGTTGTCATCGCGTCTCATGCCCTCAGCGTAGCCGGTGAAGCTCCTTCACATGGCGCACACGTGGGCGTGTACTCGGCTGGCATCGGGGGAGACTTGCCGAGGCCGGAGCTGCTGCTCGGTGAGCAGTTCGGGAATCGTTGTGGGCCAGCCCTTCGCCCGCTTGGCCTAGGCGGGGGCTCCGCTGAGCGCGTCGTCGACCAGATCCGCGACGATATGGAGCTCGGCGCTTTGCATCAACTCGAGGGGTGTGGCGTCATCGAGGTCGGGGTGCGGCGCGCGCAGCCAGATCGCCACCTGCTGGCGGTCGCCACCGGTGAGTTCGTACAGGCCCGCAGCGACGGTGGCCGCAACCCGTAGGCGGTCCTGAGGGCCTTCGGCCGGCGTGCACGTTTGCGCGATCGCTTCGACCTCCGCGCTCGTTAACCCCAATGAGTGAGCCAGGCGCAGCGCGTCTACTCGCCCGGTGGCGGGATCAACGAATACTGGTACAGTCCGCGCCTGGTTTTGCATCTGGCCACCAGACTACGCGATTGGGCCTCCGCTTCGCCCTCGTCAGCGGGTGCAGGCGCTGCAACGTGCCTACTCATTGGCGAGTCGAACAGGGGAGGGTGTTAGTCCCCCGGGGGGACTAGGCGCAGCATCAATGTAGGGAGGCCAATTGTCGGCCCGCACCGCGGCGCCTGCTGCGGCAGGGGACGTAGGTAGAGCCGTGCGGCGATTATTCGGCGGCCCTTACCCTGGTTTCATGACCAAGAAAATGAACAGGCGGCGAGTTTTTCGGTTCGTGACCCCATCAGGACTTGAGGGGACCCTCGAGGTGATGGGCAATCGCGTCGTGCTCAGTAACCAGGAGCTGGGCAAGAGGGTGGTCTACCAGGGACCTGGGTCGCAACAAGCGTTCGTCGACCTTTCGCGCGAGTTGGTGCGCCGCGGGGAGGCCATCGAGATTTCGGCTCGCACGAGCGTCAAGGCGTAGTCGCTGGGGCTTCGGCCCGCGCCTGGTGTTGCACCGCCCTACCCGTTACGGGGTCTGGACCGGCGCCAGGTTCTGGCGGCCCGCAACAGTGTTCATACACTGCTCCGCTCATCCCTAGCCTGGACTGGCGCCCCTCGAGGGCGCCTTTACCTGCCCGCCCACGCTTCAGCCATGGCCGGAGCACGAGGAGTTGGCGTGCTCGGCTCGATGGCCCAGATCACGGGGAGGAACCCTGTCTTCGCCGGCGCCTCCGCGCCCTCGAGGGGTTGGGCGCTGTGTGCCTAAACGGTTCAGCGGCGGCGCTTCGTTTCCTCTTGGTCAGAATGAGCACGGTCTGCTGATCTTCGATGCTGATCGCATATTGATCGGCTGCCGCGACACCGACCGCGGCGAGCGCCTCGCGCGGCGGCCACACGTAGGGGCATTGCGTAGCGCGCTACGCGCGCATCAAGTCTGCATGGACATTTCCGACACGCATCCGAGCCGGCGGCAATGGCGCCGCAAGGCTGTACTGCGCCGCTGGGGCCGGGCCTGCTACTACTGCGGTTGCGATCCCGACTCCTGTGTGACTCTGGACCACGTCGTACCTCGTTATCGCGGTGGTAGCGAACGGGTTGAGGACCTCGTGCCTTGCTGTGAGGCGTGCAACTCGGACAAGGGCAGTTTGTCGCTTGCGGAGTACCGCGCTTTGGTGGCGCGGCGGCAACCGGCGTGGGTGGCGATGACGGCGCTCTCGCGGGCGATCGCTGCTGACAGGTCATTGGGGCGGCCGGAGACGTTCCGGGTCCTTTGGGCTTTGGCGCGGGTAGCCGGTGAGTTCACATTCCCCGGCGAGCGCGTGTGCGCCGATAGCGGTCCTCCCATCGAAGTAGGGGCGTGCGAGGTTCTACCAGGGGTTGACGCCGGCATAGCCGTACCGTTGGCGCATGGACTTGAAACCGAAGTGGCTGCGAACGTCGTCAGGTGGCATCGTTGAGATCAACTCTGGCGCAATGATCTACATCCCGGGCCCGGCTGACGGGGAGTCGTGTGTGGTGCTCCGTATCGGCGGCCTAGAACGTGAGCTTTACCGCGGGCTTGAGGTCCGCGAGTACGTAAGGGGCTTGGCGCGCGTTCTGGGTGCGCCCACCGCCGACTGGCTGGTCGGGAACGGCAAGCCTGGAGAGCGCGTGTAAGCAAACGCCTCATCGTTGGAATCGGGCGGTCGGTTCATCCGGCCGCCCGACTTCGTTGACCGTGCAGAACGATTTTCGGACGTCTGGCGTGGTTTCAGCCGCGGAAGTTCGAGCTCCGCAGAAGAGGGGGGATAGCCGGCCCGGGGGGCCGGCAGGCGGGCGGTTGAGCCCAGAAGCTGTTCGGCCGCGCGTAGTGGGCTCCAGACCATGCGCGGCCCGGGAGTGACACTTGGTACAGATAACGAACACCACACAGAGCGCGCAGACCACGCTGGGGCTAGGCCCCGTAGTGCTGCCCTCTCGGCGCGGCTCGCTCGCCGAGGCGTTCGGGAGCGAGGTGGCGTGGCAAGCTCACTTGGTGGAGGACGCGGCGTTGCTCGAGTCGATCCTGGGCCGCCCGATCGACGACGTAGAGTCGGCGCCATTCATAGGTGGCCTAAGGCCAGACCTGGCGCTTGACGTGGACGGCTACCAGGTGCTGGTGGAGCTGCAGTTGGGTCCCGTCGACCCTCGCCACCTCGGGCAAGTGTGGCGTTACCAGCGGAGCGGTGGTGCGGACGCGGTGCTGTGGCTGGCGGAGGAGGTCCGTCACGATTACGTCGACCACGTGCTTGACCTCAACCGGTGGGGTGACGCTCGCGTGGCGCTGGCGGAGGTTTCGACCCTGCGGGTCGCCGGTGGCTGGACGTTCACTGCCCGCCTCGTGGCTGGCGAACTCGTCGGCGCAGCGGAGGTTCAGAGCGACCAGGCGCCACCCTCGGAGCGGCAGCGGCTCTACGAGCGCTTTTGGGAGCTGCTGTTCCAGCGCGCACGCGACGAAGGCCTCGACCTGTTCTCTGGTAACCGGCCGACACAGCAGCCCTGGCTTCGCAAGCCCTGGAAGCACTCGTCTGGCATCTACTACAGGATTCACCAGGCCGCGGGGCGCGTTCGCGTCGCACTAATAGTGAAGTCGTCCCGTTCGCCCCTCTACGGGGAACAGGTCTACGCGGCCCTGGAGGCGCAGCGGGACCAGATCGAAGCGGCCCTGTCGGACGGGGACCTTCTGTGGGAGGAGACCGAGACTGGCGGCCGGATCGAGGCGTCGGTGCGCGGGGGTTACGCGGCCGAAACCGACCGGAGCGTAAAGGTCACGATCGAGCTGCTTCAGCGGATGCAGCACGTTTACGACCCGATCTTGTCCGCTCTGCCCCTCAACCTGTTGAGCCAAACCGCCGATGGTCCGCAGACCTCGTTGTTCTAGCCGGCCGATGCCACAAGTCCAGGATGAAGGTAGCACTGCAGTCACCGCATGGCTCGATCGCTGGGCGGGGGAGGTAATCGTGACGCTCACGGTGCCCGAGCACCTAGCTCGCGTCGCGTCGGAAGCGATCGAGGACCTCTCACGTGCCTGCTCGGCAGGCGGGAACGACGTCCGGATCGCTGAGCTGGCTGGCGTTCTTGTCGGTCTACTCGACGGGATGCAGGTCGTTCAGCGACCTCCGGAAACGCTGGAAGCGGCCGTTGACGCTTGAGCCAGCGCGTTCAAGCGGCACACCGAGTGGCGCGCTGAGTTGTCCGAGCCGTGGATCAACACCCGGACCGACAACGGAACGCAAGGTCCTAGACATAGGCGCAGGGCAAATCGACTTCTTCGTCCCCTGCCGCGAAGCCGGGCGGTGTTACCAGCTCTGCACCAGAAGCAGCCCGTAAAGCTCGTGCAGGACGCGAATTCGTCATGCGATCGCGTTCACGATCCGCTCGATTGAAGCTGCTCGGCGTCTATCCAACTTCCTGTGCGTGAACGCGCACGAAACGGGCGGTTCGGCGTCAATGCCTAAGAAACAACGTCACCGACGTGGGTTCTCGGTTTATGAGAGCGATTCCGCGCGACGTCCGGGCGGAACGGTACCAGTCGATACCTTGACCACAGGACGAACACGTCCAGTTCCGAGAAAGGAGCTGCTCACCGGGTCTGAGCGCGCGTTACCGGTAACCGGCCCGGTGAGCAGACAAGAAAGGTGCAACACAAGATCTCCCGCGAGTCCACCTACCGCCGCCCTCAACTGGCAGGCGAGCGTCTGCTGACGGCCAAGGAACTGTCGAAGTTTCTTGCGCTGCCTGAGCGCCGCATCTATTACTGGGCCGGCAAGGGCGTCCTGCCCCACGTGCGCATCGGCCGGAGCCTTCGCTTCGACGCGGAGCGCGTCCGCGAGGCATTGGGCCTCGACTAACCTCTCGGCCGGGGCATGGACTGCCGTGCCCCGGCACCCGCAAAGGAACACATGACGCTGATCGACACCATCCTCCTCGCTGCTCTGGTCGGCCTGCTTATCGCGGCCTACCTGGACAGCCGTCCGCACCTCCAGCTCTTACTCGCTGCCGATCCTGAGCAGCCGAGCGACCATCGTTCGCTCAAGGCGCTCGGCTACTTCTTCGCCCGCAAGCGCGCTACCGGCGCCGTAAAGCGCTCTGGCACCCTTCGTGACCTTGGTGACGGGCGCTGGCAACTGCGCGGCGAGCTGCCCAAGAGCCTCAATGGGCGCCGCCGCCGCTACACTCGTAACTTCCATGGGACAAAGCGGGAGGCTGAACGTGCCTTGGCGCAGCTCCTGAAGGAGATCGAGACCCAAACGGTACTCGAGCGTCCCGTGACCGTAAACGACCTGCTCGATCGCTGGCTGTCGGAGGAGGTGGAGCCTACCGTCCGCCACGCGACCTACTTGGACTACCAGCGCAAAGCCAACACCTACGTTCGCCCCCTGATCGGCGACGTGAAGTTGGTCCAGCTCACCTCGGTGAAGGTCGAGCAGTTCCGCAACGCCCTTCTGAAGCGCCGTATCCACACAGCCGGGAAGGCGCGCGGCGGCAAGAAGAAGGTGCAGGAACCGGCCAAGATCTCGCACACGACTGTCAAGTCGGCACTCAAGGTTCTCTCCATGTCGCTCAACTACGCGCGCCGTCACAAATTCATCGCCAGCAACCCCCTGCACGACTTGAAGCGCGTGAAGTGGCAGGGTAACGGTAAGAAGAAGGCGCTCGCGGTGGACGAGCTCACGGCCTTCCTGCAGGCAGCGCAAGGCAACTACTGGTTCGCGCTTTTCGCCATGCTCTCCAACACCGGGATCCGCCCTTCGGAGGCGCTTGGCCTGAAGTGGGGCGACATCGACTGGGAGAACGGCTGGATCAGCATCGAGCGGAAGCTGACCCTCCTGCCCGGCGGGGTGTTCACCTTTGACGATCCCAAGACCGAGGACAGCAAGCGCACCGTGCCCCTGTCGCCGAAGCTAGCTACCATTCTCCAGGCTCACCTGAAGCGTCAGGAAGAGCTTCGCGCCTACGACGAAGAACTGGATTTGGTCTTTGGCGACCTCAGCGGCCAGCCCGCGGACTCGCGCAACGTCTTGCGCCGCCATGTGAAGCCCATCGCCAAGCGTGCCGGGATTAAACGCAGCGTGACGTTGTACTCCTTGCGCTATTCGTTCATGACGCATTCGACCAACATGTCTCGGGCCCCTAAGTTGACCTCGCGCGTCATGGGCCACAAGACTGTCACGTTCTCGGAGGACGTCTACAACGACCCCGACGATGAGGCCCTGCGCGAGAGCACGGCCCACATGGACGCGTTCCTACCCGATCCCGACGTTGACTCCGAGGGAGAAGAGGCCGCTTGAGTCCCTTGGGACACTCTTTGGGGCACTTTGAAGAATCCCGCGCCAAGGTACTCGGCGCGGGATTCCCGTGTATGACGTCCTGGACGTCCTTTTCGCATGGTCGGGGTGGCCAGATTTGAACTGACGACCACTTGACCCCCAGTCAAGTG
>CALCHY010000200.1 GCA_937907415.1 uncultured Trueperaceae bacterium
GCGTCCGGCCAGCGGGATGATGGTCAGGAACTACGCAAGGCAATCCGGCCACGCGCCGCCTCCAACCGAGGCGACCCGAGGCCAGAACGAGCATCAAGTCGGTGGACATTCCCCTCGAAAGACAAGAAGATGAGCGCTTAGCTGGTGGCAAGAGACTAAAGAACGGAAATCAGGCAACCATCGCTGGCGCCGGATCACCGTCCTACACGTTGTTTCTTGTGGTGGGCGGTACTGGGATCGAACCAGTGACCCCTCGCGTGTGAATTAGGCCTTGGAGTTCCCGCTTCGAGCCGCCTTGTCCGAAAATGCCGTTACTGACGCTATGTTGAACGCGATTCAAAAGCCACCTTCGAACTCTCCATGGCCAGGTTGAGTGCGGCTGGTCAGTAAACTGGTCAGTGTGTTTGTGGAATCTAGCCGCTCTGCGGTCCGCATATCCGCCTGAGATTTTGGCAAGCGCGCTATTGAAGGATTCCACTTGATACTCCGACACCCTATCCCAGACAGGACGAATGGAAGTCGCTACTTCTTATGAATTACATTTGCCGTGAGGCCTCATGTCCGTAGACCTCCCACTTCTTAAGGATGTAGTCCATGAACCCAGTCAACTGCCTCGGGGAAGCAATGCGGGCCAGCTCTTTACCTGGGCGAGTAAGCACTACAGAACCCGCCTCCAACACACGGGAGTTGCCTTCCTCAAGCGACCTGAGGCTTAGCAACGCGTGGTGCGAGAAATACTTGATGACCACCTGTGGTGGTTGGTTCTGAAGGTTGAACCCTGTAAGCCCGTCGAAGGTCAAAAGACCCAACTGCTCTAGATCCAAGAGGTTATCGAATGTGATCCCAGCAGCAGCGTAGACCTCATCTCCGACGTCAAAGACAATTGGCAAAGCGCCTTCATCCCCTATGGAGCAGGAAATCAGGGCCTCAAACACCTCGGCATCACGCTGCTCAAGAGACGCCAGTATAGTTAAGGCTCGTTTTCCAAAGGCACCAGGGCTGTTAGCTTCTCCCGCAAGCACCTGAGCCCAAAGCTCCTGAGCCGCTTCATCTGTTGCCAACTTCGCGTTATCAACGAAAGTCCTTAGCCACGCCTCCGAAACCGCACCGGTGTCGGCATCGGCACTTACGTTCGGGAGCGCCCTTTCTACAACCGCTTCGAGATTGAGTTGGTCGGCAGTGGCTTCCATCGCAAGGCGCCTCAAAGCACGTTCAGTCGCCGCCTTTGTCTCAACTTCGCCTAAGGCCGTGATTCTATCTGCCTTAACCTTTGCGCTGGCCATCCGCTCTAGGTGCCACGGTTCGAGCGCCTTCTCCGCCGAGCCAAAGATTCTATGAACCAGCGCGGTAACGGGTTCTGAGAGCTTGCCAAGGCCTCCCAGGATTTCGATTCCTGCCATACATAGCCTCCCCACTCCTGAAGTTTGCTGTCAGCCTAAACCGGTTTCTCAGTCCCCACCCGAAGTGGCATGGAGTCAGATGCGACCCTTGAAGGAGTCACCTACGTGTGACCTGATATCGCTGGAACTTGCCCGCCCTACAGCGTCGAAGTCTCAGCAGGGCGACGTGTGCCTCATCAATGCTCCTGCATCGATCTTTGACGCCATTGGTAATCCCCCTAGCTGGCCGCGTCCAAGGTCAGCTAGAAAGTGAGCTTCTCCGCTCGAAGCAGTTCCATAAACGTAAGGTGCTTTACGGATTCGAGATCGCAGATGTCGGGAATAGCTCGCTTTTGCTCAGTCTGCGCAGCCTTACGCTTCTCCATGCTTATGACGGGAAGATCAAGCGTCTTTGCAAGGGCAATGATAGAAAGGTCGTTTACTCCAACTGTTCCCTTGCGATTGCCATTACGCTCACTGATGAACTGATCATACTCGGATTGCATCCGGTTCGAGTGGTTTATGTAGTCGACGTAGGACCAGCTTCCATCCCCCACCTCAAACACCAGGTAGTCCTTGTGCTTCCTAATGCAGTCGCCAACCCCTCCTTCGATCTTTTCGAGCTCTTCGTAAATCTCGGCAGTGACGGCAAATGCTTTCGACCCGATTAGTGCGCGGATGGGCGCCCACACACTTGGAAAGATATCCTCTGGCAGATCTATCAATGGGCTGCTTATGCCAGAGGTGTCGACACAATAGCGAGTCATCGCCTGAAGTTCTCGACTATGTCGCTAAGGTGCTTCGGGTTCTTAATGCCCATGAACTCAGACGCCGAATGGTGCGTTACTAGGCCGTTGTTAAGCGCCTCGATTACTAGCCCTGTATACGTATCTCCCACCGCACTGCGATAGCGAGTGCCGTAATAGGAAGCCCTGCCATATCCCTTTTGGGGCTCACTTTCTGATGCTACGAACTCCGCACGCTTCTTGTTCCAATAGAACTCTGCTTGAACGTACCCAAGTTCCACAAGACGAATCAGAGCTGCATGCGGACTGACAGAAAAGTAGTTGGCGACTTGGCTTATTTGGTCATCTGAGATTTCCCCGAGAGGTTGGCTGGGTTGAGACCAAAGCTTGCCGATTGCCCCACTTGGCATCAGGAAGGCGGCAGAAAACTTGTTACACCAACGCTCCTTCGCCGCCACCTTCTTTGGGTCAGATGAGGCGGAGAGGGGGCCGCTTATCGCACCGTCTTGAAGCGCTACGTGCCCAAGCTCATGAGCAATTGTGAATACCTGAGCAGTCGGCGCTTCCTTGCCAAATACGATTACTGGAACTATCTCGTCGTAAAGGCAAACCCCCCTTGCTCCATAGTCGGCAAGCTCAGTGTTTCTGAGAACTAGGACGCCTAGCCTCTCTACAGCTTGCCGCAGGATTCGCACAATCTCGTACCGCTGGTGCGATCTAAGCGAAATCTGACTATCTAGCGTGAAGCCAGACTCTTCACGCACTCTGGCTGCGGCGTGTTCTGGATCCTCATCAGTTGTCGCGTACAGATTGTGCGGAAATTGCGGAGGCTCGTCACCCAGCAGGTCATACAGGTCAAGCGCATTGAGTCTCATCTCCTGCGCCCATCGAAGTATGGGTTCAACATCTGTCTGGCTCGGAGAACTCTGTCCTGCGTACAGCCGATAATCGAGTAGCTTTGGCGCCTCTTGCAGTACTGGGGGTTGGGGAAGAAAGAACTCTAGGAAAGGTCGTTCATAGAACTCCGCTAGGAGTCTAGCCTGCCTAACCGTAGGTTTTGACGTTCCCTCTTCCCACTCTATGATTTTGGTAGTTGAGGTTCGAACCTTGCTTGCCGCCTCATTGACGGTCCTACGTCGCCATTCACGCGCCCATCGAAGCATGTTGCGGTTGAACGGAACCTCGCTCTTAGTCCTTTGGGCCGGCATCGACTCAACCTATCACTAGCAAAATGCAACCTTATGTTCAACAGTCGTCATCTGTAGCACTCCGCTGACGTGGCAGCGTTCGCGGCCTGAGATCCTTCTAGGCTCTTACGAGCGCGGCGGTTGCCGCATCATAGACATATTCTGTGATGGAACCATCTTGTATCCGCTCGATGGCCTCGTCCACCACAAAGAGCGGCACGAGGAACCACTCACGTGGCACTACGGTATTGCCGAAGCGGTCGACGATCTGAATCTCAAGCCGCGCCGGTTCGAAGATGCGGTGAATGAGGTTCTCCAGCTTCACGCGGTTGATGTTCGCCAACTTGTACGTGGCCACCACTTCGACGTCCGCTAGCAAGAAGGTCGGATCATGCTTCGCATTCGCAAGGCGGCGCTTCATGTCTCCACCTGTGACCCCAATCTTATGTAGAAGCTCGCAGTTGGCGACCACATCCGGATGGTCGGACTTGCTCCGGAGCACATACACCGTGCCCGTAGTGATGTCGCCCTCCTCGGCTTCACTACCGAACAGCGGGCCGTAGCCGGGCTCCAGGATGCGCCTACTGGCTGGGTCTCGATACATGGCTCGCTGCAGGGATCGCATTAGGAGGTTGCTCTCGGTAGCATTGTCGTAGACCACCCGCAGGCGTGCGTCCTCACGCCCTTGGGGGTTCAGATACACCTCGCCCATGTCGGCC
>CALCHY010000201.1 GCA_937907415.1 uncultured Trueperaceae bacterium
AACGCGTCTTGCGCTCCACGAGCGTGCCAATGGCGGACCTGCCCTCCTTGCCGATTATGCAGTCACCCTCCCGGTGGCCGGGCACGGCACGGTCGTCGGCCTCGGCGGGGCGGTCGCTGATCATCACCATGCCCTGGATGCGCCCCTGCGTGCTCAAGCGGCCGTGCGGCCGCCGGCTGGCCCGGCCTCCGAGCGCAGGCAGGCGGTGAGCTCCTTACGCGACGCCCCGCGGCCTTGCACGAACAGCGCCCGGTAGATGCTCTCGTGACTTATGCGCATACCCTCATCCTCAGGGTACGCCCGCCTGAGGTGCGCGCTAATCTGCTGCGGCGACCAGAGGTCAGATAGGAGCCGCTCGACCTCGCCCCTGAGGCGAACGTTGCCAGCCAGCTTCGGCGCTCGCGGCCGCGCCGTGCGGCGAACGGCGCGCTCATCAGCGCGCGAGGCGCGGTACTTGCTGCGGCCGCCGTTGGCGCTCACCTCGCGGGAGATGGTTGACGGTGAACGCCCCAGTCGGGCGGCTAACGTGCGGAAGGACGCGTCCGCCTGTAAGCCGCGGCTGATCTCCTCGCGCTCCGCTGGGGAAAGGCGGTAAGGCGACCTAACCGGCTCGCGCCTGGCTCGCTCCTTCTGCGCCCCGAACTGGCGGTACAGGAAGTTCAGCGAACAGTCGAGCTCGGCTGCGATCTCGACGTACGAACGTCCCTCGATGATCCGCTGGTACGCCAGGAACCGCTCGGAATCCCCGAAGCGGCGCCCCTGCCAACGACGGCTTGAACCACTCATCACGCCTCCTAAGCGCTGCCGACGTTACAGCGTCAGCAGGCGGGCGTTGCGGTGATGGATTGAAACCGCCGTCGGTTCGGTGTGTCGGAACGAGACCTTTGTCAGCTGACACGGACGGTCGGTGTCTGCGGGCGTCTATTGCTGGCTGCCTATGGACGGCCGCGCAACTATCATGTTCTACGGGTGCGCTAGGGTTCCTGGCGCCGCGAAAGGATCATCGTGCAAACGAGGATCGCCTACGGCCAGATTTCGCAGGAGAGCGTCGCCGCCCTAGGGAAGCTAGAAGCGTACGTTAGGCACAGCCGTCTAGAGCACTCGCTTCTCGAACTCGTCAAGACGCGTGCGTCGCCGCTTAACGGCTGCGCGTACTGCCTGGACATGCATTCGAAGGATGCCCGCGCAGGCGGCGAGACAGAGCAGCGGCTGTACGTGCTCTCGGCGTGGCGGGAAGAGCCTTTTTACACTGAACGTGAGCGGGTCGCCCTCGAGTGGACGGAAGCGCTCACCCTGATCTCGCAGAACGACGTACCGGACGACCTCTACGGCCGCGCCCGAGAACAGTTCAACGAGAAGGAGCTCGTGGATCTCACGTTGGCGATAATCGCCATTAACTCGTGGAACCGCCTCGCCATCAGCTTCAGGTCGGAGGTCGGTAGCTACGAGCCGAAGAACAAGTGAGCAGCCACCTGGCTGAGGCCGCGAATCGCTTCAGAGCCTTGCATCAGGCTAACGCCGCTCTGGTACTACCGAACGCCTGGGACGCTGCGAGCGCGGCCACGCTGGTCGAAGCTGGGTTCGGCGCCATCGCCACGTCTAGCGGCGCCATATCGAGGGCGCTCGGTTACTCAGATGGTGAAGGCACGCCGAGCGGCGCGATGTTTGAGGCCATCGCTGGCATAGTTGCCGCCGCGAAAAGGGCCAATCCACGGGCCCTCGTCACCGCAGACATCGAGCATGGCTACGGACTGCCCGTCGGCGAACTCGTGGAGCGCCTCGCTGGCGCCGGGGTGGTCGGCTGTAACCTGGAAGACAGCGACCCGCGCACGCGCGAAATGATCGCCGTGAACGATCAGGCGCGCTGGATCACCGAGGTCAGGCAGGCGGCAGAATACGCTGGCACTGCGCTTGTCATTAACGCTCGGGTGGACCTGCACGTGCGCAAGGATGGACCAGACGAGACTAGGCTTGAGCGCTCACTTGAGCGGGCGCGCGCCTACTTGGCCGCCGGCGCAGACTGCGTGTTCCCAATCATGCTCGCAGGCGAGGCCGACCTAGAGGCCTACACGCAAGGCACCCCCGGGCCCGTCAACGTCATGGTCACCCACGCGACGCCGGATCCGCGGCGCCTCGGCGAGCTCGGCGTGGCCCGCGTCACCTTCGGGAGCGGATTGCAGCGCATAGCGCTGACGGCCTTGAGCGAGGCGGCGCATCGCATCCTCATGGGCGAGGCTCCCTAGGCTTGGCGAGGAGCTAGCCGGACGCACCGCTATCCGCACTTCCACGCAGCACCGCTCGCTGAAACCTGTCGCTGCGCGTCTATATGGTCGAACGCTAGAAGTAAGAGCTACAAGATTGGAAGAGCAGCAGGCCGGCGGTAATACAAGAGGTCGTGCTGGGCGCGCGCCCGGCTGCGGCTACTGTGAGACCCTCTCCCCCAGCCGTCCGGCAACATAAGATGTATTATGTTGCATCCTCAATCTGTGTTAACGCCTTCCCACAGGC
>CALCHY010000202.1 GCA_937907415.1 uncultured Trueperaceae bacterium
GCACTTGACTGGGGGTCAAGTGGTCGTCAGTTCAAATCTGGCCACCCCGACCATAAGGAAACGACGTCCAGGACGTCATACACGAGAATCCCGCGCCGAGCACATCAGCGCGGGATTCTTCAAACTGTCCCAAAAACTGTCCCAAACTCGTCCAGGCGTGTCGCCTTAGGCAGAATGCGGGCCCGCTGGCAACGCCTCACCATGTAATCCTAAGCCCAGGGTGCTCGGCGAAATATTGGTCAAGTGGTCCCTGGGGCCGGCGGTCCATTGCTGCTCCCACGGAAACGAAGTATGAGGCAGAACGACGGTGCGTCGCCCTGTTCGAGCGGTCGACCCGCCAGAATGGCCCCCAAGGGTCTCGGCCACGCTCCGCCCAGCTTTCAGCTAGCCAACTGGCTTTTGAAACCCGAGTCCGGCAGACTGTGTCATGACCAAGTCGCCCGCCACGGACCTATTAACCTCACCCAAAGCGCGCCTCCTGCTGGCGGTCTACGAGCAGCCAGCCACGCCCAGCGAGATCGCACACAAACTACAGATTCCCGCCAACACGGTGCACTACTGGACTCGCCGCCTGCTGGCCGGCGGGCTACTCGAACAGACAGGCCAGCAAGGACGAAGCAAGACCTACCGTTCGCTCTTCGGCGACGACGTATGCGAGCCGGAGGCCTGCGCGCCGTTCGTGCATAAGGTCATGCAGGCGATCAGTAAGGTCGTCATGAGCGCAGCCGAGCGCCATGACCTTTCCGAAGAGCCCTCCCGCGAACAGCGCCCAGAGATCGGCGTGCACGAGCTCAGGCTTAGGCCCGAGGACCTGCCCAGGATTAAGAAGGCGCTCCAAGCCGCCTTACCTACCAGCGAGGACCACGAGCCGGAGTCCGGGGAGGTCTATACGGTGTCGTTCATCGTGACACCGGGTGGCATGAGCGCCTACTTCTGAACCTCAGCCCCCGAAAAGCTATCAGCCTTCGCTACGTAGTGGCCCTAGCCTTGGGTTTCGAACAAGCGGTCACTGTAGACCGGACCCACGAACTTGCCGCACCCGAGCAATTGGGTGCGGCAACCGTATTGCGTGAGGCCGAAGCGCGCTAGTCCGCCGCTTGCCGATCCTCCTCTTCGGGCGCGCTCTCGTCAGGAAGGTAGTCGTCCATCGCGATGGCAGTGCGACGGAGGTCCTCGTTCTGTGGATCTTGATACACGTTTTGCGAGAACGCCACGTCCTTATGGCCAAGGACCTTACTCGTCAACTTAGGTGCACCCGTATCGTTCGTTGCGAGCGTCATAAACGTATGGCGCAACGAGTAGAGGGTAACGCTTCCGCCGATACCCGCCTTTTCGGCGATCGGTTTCACATGGCGCCTCAGGATGTTCCTGCTGTCGGCCGGCTGACCGTCAAGATCACCGAACACGAGATCCAGATCCGCGTCGTGCGCCCGCAACTCGGTTTGACGCTTGAAGTGGTTGAGGAGCACCGCCCTGACGCGAGGCGACATCGGGACCTTACGCTCGCTGCTCCTCGTCTTCGGCGGATCGAACCGGTACATTCCACCAGGCAGAAGACTCAGTTTCCGCTCGATCTGAATCCAGCCGTCGTCGTCGTTGACATGAGACCAGGAGAGGGCTAACGCTTCCGAGGGGCGCATTCCCGTGTTGGCCAGCAGGACGAACAGCGGATACCAGAAGTTGCCGCGCGCGGCTTCCAAGAACCTCTTGAGCTCGTCACCCGTGAGCGCCCGCTTCTTCTTCCCCGAGTCGTCCCACTGGCGACGCTTGAGGTCATGAAGCACGTTAGTCGCAATGTATTGGTGGCGGCGAGCGTAATTCAGGGCCATGGACAGGACCTTGAGTGAGCTTTTCACGGTGGTGGGCGACAGCGTCCGCGGTGCCTCCTGACGCCGAGCGCGCCCGGACTTGTTACGAACCATTACCGTCTGGGTGCTGAGGGCGTTACGCAAGTCTTCGGCCTTGGCCAACGTGAGGTTCTTAAGCGGAAGCTTCCCGATCAGGGGACGAATGTACGTGTCCGCGCGGCGCTTGTAGTCGAGGTACGTCACCTCCCGTACGGTCGTCTTGATCTCGCTTTCGAGCCAGCGGTCCAAGAGTTCGTTGATCGTCTTAGGGCGCTCCACGATCTCCAACGATTCGATCTCGTCGAGTATCTCTGCGAGGCGTCGGTCCGCCTCGCGACTCGTGCCGTTGAACTTCTCGTAGGTGCGGCGGCGGCTGCCGTCGAGTGCCCGCGGCAACTCGACGCGAAGCTCCCACTCGTTTGGCCCGACGCGGCGCTTAGTTCCGTTGCGCCGGGCACCCCCGCCAGCATTACGGCGCGAGAGGAAGTCGAGGCCAAGCGAGGTGGGAGCCAGCCAAGGTGCGCGGTTGGTGAGGCCCCGGAGAAGAACCTGGAGTTGGGGACGAGCGTCCCAGAAGGCTGCTGCCAAGAGGCAAAGCAGGGCGGTCAGGAAGACGTAGTGATCCATCGTTCGGTGCTGTTTCCCTTCGTCTACCGGAGCGGGAGGAGCCCGCTCCGGTCCAGAGGCTTAGTCGATTCCGAGTTCTTGGCGAACCTTCTCGGGCACGAACCGCAGACTGCGGCCGACCCGGACGTGAGGTATGGAGCCCTTGTTGGCCCAGTAGTAGATCGAGCGGCGCGGCAGGCCAAGGTAGTCAGCGAGCTCGGTCGCCGTCATCAGGCGTTCCCCCGCCATGCGGGGACGCTCGAAGGTCTTGCGAGGTTTGTTCACGTGTTGTCTAGGGATATCCGCTGGTTGTCCTCGTTCCCGGGATGAAACGTTTGAGGACCAACGAGCGGCTCCTTTCAAGTACTCGGACGAATTTCGTCCTGATGTCAAGGTATCGACCCACGCGGAAACGCCGCCGAGCCACGCGAGGGCGTTCTCATACTTAGCGTTCTCTCGCGCAGGACGGGATTAATCCATTCTCGGGAGTGGAGCGAGCGCCACCGCTGAAAGCCGCAAGAAGTGACGCCAATTTGACCGGAAGCGTCGTACCTCGGCGAGCGTCACCTGGATGCGGCTCCGTCCAGCACGGGGTTTATCGGGTTGGAGAGGTTGTACCAGGCGCCTACGCGCGGCCTATCAGGTCCAAGTAGCTGTAAGTTCCGAAGATGCCAGCGAACGGGCGCCCGTTGTGGAAGTTGGGAACGCAGTTGCGCACTACTTCTAGGCTGCCAATGGCTCGGCGGCGGTGGCACCCGGAATGCATTGGAGGATCGCATCCTCGAACAGGCCTACCAGCGCTCCAGCGGCAGCGGCCACCTGGGGGTCATCGCCGGTGTTGCTAAGCCCAGCGAGCAGTTCGCCAAGCATCTCAAGCGCGATCACAGCCAACTCCGCCGGGACCGCGAGCGTCAGGTGCCAGGCGCTATCTGCGCGCTCCAGGGAAGCGGTGGTCACTTCTTGCGTCACTTTGTCTTTACCTTTCAGAACGGGATGTCGCGCCTCCTGTAGCCGGGACCCGACCTCGCTGGGGTACCTCGGGTCCCGCTTGGGAGGACAAACTCTGTCTTGCGGTCAGTAAAGTGCGGTCTGGTTCCGGGTGTTCGGCTGCAGGAGCCGCACCGGGACCTCAGCAATCACCCAGGCGACAACCTCGTTGAGTTGCCCGAGTAGGTCGACGGCGTTCTCGACCCCCGCCTCCGGCCGTTCGGCGTAACCGCCTTCGACGCGTGTCTGGATCATTCCGGTGCGTCCCGGGGCCGCCCAGTCGAGTTCGGCGTCGACCGCCTCCTCGATCTCGCGACGGCGGGCGACGAGTTCCTCCCACAACGCGGCGTTCGTCTCCGCGTCGCCCGAGTCGACCTGTATCCCCACGCGCGCTGATGCGGCCGCGATCGCGATGCGAAGGAACAACCCACTCCCCGCCCGCACCGAGGTCCTGATCCAGCGGTTGCGGGTCGGCCGGTGGTCCGCGAACGGGTCGAGGCCCACTGCGTTCGCACGAGCGAGCAGAGCTCGCCAGAACCGCTGACATGCGATCTCCCGAGCCGTGGCAGGTCCGTCCGCCAGTCCGCGGCCGAGCGTGTACTGCCGCCCCTCAACTATGCGGCCGAACTGGACGAATGAACCCGTCGCCGGAATCCGCAGCGTGTGCACGCACACCGGCAGAACCTTGGTCGACCACACCTGGTTGAGGGCTTCGATCACTTTCGCGTCACCCTCTGACACCTCGTCGCACAGCCATAGGACCAGGTCGGCGCTTCCGAACATGGCATATCGCGTCACCTGGCCCAGGTGCCGCGCGTCCGACGTTCCGAACTGAAGCTCGACGAGGGCGTCCAACCCGCCGGTGCTCACGGCGAGGTCCGCGAAGTAAGGCCCGACCTGCGGCTCGGGCTCGACGTTCTCGACCGGCGCGCCCAAGATCGCTTCGAGCAACGCCGGGTCGTGAACCAGGGCGTCGCGCCACTCGGCCTCGCTGTTGAGTACGGCCGCCATCGAGGCCGGTTCCGCGACGGCCAGTGGTCTGAGCTGCCGCTGGACAGTTTGCCTTTCCATAAGTACCTCCAGCACGGCGTTATCCGACCTGGGGGCGCCGCGCACTTCGATTCGTCCAGGTCCCCTCCCCCGTGCCGGCCGCAGGCCGGCTAGCAGCTCTTCTCGTCACGCCCGCACTCCCCGCGGCTGTAAATTGCCCCGCCAACTGCTTGCCTCGCACCTCGAGAAGGAGCCACGCGCGCAGAGGAGCAACGACCTACCGACCAGCGACGCGTACCGTGCCGAAAGTCACCTCGCCGCTACATGTCCCAGAATCACAACGGGCAACCAGCCTTCCCTGGTCGCCCGTTACGCAGCAGGTGAACAGTTCTCGTTGCCAGTCCGCGCCACTGACCTACGCGCGCTACTTGCTGCGCCCGTGGGCGATCAGTTCACTCGTCGTAGCTGCGCCGAGCGCGCGCGCCAAGCCGGCCAGGTAGTCGCTGGTGTCCGCGCCGCAGTACAGCTCAGTCTCAACACCCGCGCTGCTGAGCAGCACGCGCGCCTCGCCATCACGGGCGTCTATCAAGCGAATCGCCCTGTCCGAGTACAACTCCACCAGCTCACCGCCGGACGTCATCAACCAAACCTTGTTTTTTCCCATACTCGGAGGATAAGGCTGGCTTCAGCAGCCGCCCTAGTAGAAACCGGCATCACGCCGCCAGTCGCCATATTGAAACTGGCGGCGCTGGGATCCGGTCACCGGGGAACTGGAACTCGCCGGCCACGCGCGCCACCTCCCACGAGACGCGGTACGCCTGAGGCCGCGCCAGCGAACGCTCGCGTGCCGGAACTTCAGCTTGCAGCTCCGACGCCAGCAGCGCAGTACGGCCCTTCGGCGCCGTTCCCCCCGGCTCGGAGGCGTGTCGATAATGTCCATACGGACGTGATGCGCGCGTAGCGCGCTAAGCAATGCCTTGTGTGTGGCCGCCTCGCGAGGCGCTCGCCGCGTTCGGCGTCGTGGCAGCCGACCACGCAATCAGCATCGAGGACCGGCAGATCGCGCTCACTCCGACCAAAAGGAAACGAAGCGCCGAAGGTGAACCGTTTTGGCACCTAGCGCCCAACCCCTCGAGGGCGCGGCGGCGCTGGCGAAAGCAGGAGCCCTCCCCGTGATCAGGGCCGTCAAGCCGAGCACGCCACCTCCTCGTGCTCCGGCCCCGGCTGAGGCGAGGGCGGGCAGGGAGTGGCGCCCTCGGGGGGCACCGGTACAAGGTAACGAGAGGCAAAACAGCGGACGACATCTAAGGCGCGGAATGCAGGGCCCGACCCAAGACCAGGCACCTTAGCTAGGGCGGGTCGGGCGGCGCCTGGCGCGGGCCGCAGCCCAGCAACTACGCCTTGACGCTCGTGTGAGCCGGGACTTCGATGGCCTCCCCGCGACGGGCCAGGTCACGCGAGAGGTCGGCGAACGGCTGTTTCGCGCGAAGTCCCTGGTAGACCACGCGCCTCGCGCCCAGCACCGGGTTACTGAGCACGACGCGATTGCCAACCACCTCGAGGGTCCCTTCGAGCCCGACCGGGGTCACGAACCGAAAAACTCTATGCCTGTTCATTCTCTTGGTCATGAAACCAGGGTAAGGGCCACCGAACAATCGCCGCACAGCTCTACCCACGGCCCCTGCCGCAGCAAGCGCCACGGCGAAGGCCGCCCTTCCCCCGCCGAAGGGTGATGACCCGCCTAGTCCCCCCGGGGGACTAACACCACCACCTGCTCGACTCGCCACCGAGTAACCACGCCGCAGCGCCTGCACCCGCTGAGGAGGGCGAAGCCAAGCCCCCATCACGTAGGCTGGAGGCCAGATGCAACACCGGGCCCGCCACGTACCAGTACTCGTTGATCCCGCTACTGGGCGAGTCGACGCGCTGCGCCTGGCTCACTCACTGGGGTTGACGACCGCTGAGGTCGAAGCGATCGCCCAGCCCACGGCGGGTGACGCCCACACCAGCTCGCCGACCGGAGGTCCCCAGAACCGCCTGCAGCAGGCGGCATTCATTGCTGAGGGCCTACACCAACTCACCGGTGGCGACAGCCAACAGGTGGCGATCTGGCTCCGCGCGCCGCACCCAGCGCTCGACGACGCAGCGCCACTCGAGCTGATGAGCTGCAGTGAACTCCACATTGTCGTCGACCTGGTCGACGACCTGCTTAGCGGAGCCCCCGCCTAGGTCAGGGCAGCAGCCCGGCGCGCGACCTCACCGTTCGCCTGTACGACACAGCCACCCCTCGAGGGCTCGGTGTTGCGCTGCCGCACGGCATTAGACCAGCGACGCTTCGCTAGTCCCCCGGGGGGTCTAGCGGCGCTGCCTGAGCCTTTCTCGCCCGACGGCCCTGCTCCACGCCCCCTTCCCGTGCCGACCTCGCACTACAGGTAGTTGCCGTCCTCTAGCGAATCCAGCAGCCTGAAGACACGTTGCTCCCCACCAGGCCACGTCAGGACTTCGAGGGGCGCTCCGCCTAACCATGTGTGATCCGACCGCACCTACTCCACGGCAGTCGTTGCTCCGATGATCACTCCCGCTCGGGCGATCAGTAAGGCGACGGCATTGCAGCGCGCAAGAACCGTCTCCGCAGCGCCGGCACACGATCGCGAGCCCTGGACACCCAGCAGCTCCACGGCCTCCCCCGCCTCCACGCCCAGGACGCCTGACAGGCGCTTGGCGACCGCCGCAACATCGAGAGTGTTTATTTCTCCGTTGCCGTCCAGGAACGCGCGGATGACGTCGGCCGCAACTCCCGCGAGGCGCGCCGCCAACCGCAGCGCCGCAGCCCCAACGCCAACCGCACCGATTTCGCGCTCGAGGCCCTCGAGCGCTTTCGAGGCTTCGCTCGCCATGGGAGCATTATCACCCGCTCCCGACGCGCCCCGTGCCCGACCCAGGAGGCGGCACAAACTTGCCTTCGCTTCCGAGCAGCCCCGCCAGTGGGACCAGGGAGATCACTGTTGCACCTGCCCGCTACTCTGCGGCTACGATGGCCAAATGAAAGACGACACAGTAGGAGCCGGGTTGATTCGCGCGCGCCACGTGGGGCGGACCATCTCCGGTGGCCCCGAGATGAGCACCCAGAACATCCAGATCGCGGTCCACGCCCTGCGCCGCGTCAGCCGAGCCCAAAGGGCCAACCAGCAGGTCGTGCACGTTCCAGAGGAGGCGCTCGCGGCCGTAGGGGTGGCGTCGACTGATGAGCTCGAGGTCGCCATGCGCGAGGGCGAGATCGTGCTCAGGCCTAAGCGCCGGCGATAATCAGACCTCTGCACACCCGTGCGCTGGCCGCCGTACCCGGACGGCGCCTGCGCTACGCTCCCTTCCGGAACGACAAGGCCCTCGAGGGGCTAAGCGCACGCGGCCGGGCAGGCGTCCCCGACAACCCCAAAGCGAAGCAGCACGACACCGCTTCTTTCTACTACCACCGCCACCAAGGCGCCAGCACCACTTCCGCGGTGTCGTACGGCTCGAGCAGCAGCCGCAGCTTCTCAACGCGCGCCGGCGTGGCGGCGCCCCACACCTGCTTATCGTACTGGCGCTCGAAGCTGGCGCCCTTCAGGATCACCTCGTCGTTGTCGTACCCGCCCGCGTCGTACTCGATTGCGACCACGCCGTCCTCGCTCTCCCAGGTGCCGTCAGGCTGCCTGCCGCGCCCCAGCGCTCCCCCACGGTTCCTCCACGCCTCCACCGGCGCGTCCAGAACATGACGCGTGGCCGTCACGCCAGCCAGGTGCCGCAGGCGCGTCGCCGCGTACTTCAACGACGCCAAGTCGTCCTCGAGCGTGAGGAACGTAACGTCGATCTTGCCGCCGAGCTCTGCCGAGCGTTCCAGCGAGCGGCGCCTAGCCAATATCCCAACACCCCGCGCCGCCTTCTGCGTGACCCGGTAGAGCTCGAACGCCATGCGCGCCGGAATCACGCGGTCGACCACCAGGTCCGCGTACAGCGCGTCGAGCCCCTTCACGAGAGCATCTCCTGCAACATGTCCGCCGTCGGCTCGTGCGGATCATCCTGTGGCGGCTCGAAGGCCTCCATCGAAACCGCCAACAGCACCTTGCGGAGGTCGGTCGGCACCGAAGCCAAAGCCGGCCAGTAGGGCCACACCTGGATGCGGTGCCGGTGAGCGCGTGCCATAGCGCGCGCTTCGTCAGCCGTGCGCACGTACACCACGATCACGCCGCCCGCCCGGTGGACCGCGCCCGCGTGCTCGCTCAGCAAGTTGCCAACATGGAGCACGGAGTAGCCCCTGTAGCTCGCCAACACGAAGCGCGGCGACACGTCAGCCTCGAAGTGAGCGAAGCGCAGCAGCGGCCCCAGGCCGTGCTCCTCACGCCAGCCGTGCTGCTCGTAGCACTCCCGCACCGCCCGCCGCGCCAGCCCGTCGAGGATCCCACTGGCGCGCGGCTCGTACGGCCACTGCTTGCCGATCTGCCGCCGCCCCTCGAGGTCGAGCACGTACACGTCCTGCCCGACCTCCACCAGCCGCACCCGCCTCAGCCAGAGCGTGCGCACGCACCACTCCAGTGCGCGACGACCGAAGCGCGCCTCCATGGCCGAGCCGAGCTGCGGCCCGTAGATGATCACCTCGTACAACGCCGCCAACCCACCGTTGTCAGCAGCGATGTTCCACAACCGGCGGCGGCGCTCCTTTTCCTTCTGCGCTTTCTGCTTGACTTCCATACAGGGATTGTCAGCTCGCACGCGACCCGAACCAGGTGAAAAGTCGACGTTACTCTCACAGGCTCGGCAACCGACAAGCGGGCGACCTCGAGGGGTGCGCGAGGCTACCCCGGCGGCTCCGGACCCGTCCTCCCGCGGCGTCCAAGCGGAGGCAAGCAACCTGCCGATCCTATGTTTCTGCGGTTGACCATCCAAACCGGAGAAGGCCCGACAGGGACGGAGAAACTCGCATTGGCGCGTTTCAAGGCCCTGAGAAGCGGCTGCGGACAAACGACATTCTCCACCCGAATCCTAGGAAGCCCCGCCACCACGGCAAATCCCCCGATTCAAGGGAGTGACCGTGTAGAGCCCCCCCCCCCCCCCCTGCCGCCCCCGCCTGCACGGCCGCCGGATAACGTTATCCAGCCCATGACCGACCCCCACGGCCTCCCCCCCTCTGACCGAGAGTCGCGAGAAGCGACTAGTAGGAATCGCTGGCCTTCCACAAAGAC
>CALCHY010000203.1 GCA_937907415.1 uncultured Trueperaceae bacterium
TATTTCCTCGGCATCGCTCTCGCCGTACGGGAGCGCGCCTGCTGCCTCGGCAGTAAGGTCGGCGCCATTCTGGTGAAGGACCGGCACATCATCGCGACCGGGCACAACGGCACGCCGATGGGTCACCCGAACTGCGACGAGGAAGAACAGGGCTGCCATCGGTGTGCCAACCCCTCGGAATATCCCGCTGGCTCCGCTTACGACCGGTGTCTCTGCATCCATGCGGAACAAAATGCGGTCCTCATGGCGGCCAAGTTCGGCATTAGCGTAGAGGGCGCCGTCTGCTATACGACCATGCGGCCCTGCTTCGGCTGCAGCAAGGAACTAATCCAAGTCGGAGTCGAAGCCGTCCACTTCATCCACGGCTGGTCCCACCCTGATCCCGCCCACCAGGAGCAGTACCTCGCCCTGCAAGACAACTTCCCGGGCGGCGTCCACCAGCACAACATTCACGACCCCAAGGCCGACTGGGCAGTAAGAGCCAAACGAACCACCACATGAACAAGCACGAGGTCGCTCAGGTACTCGTCGATCGCGGCATTGGCAATCGATGGTTCAAGAATAGGAATCTCGACCGCCTATACATCAACAGAGACGCCATGTTCGAGCTCGCTGGGCTCGTGATGCCGACCGGGCCCAACCGCTTCCAACGAGGAGGAACCCTCAACGGCGAACCTATAAGCCAAGAGCTGACCCGCAAGATCGGTCGTGCTCTGGCATCCACCAAGATGTACCTCGACCTCACAACCGGCCAGTGGCACATCCAGCTGGAATACCTCGACCTCGAAGCCGCAGACACCCTATGGAAGGTCGTCGACCAGGTGTTCGAAGTCGTCCACGAACTCGAGAAAGCCCAGCGCAAGAGAAGGACACTCCTAGCGCGCTAAGGGAACCAATTGCGACGCCACCATGCGCTCCAACTTCCGGGGCGGTGAAGAACACGCCCAAGCCCGCGCAGTTAACTCCTTCCGTATTCACGACCCAAAGGCCGACTGGGCTGTCAGAAGCAAGAGAGACCAACTGCGGTAGCCTCCGGCCGACAACAGAGCTAGAGGTAACCGAATGCCAGACAACTACCCCGCAAACGCCACGCTCCTAGAAGTCGACACGCCTAAACGCAACCTCTTCGCCTGGCCCACATGGCTCACCCTCGGCGTCGGCGGACTCTTCGTAGTGCTGCTAACTGTGATTACGGGCTCGAGCTTCGGTGAGACGGCCCGCGGAAACACTGTCGGCGGGGTCTGCGGCATCCTCGCCGCCCTCGCATTCCTGACCAGCTTCGTGCAGGCTCACTTCAAGGTCCGACGCGGCGACGGGGAAGACAACCCCTGGCTCGCCAAGACCGTACTCTTCTTCGGCTACGCCACCCTCCTCATTGTTGGCTTCGCGTTCGTTGCGGACTGGCAGCCCGGCGGCCTCAACATAGGCCCCAACATCGCCGCCGCCATCGGCCTCAGCCTCTTCGCCTTCTTAGGCTACGTTGTGCTGATCGGGTTCGGTTGGGCTACGCCTCCCGGCCAACTCCTCCTCCACAGGCGGCTACCCACCGTCAGCGAGTACATGGCCAAGCACCCCTCCAAGCCTGGCCAACCTATCGCCTGCCGCAAGTGCAACTCCTACAGCATCAAGAACTACGGGCTGAACGGCAAACGCGACGCGCGCCGCGTACATTTTTGCGTCGCCTGCAGCAGCCTTCTATACAAGTCCCGCGGCCCAATCTACTGAGCACGAAAAGCGCCCCACCCAACAAGCAGGGGGGCGCAAGCAACCACCTTGAAACGAGTTAGTACCGAACGACCTCACTCGAATCCACGGCCACACCCTCAATCACCAACACGGCCCGGACCACCGCGAGCTCGAAGGTATCAGCACCGCCGAAGAACTCCAGGCCATCCGTTTTAGTGCCGTCCCCCGTCGGGGCGACCTCCCGCAATGCCATGAACGCCACAGCACCCTCTTCGGAACGAGGGTCCTGATCCGGATTGAACGAGTCCGTGCCGTGCACCGGAATCATGTGCAGCCCGTATTCCTCCACGAGCCAATCCGCCACACTCCGCAACGTCGAGTACGGCGGCGCCTCATCCGACCGCTTGAACACCCGCTCATGCACCAGGGCGTCAAGCTCGCGGCCGGCTTCGAGCGTGGTTACCTCAACCTTAGGCACCCGCAACCTCGGCCTCAGCCGCAGCGCTCTTCTCGGGTTTACCGTCAGCGTCCCCCAGCAGGCGCCCGACCTCCTCGAGCAACTCCTGCACCCGCGTGCGCGACTCAGACGGCAACGCCAGCAGGCGCTTCGGGGTCAAGCTCTTACGCACCTTCAACGCCACCCGCACCTCCGGCGCCTGCGCCGAATCAGGCTTCTTAGTCACGCTCCGAATAGCGCGCGCCAAATCCTCCACGGACATGCCGCGTTCGAGCTCCTCGATGAGGTTCTTGCGCATCTCGCGCATCTTTTTCGTGGTCTCGGGTGACTTCGGGTCGTCCTTCAGGCGAGCCAAGACTTCCGCCTGGGCGCTCGTGAGGCGCTTCGCCCACACCGCCGCCAGAATGTCATCCGGCAACCGGAACAGATGCAGGCGCTCCTTAGTGAACGTGCGCCACGTGATGCTCGAGTACGACGCGAACGTCTCCTCGATCACCTGCAGCTGCTCCTCATGCGTCGCTTGCTTCCTGGCCGCGCCGCGCGCCTCCTTCTCAACGCGCGTCAGCAGACTCGGTACCTCGTCCGACTCCACCCCCAAGCGGACGGCCAGCAAGTCAGCCAGGGCGAAGGCTTCCTCCAGCGCGGTGAGGTCCTCACGCAAGAGGTTTTCCGACAGCTGCATCTCGTGAATCTGCTCGGGAGTGAGATCCTCGTAGACGATGGCGGGAATCCAGCTGAACTTCTCCGCCAACCCTTTATCACCAGCCGCCTCGTACTCAGCCTGTAGGGCCTCAGTGGCCAGCAGGCGCCGTTCGCCAGCCACCAGGAAGTGCTTGTCGTTGTCCCGGCTGGTGTTCACGATGATCGGCTCGATGACGCCATGCAAGCGGATGTTCTCCACCAGCGCCAGGTGAGCGTCCTCCGGGAACTCGCGCCGCACCTGCTCCCCCTTGCGAATAGCGGAGAGGGGAATCTGCTTCAGCTCGCGCTTACTCACACCACCCAGGAGGCCACCGACTACGTCCTTAGCCTCCTGCGACGACTCCTGCACCATCGGCCTGCGGCCGCCCAACAGGTCAGGCTTCGACATCAACACTCACCCCCAACGCCTCAAGCAACTCCCGCGTGACCGCCTCGAGCTCCGTCACGGCGTCCACCGGGGTAGGGGTCAGGGCTGGCACCGGCGTCTGCGCTTCAGTAGCGTTCGCGTAGACCGCCGGGCGGTACTTCAGTGGGGTAGAGACGGGCGCCACCTGCACCAGCTGCTCGCGGATGGCCGCAAGGTACTTCTTGTGCACGGTGGTGTCCCCAACCTGCGTGGGGATGAACATGGCGATCTTCAGGTTCGGCACAGCACGCTGCCAGTCATCCATCATGTCCAGCACCGTCGGGAGGCCATCGGCGCCCTTAGCGTGCGCTAGAACCGGCACCACGACGTTGTCAGCAGCTATGACCGACGCAGTCGTTATTTGCCCCAAACTTGGGGGGCTGTCGAGAAGCACATAGTCATACGAGCCCTCCACGGCGTCTAGGGCGTCTCGGATGCGGTGCACGGGCCCGATACCGCCCATCAGGTGACGCTCCGCCTCAGCGAACGCTGGGGTCGACGGAATCAAGTCCATGCCATGCACCCGCATCGGCTCAGGCAACGGCACACCCTTATTGGCGGCCACCGGCAAGAGCGTCTGCTCCCGCGTCACGTCGTACTTCTCGATGCCCAGCCAACTCGTCAGGGACGCCTGCGGGTCCGTGTCCACCAGGAGCACCCGGAATCCCATCTGGCTCAGCAGGTACCCCACGTCGCGCGTGACGCTCGTCTTCGACGACCCGCCCGCGTACTGAAAGAACGCAATCCTCTTCACGGAAAAAACCTCTACTCTCAGGCGAGCTCCCAAGCCCGCCGCATACTTCACTAACGTCCGAATCGTCGGATTCGCGTCCTCGCTCTCGAGCTTGAACGGCACGCTCGCATTAGCGAAACCTGCCCGCTCAGCCAACTCCCGAAGCGTCACGCCCCTCTTCTCCCGCTGCGCGAACAAGTCCCGCAACAGGCGATTCGGAGAGTCTTTGACATCAGAGGACATATAAAAGAGATAATCGCACATCCACCCCGAACTTTCAATTTAAGCATATGGAAAACGGGTCGCGCAGATACCCGAAAGCGCGCCAACCCAATCACCAGTTATGTGCGTGGATCGTCCTCACCTGAGCCCAAGCGCCTACGGAGATCCTTCAGCTCTTCCTCTTGCTTCCTAAGCCGCTCCCGTATCTCCTGCGCCTCCGCTTCCTTGTATTGCCTCTGCCTCTCTTGAAGACCCCGAGCGTTCGCCTCACGATCATCCACGTCAAAGAGAACCATCATCGCCACTACAAGCACCACCATGCTCCCCCCGAACGCCCAACCAAAAGGAACTCTCAGCACGAACGCCAAGATAAAAAGCGCCGCCAACCACACGAGAAACAAACGCCCCTGATTCTTATCGCTCATTCCAAGACCTCCAAGCCCAAAATACGGCACGCCAAACCACAACCAACAAAACACTCCACGCCCGTCAAGAAAAAAGCCCAAGGGCAAAAAGAGAACACAAGAAGAAACCAACTGGCAATACAAGACAAGCCACGCCAAGGAGACAACACGTGCACCACGAAGCCCGCATCACCCTCGCCGGCACCATCAACAAACTCGAACTCGAGTACGGCGCCCGCCAAACCCCCATCCTCGACATCCGCCTCGACGGCCAAATCCACAACCCCACCGAAAACGGCAAGAACATCACCCGCTCCTACCACCACCACGTCCGCGTCATCGGAAACTACGCCGCCAGCCTCTACACCGCCCTCAAAGAAGGCCAACCCGCCCTCGCGCACGGCCGGCTCGAACAGTTCCGCTACACCACCAAGGACGGCGAAGACCGCAGCCGCACCCGCATCATCGCCGAAGGCGTCAGCCTCCTCACCGGCACCGAACCCACCATCAAGACCGACACCGGCCGCACCCTCCTCCAACGCGGCAGGAACCAAGTCACCATCGTCGGCACCCTCACCCACCAACCCGAACTCAAAACCGCCAAGAACGGCGACACCTACCTCCAAACCGGCGTAGCCGTCGACGAATACGGCAACACCCACTACTTCAACATCACCGCCTGGCGCGAGCTCGCGCAGCGCCTCGCTCAAGCCAACAAGGGCGACTCCATCCACCTCACCGGCCAACTGGCGAACCACACCTGGAAGGACCAGGACGGCAACACCCGCCACACCGTCAGCATCGAAGCGCGCGAAGCTCACACCCTCAAGTACGCCCGCCCCAAACCCAACCCCAAGATGGCCAAAGCCGCATAAACCGGAGACAATACATGCCCCAGAACCCAGAGCAACTCCCCAACCTCGCCACCCCCAACGTCGAACTCCGCTTCCCAACCAAAGTCGCCGCCGACGCCTTCGTAGACGGCCTCAACTACGTCGGCGACGACCGCGTAACCGTCCTCGACACCAAAATGCGCGGCTACGGCCAAACCACCGTCTACCTCCTCGACGAACGACCGTAAGCATGCGAGCCCTCGTCCTCGACGTCCACACCCCCAACTACGACGGGCCCGACGGCAGCTACACCCGCCTCCTCATAGCGCCCATCACCGCAAAGCTCCGCGAGCACATCAACGAACTCAAGACGCTCCTGCAGGTCGCTCCGCAGGCCGCTGAGATCAAGACCGTCACGAACCAGGAGCAGTACGTCTACCTCATCCGGCCCAGCCTCGCGAAGGACGACGCCAACCTCAGCGACCGCCTCGACGCGATCACCCAAGCTGTTCACGCCACCGGCATCACCATCCTCGGCGACCTCAACCTCACCACCGAAGAGCTCGATAGGCTGCGTGACGAGACAAGCGGCATCAAGAGCACCACCATCACGCCCCGTTACCCCGGCGCCCCAACACTCCACTGGACAGGGCACTTCGAGGGCGACACCACCCCCGCACTCAATTGGGAAACCGCCCCCATCGACACCGACACCATCACGAAAGGAGCCCACAGCATGAGCGACCAACCCAACCTCGAGCGCGAGCAGGCCACCATCCAGCGCGGGCTAGGCGTCATGCGTGACGTCACCACCGTCAGCGCGTACGGGCACGAAGTCGACCTGACCCGCGGCCACACCCTCGTGCGCATCAACGCCCCCAGCTTCTTCCAAGACGAAGGGTTCCTGCGGTGGCTCAACAGCGACAAGGACGGGCCCGCCACCTGGCACAGACGAGGCGACGAGGTGGAGGAGTACAGCGACGTGTTCATCCACTACGGCGGCGCAGACTGGAAGGACGGCACGTTCAACGCCGAAGGCAGCGATTACCCCAACCTGGAAAACCGCCCCAGCATCCCCAACCACATCTACGCCCTCATCGCCGAAGCCGTAGCTGAAATCACTGGTGACATGGAAAACGAAGCGCTCGTCTGGATCAGCAACCTCGACTGACCTGCAGACACCCAGGGAGCAGCCTGAGCTACGCTAGTGCCATGTGGGGTACAGCACGCGTTAAGGCCGGACGCGTTATCGCGAAGGGCGGCGTCGGCCCGTTCGACTCCAGGTTCCTTACAGCACTCCGCAAACGCGAGTGCATGCGCTGCGGACGCGAGGTCGCTGAAATGTCCCTAGTCAGCAACTCGGTAGTCGCCCGTCCCGGTAGGGTCGTGCTGTATTGCATCCACTGCCGCGGCGGAGTGCCAGTCGCCGGCCACGGAACGCATAAGGGAGCCCTCAACATAGATAGGGCAATCGTCGCGCTGAGTGAGCACAAGTGCTATTACACCGGAGAAATCCTAGGGTGGCTGGAAACGCTGGTCTGCCTCAGGCTCGGTTACGGATACTTCCAGGCCGTAGTGGACTTCGACGCGCGAAGGGCCTTCTGCAAGCCCTCCTTCCTACCCGGAAAGCACTTCCCCTATGGGGAAGAGACCTTTAATGACCGGACTGGCGTGGGCAATTGTCCTGAGTGCGGCGCCGCCTGGAGCAATACAGGGTACGCGCCGCCTGACAACTCCCCCGACAGCGCCTGCGGCCACTGTGAAACACCGAACAGCCTCCAATGGCACTTGCGCGCCACCGAAGAGGAAGAACGCGCATTACTCCTCGCTGACTGAGTAAAAGACACAACAACCAGAAAGACGCGCCGGCACCCGCCGGCGCGCTCTTCATTAGTCCACCCCCATAACAACCCAACGACCCGAGCGTCAGCAAACGCACCCCAGGAGCCACCATGAGCACGTAACATGAAATAAGGAGACAAATGTGCCCGCCACAACCACTCGCGCCATCACCATCACCACCGTCGGCGCCAATCTCCAACTAGACGCCCCCAGCGATCCGCGCATCAACCGCATCGCCGGCGCCACCCGCCACCCAACCGGGCACTACACCCTCCCAGCCACCACCAACACCATCCACCAACTCGAGAAAATCCTCGGACCCATAACCAACGGGGGAGAACAAGGCATAAAGGGCGACCCCCTGACCCTCAGCCTCGCGCACGCCGCACACCAACACC
>CALCHY010000204.1 GCA_937907415.1 uncultured Trueperaceae bacterium
GGCGTCGTGGGCGGCGATGGAGGAGCATGTGCTGCGCGGCCGGCGCCTGTCGGGCAGCGAGCTCGATGTTGTGCGTGAGTCGCTGGATCTGGAGCGGTTCGTGGCGGCGTTGGAGGCGAGCGGTTTGCGGGCTTCGCGTCGTCGTGAGTTGTTGGCGAAGTTGGGTGTGTCGTTGCCGGCTGCGGGGGTGGCTGCGGCGGCTGACTGATTGGGTTCGCGGATCTGCGCGGCCGGCGGGGCGTTCGAGTCCCTGCCGGCCGCTTCCTTGATGACTATTAGTGAATAGGCCGGATGATGCTCGAGGGCTCTCTGGTTTAGGGCCTGGGCTTGAGCTTGGGCCGGGCGGCTCGCGTGCGGTGCGGTGCCGGGCCTGAAAGGGAGCGGTTGGGTCTATTCACTAATAGTCATGTGGGCTAGAGTGGTGGGCATGACCGTTCCGAACGCTGCGGGACGTCCGCTCGAGCGGGCTCTCGCCCACTACCACCGCTTGTTGGCTGAGCTCCTGACGCACCTGGTCGAGGACGGCGAGAGTGGCGAGGCGCAGGTCACGTGGCTCGATGACCGCAAGGAACACCTGATTCACGAGGACAAAGCCAACGAGTACGCGCGCGCCGTCTACCTACTGAAGGACCTCGGCCGCCACGAGCGAGTCATCCAGGAGATGACCCTGGTCGAAGCTGAGATAGCCGGGTTGTACGAGAAGCTGGGTGAGGAGAAGAGCCCACTTGTGACGCCCGACGTGCGCATCGGGTTGTCGCACGTGCGGGTGCAGAAGGTGGAGACGTTCGTGAGCACCAGCATGACGGGCGCGGCCGCCAGGGGCGGCTTGACGCAGACGCGCAACAACCTCGCTAAGGACCTAGCGTTCGAGCAGCGCGCCGGCGTCACCGGAGCGGCTGAGCTGCTGGCGGAGCTCGAGCGCGCCTTGGGGGCGTTGGTGGCGGTTGAGAACGTGCGGGTGCGGTGGCGGATGACGCGTTATCACGCGGTGTTGCGCCCGCTGGATTCGGACGCGCCTAGTGAGCGGGTGTACTTGACGAAGCCGGGCCTCATCGCGGTGGGGCCGGGAATCACCCTGTCGCGCGCTGACGCGCCGCGTAGGCGCCGCAGGGACCGCGTGACGCTCGTGCCCCTAGCTGAGTACCAGGGGCGCCTCTACTTCGACCTCGAGGAGTGGGAGGCGGCGCGTGACGCCGCCCGCGCAGAAGCGTAGCGGGGGCAGGTCAATCTGACGTGACGTCGAAGCTGTATCCCTCAAACCGTGCAAAGAAGTTGCAGCGCACCGGGTAACTGGTGAAGTAGGGAAAGCCCCTCTCGTAATTGAGGGTCACAGAGGTTATTTCGCCAACAGGCAGATTAGGAGCGTTTCCCCTGAATGACGTGGTCAAGCTGCCGTAGGTGTCCTCCTTGCAGGAAGACCACACCTCGACGCCGCTCATGTCTCTGTCGTAGGTGTTTTCGATGTAGACGTAGAGGCTTGGGTAGTCCCGGTATCGAGCGCTGACGCTGAAGCGGTCAAGGCGCAGAGAAGGCCTTCGGGGCACCACTTCGATTTCGAGGCCGGTAGCGTAGGTGCGTCCACCGGCCGATGCCTGCACAACGATGCGGTGCTCCCCTAGCGGGGTTTCAGGTGAACCCTTCAGGTAATAGCCGATCCACGAGGTGCCACTGATGTAGGGCGAGCGTCCGCGGTCGCGGTACTCGGCCACCACGCCAGGCGGCAGGTCGAGGAACGTGACTTGCACGGAGTCGATGTCGAGCTCTGGAGCTTGGCGGAACGTCAGGTTCACCCACCCCCAGCCATCTTCGTTCTCCCGGTGCTGCGCGACCTCTCCAGATACCCTTGCCGTGAACTCAACACCGCCGGCGCCAGGATTCCACGTGTCACACGCAACGAGGCTGCCGAGGACCACCATTAGTAGAAATAGGCGCTTCACACTTCGGAATGTAGCAACGCTATCTAGACCCCATGCGCCCACTCGAGAACCGCCGTACAACCTAGGCCGCCTGCGCGCCCCTGAGTGCCGCCTGGCACTCCGCGCAGCTCACGCTCCGCGCCTGAGCGCCCGGCGCGCCCTGCACCCCTTGCAGCTCGCGTCCGCACCAGGTAGTGACCACCCAGCGGATGGGTAGGGCGGGGCTCTGCATGGGGGTGCGGATCCGGACGGCGTGACCCTCTACGGTCATGCGTTGGCCTGGGCTAGGTGGAGTTGGCGGGCGCCGTGCCATAGGGGGACGAGGGTGATGAGGAGCGTCAGGCCGATCACGGCCGCGAGCACGAGTAGGCCTTCGGGGCTCTGCCAGTAGTTGGTGATGTTGGGGTTGTTGATGGCGGTCCAGGCGGGGCGGGCGAGCAGGTAGGTGAGGGCGGCGGAGTAGGCGAGGCCGATGGCCATGAAGCTGATGGCGCCTGGCGTCATCGCGAGCTCGTTGGGGTTGGTGAAGCTGAAGCGGGGGTGCGCGGCGCCGAGGCCCACAGCGAGGCCGGTCATGGCGATGGCGCTGCAGACGGCCGCGAGCGGCGCGGCGAGCGCGAGCGTGGGGCTGACCTCGAGCAGGCGCGTGGCGGCGACTCCGAGGCCAGCGGCGAGCGCGAGGATGAGGGGCAGCGCGAACAGGTACTTGGCGATCACTAGGTCGCGTTTGCGGATGGGTTGAATCTGGGTGAGCCAGTAGGTGCGGCCTTCGTAGGAGACACCCGGGTAGGCGATGCGGAGGGCAACGCCGGTGATGAGGAAGCCCACGAAGGCGATGTTGAGGGCGCCGATGACGTTCTTGAACTGCTGGGTGGGGATGGGGATGCTCGAGAGGCTGAGGAAGTAGCCCCCGCCGAGGGCGAGGAGCACGAGTATCTGGCTCCACTGCTGAACGTCGCGGGTGAAGATGCGGGCGTCTTTGGCCAGGATGGCGCCGACGACGCCGAGGCGGTTGGCGAGGAAGCGTTCCCAGGTGGGCGCGGGCTTGGC
>CALCHY010000205.1 GCA_937907415.1 uncultured Trueperaceae bacterium
ATCTGCGCGATGAACTGGTAGGTCCGCACGAACTTAGCCAGGCCGTCGCGGAAGATGTTGAGCGCGTCGCGCTCCTCCGCCACGTGCACGCGCCGCGTCTCGAGCTGCTGCGCGGCCAGCTCGTCGCCGTGCTCCTGCGCGCGCTCGATATCGCGCTCTAGGTTCACGAGCTCATCGGTGAGGGCGCGGTAGCGGTCGTTGAAGCGGTCGGTGGCGGGCTGCGTGAGGGCGTAAAGCCGCTCGTGCTTGACGGTGCGCTGCACCATGGCCCCGGCGAAGTGCTCGATCTCCTCGGGATCGAGGATGTTGGCCTGGTCGAGTCGCTCCTTCTCGTCGTAGACCACGTCGGGGTTCTGAACGGCCTCGACGCGCGCGTGCTTGTAGAACTGCCGGAACGCCGTGACGATCGTGTCGGCGTCGTTCGCGAAGTCCACCACGAACGTGACTTCCTTGCCGGGGCTGGTGCGGTTCAGGCGCGACAGCGTCTGCACGGCCTCCACGCCGCTGACCTTCTTGTCTAGGTACGTGGCGACGAGCTTCTTCTGGTCGAAGCCGGTCTGGAACTTGTTGGCGACGATCATCACGCGGAACTCGGGCGTATCGAACGCCGCCGGCAACTCGCGGCCGTAAAGCCCTGGGTTCATGTTGGCCTCGTTGAACTTCGCGTCAGGAGCGAACTCTCGCTCGCTGTCGCTCACGTCCTTGCCTAGCACGTCACCGCTGAACGCCACCAGCGCCGCTAGGCCGTCGATGCCCTCCTGCTGCACGTACTCGTCAAAGTAGTGCTTGTACTTCACGGCCGCCGCGCGGCTGCTCGTGACGATCATGGCCTTGGCCTGGCCAGCGAGCAGGTGAGCGACGTTGCGTTGGAAGTGCTTGACGATGAACTCGACCTTCTGCGCCACGTTCGTCGGGTGCAAAGCCGTCCAGCGCGCCAGGCTGCGGCGCGCCTGCCGCGCGTCCACCTTAGGGTCGTTCTCCAACTCCTCGCTCAGCTCGAGCGCCATCTTGTAGCTCGTGTAGTTCTGCAGCACGTCGAGGATGAACCCCTCCTCGATGGCCTGTTGCATGCTGTAGGCGTGGAACTCGACTGGCTTGTTCCCGTCGGATAGTGGCGCGTGCGGGTCGTTTTCCCCCCTGCCGAAGAGCGTGAGGGTCGAGTGCTTCGGGGTGGCGGTGAAAGCGAAGTAACTGGCATTGGGCGGCGGCCGGCGCGACGTCTGCCGCGCCGCCAGCTTCTCAGCGGTGGAGAGCTTGTCCCAGTCGTCCTCGCGCTCGCCGGTGAGGATGAAGCGTAGGTCAGCCGCGGTGCTGCCGCCGGTGCTCGAGTGCGCCTCGTCGATGACGATCGCGAAGCGCTTGTCCTTCAGGCTCGTTTCTTCCAGGATCAGGCTCTGCGCGTAAGGGAACGTCTGCAGCGTCACCACGATGATCGGCGTGCTCGAAAGCATCGCCTTAGCGAGCTGGCTACTCTTGCTGCCGCCCGACTCGGTGATGGTCGCCACCACGCCCCGCTGGTTGTCGAGCTGGAGGATCGCGTTCTGCAGCTGCTGGTCCAGCACCCGCCTATCCGTCACCAGAATGACGGAGTCGAAGTACGCCGAGCCCATCTCGTCGCGGATGCGGATGAGCTCATGCGCGAGCCAGGTGATCGTCTTGGTCTTACCGCTACCAGCGCTATGCGCCACTAGGTAGGGCTTGCCGGGGCCTTCCTCGCGTACGGCACCCACCAGCTTGGTTACCGCGTCCCACTGGTGGTACCTGGGAAAGATGAGCGTCTCGCTCGTGTACGCCCGCCCCTGAGCGTCTTCCTTCTGCTCGACCTCGACGAACACGAACTGCTGGAAGATCCTGAGCCAGTTATCGCGCTGCAGGACCTCCTCCCAGAAGTAGCTGACCGGGTACCCGTGAGGGTTGGGGGCGTTGCCGGCGCCACCGTTGTTGCCCTTGTTGAACGGCAGGAAGAACGTGTTCTCCCCCGCTAGGTTCGTGGTCATGAAGATCTGGCTGTCGCTCATGGCGAAGTGCACCACGGCACCGCGCTTCTGCGTCAGCAGCGGCTCGGGACGCCCCTTGGCGTTCTTCGGCTTGCGGTCACGCTTGTACTGCGCGATCGCGTCATCCACGCTCTGCGTGAAGTCAGTCTTCAGCTCCGCAGTAGCCACCGGTAGGCCGTTGATGAAGAACACCAGGTCGATGGCGTTCTCGTTATCCAGGCTGTAACGCACCTGGGGCACCACCCGCAGGATGTTCGCCTCGTACTGCTCGAGAGCCGTCTCGTTGCGCTTGTCTTCGGGGCGTGGCGCAGCCATGCGCAAACGTCCGGCACCAGCGATGTCGAAACCATGACGGAGCACGCTCACCACGCCGTGCTCGCTGGACTCTAGGGCGCGCGCAAGGCGGTCGAGCACCCGTTTCTCGGCGCTGCCGCCGTTCGAGCGCTCCAGGCGCTCCCACGCCTCCGGCTGCGACACCTTCAGCCAGGCGATCACGTCCTCCGAGTAGAGCGCGCGCCGGCGGTCGTAACAGGCTGGGTCACCCACCACCCAGCCGTTATTGGCCAGGAACTCGACAATGTGCTCCTCAAGACGAGCCTCACGATGAGCAGTAGAGAAGCCCGCCGACACTCACGCCACCTCCGCTACGACCCGTGAGGCGGGAAGTTGCCAGTCGCGAAGGTCCAGCTGGCCGGTCACAGCGGCGGTGATTAAGGCAGAGCGACGCTCAAGTAGCAGATCGATTCCCTTCTGAACGATAGCAGTCAATTCATCGAGTTTCTGCAACTCGACATTGAGGAACTGGACAATTCGCTTTTGTTCGTCGAGAGTGGGCATGGCTACGCGGATTCCAAGAAAGGCATTGGGGCGAATGGTCTTGCGCAGCCCGGAGTAGAAGGGGCGAAGCCCCTTGTAGGTGTCCACATACTGGAAGTAGTAAGAGATGAACTCTGCGTTGCCCTCGCTCGTCGGCTCAAAGACAGCGTAAGCGCTTGTAATCATTCCCAATTGGGCGCTGTGGCCGACGGTCCTCGGAGTTTCATCCATATCAAATAGGCAGAACACAAGTTGGTCCGGATCAACACGCTGATAGCCATTGAACTCTGCTGGGAATTTGCCAACACCGGAGTCAATATCACGCTCAATGATGCCCTGGCGGGTCAAAGAAAGCAGCGTATATTCACTCCATGCCTCGCCCACTTGGCGAGGACTAATATGCCTCAGGAATCTCCTTAGGGGCGACACCTGCCAACTTCTGGGCGCATTTCTAATGAACATATCATCGATGTAAATGAGCTCTTCTCCATCAAGCCCCTCACGGACAGCCCGTCCAATTACCTCACCGCGCTTCTCAGCCAACAACCCTTGCAGTCGCTCTTGTTCGTGCACGAGCTCGTCGATCCGCGCCGTCTCATGATCCAAGAACGCCGCAATACGACGCTGCTCCTCATAGGGCGGAAGCCAGATGGGCTGACTCCCGAGGTCATCCCAGTTTGTTCGCGGCATCTTGGAGCCGTAGGCGCCCGCGGTAAGCCGGTCTATAAGACGCTGCTCTAAGAGGTTGTAGGTCAGGAACCTGGAATGGACATTGCGTCCAGGGCGAAGAACGATGAAGTCCCCCACCGCTTGCCCCCGCTGTTCAGCTTGATACACCTTTGCCAGGTAAGGGCGCAGCTTTCCGAAGAGGACGTCGCCCTTTTCAAATGCGACCCCTGCTGCCTCATAGGTCGATTCGGCTGTTAAGAGCCGACCCGTCCATGACTCGATGTCCTCGAGGCCGAGCTCGAAGGACTTCTCGGTTGCCTTAGTGGTGACTACCGAAGCCATCCGGCGCAGCTTTACCCAGGGCCACTCGGGCGTCTCACGCATGGGGCCTCCACCGGGATTAGGGGAGGGAGTTGTCACGTCGCAAGCCCCTCAATCATTCGCATGATGCGCCGCGTAGTCTCTCGCAGGTCCGCGTCGATCTCCGCCAGCGGCCGCGGCGGCGTGTACGTGTAGAAGTGCCGGTTGAACGGGATCTCATACCCGACGATGCCGACCTCGCCGTCCTTCTCGTCGCGCTTGCTTTCGTCGATCCACGCGTCGGGCACGTGCGGCAGTACCTCGCGCTCGAAGTACTCGCGCACGTCCTCACCCAACGGCACGTTCTCGTAGTCCCGCAGGCTCGGGTCCGCTTCCAACTGGCCGCGGACCTTGCAGAGCTCAGCGTGCTCGTCACTCACGCTCAGGTGCTTCGTCAGGAGACGCATGATGGGCGCGCCAACCTTGACGCCCGAGGGCTTGAGGGCCGCCTGGAGGTTCTTCGTGAAGGTCGTGCGGCTGGGGATGCGCTCGTCGAGCTGAGCTAGCGCCGCGAGGATGCTCGCGCGCTCGCCCTGGTCCAGCTTCTGCCACGCGTTCTCTTCCTGCAGAGCGGCAAGGCCGATCTCGTCGTGCGGGGTGAAGGTGAGGCGCAGGGGCCGCTCGATGGTGACGCGCCGGTAACCGAAGTCGGTGGTGGCGAAGATCTTGCTCTGCTCGCTCTCCTCGAACTCATCGTGCAACCGGGCTATCTCAGCGATCTGCTCGTCTGTGAGGTAGCGGCGCTTGTTGCCGAGGCTCTTGCGCATGCTGGCGAACATGCTGGTGGCGTCGATCAACTGCACCTTGCCCGCGCGCTCCTCGCTCTTGTTGTTGCTGAGGATCCACACGTAGGTGGCGATGCCGGTGTTGTAGAACATGTCGCCCGGCAGCGCCACGATGGTCTCCAGCAGGTCGTTCTCGAGGATCCAGCGGCGAATCTCGCTCTCGCCGCTGGCGGCCCCACCCGTGAAGAGCGGGCTGCCCGACAGGACGATGCCGAAGCGGCTGCCGCCCTCGCTCTGCGGCCGCCGCTTAGAGAGCAGGTGCAGCAGGAAGAGCATGCTGCCATCACTAACTCGGGGGGTGCCCGGCCCGAAACGGGCCGCGAAACCACGCTTGTGCTCCGCCTCCACCGCCGTCCTGATACTCTTCCAATCGACTCCGAACGGCGGGTTCGAGAGCCCATACGTGAACGTCTCCCCCGCGAGCTGATCGTCACTAAGGGTGTTGCCGAGCTTCAGGTTGCCGGTGTCGTAGCCCTGAATGAGCTTATCCGCCACCTGAATCGCGTACGTTTCCGCGTTCACTTCCTGCGCGTAAGGGACCAGGCGCGCGCTAGGGTTCCATTCGCGAATCTGTTCTATGGCCGCGCTCAGGAACCCGCCCGTGCCGGCCGCGGGGTCGTACACGGTGCGGATGACACCATCACCCGTTAGCGCCTCGTTATCGGGCGCGATTACCAAGGTGGTGGCAAGCCGCACGATGTCGCGCGGGGTGTAGAACTCCCCTGCCGTCTCGTTCGCGCTTTCCGCGAACTTGTAGACCAGGTGCTCGAAGATGTTGCCCATCTCCACGTTGCTCACCCGCTCGGGATGCAAGTCCAAGTCCTTGAACTTCTGCGCCACCAGGTAAAGCAGGTCGGCGGAATCCAGCTTCTCGAGCCACTTGTCGAAACCGAAATGCTCGAACACCCCGCGAGCGTTCCCGCTGAACTTGCTCACGTAATCCTCGAGGTTCGCCAACGTGTTCGTCTGCCCCAGCGTGCCTAAGGAGTACCGGCTCGTGTTGTAGAACGGCGCATCCGCCACGGCCGGCAACACCAGATCCAAGTCAACGTCCTCGCCAGCGAACCGCTCTAGTTGCTCGAGCACGTCCTCGCGGGTTGGCTCCAACACGCACTCCAGGCGCCGCAACACCGTGAAAGGCAGGATGACTCGACCGTACTCGCTTTGCTTGAAAGGGCCACGCAACAAGTCCGCTACGGCCCAGATAAACGCGGCATGACCCCCTGTTGAAACCATGCGCGACTCTACCGCGGGTCCAATGACCGAAACCGCACACCAGAGAGGAAAGCGCACTGAGGCACGCAGCCGACGGTCAGTGGCGGCAAAGGGGGCAACAAGACCTCGGCCGCTTGGTCGGCAGTCTCACGATCGTTCTTGCGTCTGCTGGGCCCGGGCCGGCACCGCCTGGCCGCGGCCCAGAGCCCAAAGGTTGGAGGCGCGCTGCGCGCGCATGCGGGAACCATCGCCGCTAGGCGAAATTCAACAAAGGTACCCGCACCCGTGAAAGACAAGAAGCACCTTCCCGCCAAGCTCAGCCAACCAAACCTGTTCAAGTTCGCTGAACTGCCAGACACGAAGAGCGCCCAGCACGACTACACCGTTCCATGTTCTCCGAAGCACGCATTCGAGAGCGAGGCGCAACTTGAGGACACGTTGCTGCGCGACCACAACGCGCTGAAGGTCTTCGGCGAGCTACTGGGCGAAGAAATCACCGCCATCGCCCGCCAGGTCAGAACCGGTAGCTTGCTGGCTCAACGCGCCGACCTAGTTGCGCTGACGTCGAACCCGAAGAAGCCGCTCATCGTCATCGAGCTCATGCTCCCCCCTCTCGACGGTGAACACATCACGCGCGGCGTAGGCTACGCCGCGGCGCTGAAGGCGAAGGACCTCATCCTGGTGGCAGAGTCCGTGCCGGAGAACTCCGCCAACCTGCTCGCGGCCCTCAAGTACGCCACCGACCGCCTTGGCATCACCGTTCACCTCGTCCAACTGCTTGCCTTCTCCGCCCCGGACGGCAGTTCCTTCACCTACGCCTTGAAGGCCCTTACCCCGCCGAAGGCGCCGCAACCGCGCCAGACGTTCCTGGAGGCCTTGGCCCTGCGGGTAGCCGAGCTGGGCGACGACAGCCTACTTAACTGCACCGTCACTGAAGGCAAACGCCTCGATAGTTACCTGGGGCTCGGGAATGTGGCGCGCATCCGCGTCTACGGTGGGCACGGCAACGCTCGCATCAGCATCATCGCTTCCAACGGCCGCACGCACCGCCGCCTGCTGCGCAAGCGCCTGCCGGAGCACGTGAAGCACCACCTGGAACCGTTCGACTCCATCTCGTGGGGCAGGGACGGCAAGGCCGTGGTGGCGTCCTACGGTTTCAAGACTGACACCAGCACCACGCGCGCCACCGACCTCTCCCTCACCCGCATCGCCCTTGCCTACATGGAGGTCCGCTTACACCTTCTGGCCGCCGTGGGTGACTTCACGCGTGCGCCCGCCTCCAAGACGCCGCCGGTGCGTTACCGCAAGGGCATCGGCGCCTACCAGCCGAGCATTACGAAGCTGCTGCGGGCTCAGTAGCAATGGTTCGGCGAATCGCCCGGGTCCGCGGGCCGCCGTCTAGGGTGAGTCAATTACAGGCCGCATTTGGAGTGCCAGGCCAACAAGCTACCGCCGCCAACCGGTCTGTAGATTGTGAAATCAACTCCGAGGGCTCGCCTTGAGATAACGGTACGGGCTTGCTCACTAGGGGCTTGTGCAGCAGCATCTCAGCGGGCTCGTCCAAGAAGCAATCACCGTAGGAACTCGGCGCTGCGCGGGCCTGGGCCGCACAAGAGTTGCTACGGCCCGTATGCCGGCGCAATCAAAAGTTCTCCTGACCGCGGGCCCGCGGCCGTGGTCACTCCAACAGATCCAACTAGCTGCCGCTCGAGTCCCGCTAACTTGGCTGAGCACTCGAGCATCGACGGCATACCCTCGTTGTGGAGATGCGCGCCGCCATGATGGGCGACCGGGTGGTCACGGGACCGTTCGGTGATGGTCGGCGTGGACGATTCTTACTTTCCCTTCCGCGGCTGCCAGAACTCGTCGTGTTCTTCTGCGTATACAGCTGGCGGAGTACGACCGAGAAGCCGAGCTATGGCATATAGCTGACCACGGTGGTGAAGCTCATCCTGGTATGCGTGGTGCAAGATCAGCCACCCCCGAATCCCTTCGTGCCAGGGGTTGTCCTCCGCAATCCGCTCAAGGCGGTTTGGCCCGGCCTGCTCCGTCCAGTCCTCGAGGCTGCTCTGCGACTCAGCTAGCCAAGACTCCAGCGCCTCCGTTGAATGGCAGACCTCGGCTCGGTGCGCGGTCCAATCGGCATCCACGTCTCCTGGCCGAGGATCCCAGATCCCCAGGAGCACGCCTCTTGCGACATAAAACTGGTGCGCGGCTATGTGATGAAAGAGTTCGCCGACCGTACGCCAATCAGGCACGAGACGGTACTCGAGGTCATCCAGCGAGAACGCTCTCAAAGTCTTGATGGTGATGAGCCGGACGCCTTGCCAGTGATCAAGGAATCGATCAACGGTCGCGTAAGGATTGGACTGCATACCCCCAGGATAGGCGCGGGCGTTACCGGACGTGCGTTCGCTCCGGCAAACCGTAGTGGAACTATGACCGGCTGAGCGAGCTTGTCGTCTCATCGGGGAACCCAGGGGACCCGGATACTAGTCCTGAGAACTCCGCGGCCGTGTCTCCTGGACGAGAACGACGACCGTTGAGGATCAAGCATGGTCCTTGGCTAGACGGCTACAGCAGCGTCGCCCAGGCGCAGATCGCTCGGGGAGGTGAGCAGTAGCTTGTCTGGCTCCTGTGCCTGCGCAGCGCAAGCGATGGTCGCCAGAGTCGTTGACGGCATGACGCCAGGCCCAGCTCGAATCCAACCCTCTGGTCTCTCACCGCCCGGGCTACGAAGCCGCCTCCCCTCCCCTACCCGGTTGGAAGGCAGGCCGTCGCCCCAACGTGACGCATCCTACCTGCAGTCCCGCACAGCAATGACCACCAGAAGGTGCTGGCGACGAGGGAA
Organism: uncultured Trueperaceae bacterium; assembly: GCA_937907415.1. The sequence continues at coordinate 8,694 of CALCHY010000205.1, forward strand.
GCAGGGGGCGGGCGGGCGCGCCACACGACGTCATGTGCGTCGGCCAGGCCGGGGTATAAGGCCTAGTCGGTATACGCATCCGACATGACTTCGTACCCTTCCTTCCTCCTCACGCCGTAAGCAACGGGCCGGGGCGTGACATTCTCCACACCCCCAATAATGCGCGCCTCGCCTAGCGCGTCCCGACGGCGTCGCCAGCGGTAATCGCATCCCGCCCAACCTCTCCCCTACTCGAGATTCCGATGAGTGGTCCGCCTTCGCCAACTGCCACCTTCGCGGCCAGACACTTGCGGACGTCGCCGTGTGTCACGGATGCCGGTAGCGCCCCTCTGCTCGGTTTCACCCCCTCCCCCGGGTCAACCGCAGATAGTGTTCCGAAACCCATTTGCGGCTTAGCTTCGTGACCCACGCAAAATACGGCCCTTGTCCCGCAGTGGGACACGCTTAGCAACTATGGTCGTGCGGTATTATCAAATGGTCGTAGACGTGCATTCGCCCGTGCGACTTGATACGCTGTCTGCGTGCCCGTAACCATAGCCGTAGCAAACCAAAAAGGTGGTGTGGCTAAGACTACGACCACCCTGAACTTAGCTGCTGGCCTGGCGGATCACGTTCACCGCGTTCTTATCGTCGACCTAGACCCGCAGGCCAACGCCACAGCCTCAACCCCCATAGACCTCGAGCAGGCCGCCAACCTATCAATGCATAGCGTCTTGGGCGAACTCAAGCCGATCGCGAGCATCATCCAATCCGCTTGGGCCGGCGTCGACATCGCCCCCTCCTCTATTCAGGTCGCGCGACTCGAGCCAACCCTCAGCGGAGCGCTCGACGTCTACCGCCTCAAGGAGGCGCTCGTACCAGTACGAGACTACGACTTCATCATCCTCGACTGCCCCCCCTCACTCGGACCATTGACGCTGAACGCCCTGGTCGCCGCCAGCCACGTCCTGGTCCCCGTCAAACCCGCCACCTACGGTCTCTCGGCCGTCTCCGATTTCGAGCAGACGCTGAAACAAGTTCAGCGCCTACTGAACCCCGCTCTGCAGCTCCTAGGCATTGTCATCACCCAATGGGACGCACGCACGGTGATCGCACGCGAGGCAACCGATTACCTCGAAGCGCAGTACGGCAACCACATCATGGATGCACGGGTGCGCGTTAATGTCCGCCTTGACGAAGCCGTGAGCGCTCAAGAATCAATCTTCACCTTCGATCCCACTTCCACCGGGGCGCAGGACTACAAGGCCCTCACCGAGGAGGTTCTGAAGCGTGTCCGCGACTAAGAAGCGTGGCCTTCAGAGGCAACCAACAGCACGCAACACACCAGGCGAACCAGAACTGCATCACCCCGTGGCTGATCAACCAGCGCGAGATGACCGCGCGCTAATAGTCCCGATCTCCCGTATTCACGTTTCACCCGGACAACCCAGGCAGACGTTCTCGGATGAATCACTAACTGAACTCGCCGAAGATATTCGAACGAATGGACTCGTGAACCCGTTGACGGTCACGCAAGACGGGCACAACTACCTGCTTGTAGCGGGGGAGAGGCGCTTCCGCGCCCTCAAACTCCTGAACGCTACCGAGGCCCCCGTTAGGATCATCCCCCAAGAGCACGCGCGCGGCGTTCAGCTCGCCGAGAATATTCAGCGAGAAGACCTCCCGCTGCTAGAAGAGGCCCAAGCGTTGGCGGCTCTGAGGGACGAGCAACAGTTGACCGTCCGCGGACTCGCCGAACTAGTCAAGAAGTCTAGGAGCTACGTTCAGCGGCGCCTCGAGATCGTGGGTTGGCCCGACGACGTGCAGCACTTTCTTCGTGACAACCCCGGACTACTTACTCAGGCGGCAGAACTGGCCAAGATCGGCAACGATCAGAGGCGCCAGAACCGTATCGCCAACGTCCTCAATCCCGACCCCGTCGAGCCCACAGATGCGCCGCCGCTGAGGCCCCCAGGTCGACCGCCCACCCCGTACCGGTTCTCCGAACGCAAGGGCGGGGGCTTCGACCTGCACATCAAGTACCGCCCTGGTTCGGTAGATAAGTCGGAGCTCTTGGACCGGTTGAAGAAGTTAATCCTCGAGCTGGAACGCCGCAAGTAGCTAGAAACTAAACCTCGCCGAATTAGCGTCTAGCACGGGCCAAGTGGCGGCTTGTCCCGCTGCGGGACAGGCGCGTTCAACCAACGCCGAGCCTAGCGCGCAGGCTGCGGCCACAGGCTTGCCGCCGCATTTGATAACACGCTATGTTGCTGCCGGTTTGTAACGCACTTCACGCCCTTGCGGTTTCAATAAAGCCACTGGCGCGCACCTGAGCACCACAAGACGCTGCGTCGACAAGTCCTACGAAGCCTCCGTCGCCTGTGTGCTCAACGGCGACTCGAGGAACAGCTGGCATTACCCATGGCGGGGCAGAGGAGACCCGATCCGTTGCGACGAAGCACGCGGCAACTTTGGAGCTCGGCAGCAATCCGACAGGTGATTATCACGACCAACCCGCAGCGGGCCAACGGAGCACATCAGTACCGCAGGATTCTCCGATTGCGCGTGGTCACATCGAGATCGCGCCGGCACGTAGCGCGTGGCGCCCAACTGGGTGCACTAAGATTGGCGCATGGCTGCTGCATGGCGAACGGCGTCTCAGGGATTAGGCTTCCTGGCACCAAACGTGCGTAACGCGACTTAGAGACGAGACAACAGAGCCCTCGGGCCCCTGAAGGCGTCTCAACTGGTTCCTGCTCACGTCGTAGTCGCCCTCCTGTTTATGTCTTAGTCAACGTAGGGTCCTGTTTCTGTCTCAGCAAGTTCCTGACTACGTCTCAATCCCCTCCTGCTGCTGTCTCAGTCCCCTCCCCCAGATGACGTAGCCGTCTCCTGTTCGTGTCTCAGCCAACCTGGAAATACCTCGTCTAGCACGGGCCAATCAGACCCCACAAAGAAACAAAGGTGTTGGAATGAAAGGTGCTGTTCAACATCAATAGGAGAGAGGAAAATCGCCCTACCAACCCCACACGTGCTCGCTCGATGTCGTGCCCTCGAGTCCCTGCTGGGGTTCTAACTAAGACAACCACAGGAGGTAGCTGGCGCCGCCGCCTGGTCACGATGCAATGCAGATGGTGGTCGCAGCTGTACAGAACCGTTGGGAGTGTCGAGACCAATGGACAAGTAAAGACTAGGGCGGTTACGGGGATCTGAGAGGCTGTGCGCATACGGCTGGGCCCCTGTGCGGGCCTGAGAGGGAGACACAGTTACCCGGACGCTCGACATGCGCGACACGAGGAACCGTGTGGGACACGGCGAATGTCGCAGTCTATACGCTTCACCAAAGCGTCCTCGACCGCTAACTAAGACAAGAACAGGAGGAGGACTCTTAGAGCTGAGAGTTCACGCGCGCAGGACGTTTCCGGAAAGCGCCAATGAGTTCACGAGCTGGCTGAGACAAGAATAGGAAGTAGTCGCGACTCGTAGGCGCCTCCTTCCGTAGCTGCGACGGCGTCGTCATGCCTGCGGCGCCCGGCCAGTCCACTAAGGGAAAGCCAAATCCTGTCTAACTAAGACAAATGCAGGAGGTCACTGCGCCCACTACATGGCCGATGCGTCATTCGGTTGGCGCCATCGAGCAGCCCAAGAGGAGAAGTCGAGGCCGAGAAGGACTCAAATGAGACAAGTACAGGAGCCAGCTAAGACAAGACCAGGAGGCGGCTGAGACATCAGCAGGAGGACTTCACAACGCCGTTCCGAACGGGCTAATCTCCATTATCAGGAGCAGATCACCAGCGATCGCTTAGCCTTTCAGCACCTGTAATCCAAGGTCGATGGCGAGAAGCCCACGAGGTTACTCTGCTAAGGATGGCGACTAGGGAGCAGTTGATGCCCAACAGACCTAGGGCGAGATCACAAGAGCAAGGCCCATACCAACCGCGCCTCATTCCAGGTGACTTCGGGGGGTTGGCGGTCAGGCAAAGCAACGCCTTGGGCACAAGCATCCAGGAGATGAGCCTCCTAGAGCGCCGTGTCATCCTCCTGGTCTTAGCAGTACTGCAACGAGCCGATATCGAACTCCCGTACGTGCGCATTTACGCCAGCGACATAAGGCGCGTCTTCGGCCTCTCCCGGAACAGCATCAGCGAAGAACTCGACGCGGTGTCCGATCAGTTAGTTGGCCGCTCCGCGAAGTTCATCTTCGACAAGCACGGCAGCAACCTAAAGATTCCTTGGGTCTTCCGAGTGTTCTTCATCGCCGGCCCGAGAAGCGAAACTGGGCAGGCCTACCTCGAGATCAAACTGCACCCCGACATCGAAGAACACACTCTGCAACTCAAGAGAGACTTCTTCCAAGTCCCGCTATGGGTACTCGCCCGCTGCTCCACCGAGTACAGCATCCAGATGTGCAACCTGCTCATGGCCGACAGCCACAACGGCACCCGGCCATTCACGGTCGACCTCCCCATCCTCCACGAGATCCTCAACTGCCACGAGAAGTCCTACACGAAGAACTTCTCAGACTTCCGCAGACGCATCCTCCTACCGACGCAGAAGGAACTCTCCGAAATCGGCTACCTCTCCTTTGAGTTCGAACCCATAAAGCGCGGCCACAAGGTCATCGCCCTCAAGTTCACGGTTGACGTGAACGCAAACGCAGCAGGAGACGAGGGCGCCGCTGAGGCCGAAGCCGACGTCAAGCGCGTCGCCATTGACAACGCGATTCGCAACTTCGGGTACAGCGGTAACCTCACGAAGTACTTCAACGCGCTTGGAGTAGACCTCGTGCAACAGGTCTACGATGAAGCGCGCAGAGAAGTCACCGCGTCACTCGGCACGAAAAGCGAGATCCGCAACCCGGGGGCCTTCCTCCGATCCAAGCTAAATGTTGCCCTTGAGAACCCGCAAGCCCAGATCATCACCATCGACCAAGAAGGCAAGACGCAACTAAGCTCCAGCGAACTTCGCTCGATGGCCACCGAGCTGGTCGAAGAGTTCACCATGGCGCGCACCGAGTTCGCCTACAGCACGTTCGAAGGCCTCGACGAAGAGGCGCGAGAACGCATCAGGGAACTTGCCTGGCATCAGAACGAGTTCACGCTCGCGCGCCTGCGGGCAGCGGGCGAAGGCAGCATGGCGTTCCGACTTGTGATCAAGGACATCCTAGAATCCGAAGGCCTCGAGTACCCGCCAGATTTGGCGACGGTAGCGGCCTATTGTGTGCCAGATGATTTCACGCGCTACGGCGCCGACGGCATCAAGCGAGTGATGCAGTGGGCGGAAGAACTACTAAGCTGACAAGGCATGGTCGTGTGAGCGAGCGGGCCGCGTTGCCCTAGTGAAGCACGGACGCAAGCGCGGGGTTGCATAACAGGGGAGACCGTAGGGCCACCGATTCCTTGTACGCGCGATGGCCTTGCTCGGCCCAAGCCTTCTGGCTGGATTACTACGAGCAGGCGCTATGCAAGGTGGCGCCCGATTGTCCAGAGCGTTGGAGGATGGCAGTAGGAAGTCGCACTCTCGCCGCGGGTTGGTCGTTCAACCGCGGCTCCGCGCGCTCAGATTCGGGTCGCGCTGTCGAAGCACAGTACGAACCATGATGTTGTTAATTGGTCCGCGAGCGCCTGGTTAGCGCTTCGTCACGAGCATGCGCACTTTCAAGCTCATGTGGGTCGACCTATTTGAATATGCAGCTACCAGCGCGCCGCAAACGTTACCGCGCCCGAAGCCGTGGTGAGGGTCATTAAGGTCGAGGTCGGGCAGGGCGCTGTACCCCGATAGTCTCTAGGGAGTTGTGAGCATCGTCGCTTACGCTTCGCCACGCGGAGACCGGACTCACGCGAGAACACCGTGGCAGAGAGAAGCCAACCTCG
>CALCHY010000206.1 GCA_937907415.1 uncultured Trueperaceae bacterium
TGCCGGTGAACTGCTTCAGTTCGAGGATGTGCCTGAGGCAGTTGAGCACCGGCAATCACAGAACCTCAGGGTGCCCCTAGGCAACCCGTGGGATGGTCAGTGCGCGACCGCACGAGAGGTGCCGACCCCCTAACAAGAACCGTCCCCAAACCAGACTTGTCCAGACCTTGACGAAGTGTGCGTCTCCCATCATAACCGGCTGCCACGAAGCGACCAATCTACGGTTCCTGGAGACCACTTTGGAGGAAGGGCCATGAAGTACCGCGTGCTGCTAGGGCAAGATGAAGACGGAGTGTCCACCGACGTCGTGCCTGCTCTCTCTGGGTGTAGGTTCTAAGGGACGTCCAGAGATCAAGCGAGCGCTCCGCACAACGTTCAGGAGGCGATCGGCCCATACCCGAGAGCCTCGAGGCACACGGTGAGCCTATTTCACCGCCGATCTCGGAAGAGTTCGTGGAAGTATCCGACTGAGCAGGCGCCCTTCGCTTTCGGGCACTCGTGCCGTGCGAACCTTCTCGCGAATCGGATACGAAATAGACCGCCAATGAGGCAGCCACCTCATCCTTAGACGTCAGCCAGCGCCTCACCGTAGGCTCGTTATCCCGGACCACGATCCCGCGGCCAAGGGCACGCTCCTGACCCTGATTCGTGAAGCGGGAATCACCGTTGCGGAGTTTGTCGATGCTCTCTTGTCGTCAATACGCAGATTCCCGGGTGACGAGCAACGCCAACTTGGCGTGAGTGCAGCCGTTCATCCCCCGCCCTCTCCCCCACGTACATCGCTGGATTCGTGCTCGCCGATGGCTCGGTTGCATCAGGAAACAGTTCTTGTGTAGGTTGACTGCCCCCGACGGCAAGCGTGTAGTCGGCCGAGTTCCGCCGCAATGGGTTGAATGCTCACCTTCCCATGTGACATTATCTCGGTAGTTGTCAACAAGTACCGCGATTCCGTAACATGCGTGCAGTGGAAGCAAGTGTTGAAACACGACTTGTGACGGCTTTAAGAGGCGCGGGGCCTGTCCGCTCCCGTGACCTTGAGGCGGCGGGAATCTCACGCACCCAAATATCGCGGCTGGTAGCGAAAGGGAGACTCCAGAAAATCGGGCATGGACTCTACACCACACCTGGCAATCCCCGTACGGAGCACACCGAACTTGTTCCCGTGGCGAAACGAGCACCGCAGGCACTGTTCTGCCTTCTGACTGCGCTCACTTTCCACGGCCTCACCACGCAGTCTCCTTCGGAAGTCTGGATAGCCATAGATAACAAAAAGCGCCCTCCGCGCCTCGACTATCCGCCCCTGCGTACGCTACGTTTCTCGGCCGCCTCTCTACATCACGGAGTCGAGATCAAAGAGGTTGACGGCGTCGCGCTGCGAGTGACGAACCCCGCGAAGACAGTCGCCGACTGCTTCAAGTTCCGTAACAAGATCGGGCTGGGTGTGGCGCTGGAGGCTCTCCGAGACGCCAGACGGGAAGGCAAGGCACCTGCAGACGACCTATGGCGCTACGCCACCGTGAACCGAGTCGCGAACGTCATGCGTCCTTACCTCGAGGCTGTCTCGTGAATCTCGACCTTGCCGCATCGTTCAACGGCGAGCTCTTTTCCCTCGCTAAGAGGCGCGGTGAAGTCTTCCAGAGCGTACTCACTCAGTTTGGCGTCGAGCGCTTCCTCTGCCTCCTCTCCCTCACTCCACCTCGCGAGGCTCTCTTTGAAGGGCGCCCTACTATTCAACCTCTCGTTCGAGTTAGCCCAGCCCGATCCGGTTGGGCATAGGCTAGGCCGACGCCGTGACACCAGCACCCGTCGAAGCTCACTTACCCACCCTCCTTCCAGATTCGCCTGCGCCTTCGCTTCGTGCCTACCCGCGTGAAACCGTGGTGGCGGAGAAGCTTGAAGCCATCACGAGTCTAGGCATACCGAACAGTCGGATGAAGGACTACTACGGCTTACGGGCGCTCGCGTTCGAAGGGGCTGTTGATCCGGGCACCCTTGCAGCTGCGATTGCGGCGACCTTCGCAAGGCGGGGCACATCGATCCCTCGGGGCCTTCCGCTGGGACTTTCAGATGGATTCGCCAACGATAGCCTGAAGCAGACCCAACGGAAAGCCTTCATCTCGAAGATTCGACTTAATGGACCGCCCCTCGCGGTTGTGGTACGTCAAGCGCTGGCGTTCATGGAGAGGCCGTTGCGGGCCGCGCTTGAGCGCCGTTAATGAGCTACCAATTCTCCACAACAGCACGCGCGATTCGCTCAATGCCGTACGACCCCGACCCACAGATTCACCGAACGCAAGCCTGCTGGAAGACTGATCCGTCCTACTCGCACGTGAACCGCGTAACATGTTGATATGCTCTAGAAGGCCAAGGATTGCGTCGACAACAGGAGGACTGCGCCAGGGGTGCCAGTGGGACGTTTTTTGCAACAAGACCAGGCTACACAAGAGTACGCTGGCAAGTTAGGAGATGCCTGCCAACACGGTCATAAACCCAACCACGCCTCCTGGCAGGTAGTGTCACTAGCGGGTGGAACTTCGTGGCACGGTGGTTCGCTTCGAACCGGCGGCACAAATACTAGGACTGGTTTCCAAGTATGAAAGAAGCCACGGCTCGAATCAGAATCAACAATCTGCTCGAAGCAGCGGGCTGGCGCTTCTTCCCCGGAGCCGATGGCCCAGCCAATATCCAGCTCGAGCCCTCCGTGACCATCAAACCCGCCGACCTCGACTCGTTCGGGGAGAACTTCGAGAAAACGCAGAAAGGGTTCGTTGACTTCCTTCTGCTCGACGCCCGCTGCATTCCACTACTCGTCCTCGAAGCCAAGGCCGAGGATAAAGACCCACTCGTCGGCAAGGAGCAGGCCCGCAAGTATGCCCGCTCCCAGAATTGCCGCTTCGTGATTCTTTCTAATGGCAACCTGCACTACTTCTGGGATCTGGAACGCGGGAATCCCTATGTCATCACTTCCTTCCCTACACCGGATTCAGTAGCTGGATACAAGCAGGTCACGCCGAAACCGGAGCGCCTAATTGACGAGTGCGTTGCCGAGGATTACATCGTCCTTACTCAGCGTCCGACCTACCAGTCAGAAGCTGGCTGGAGGAATGAGGCGGAGCGCCCTGCGTACATTCAGGACAACAAGCTGCGCTTCTTGCGCCCCTACCAGCTCAAGGCCATCCATCAGCTTCAAGCCGCCGTTCGGGACGGGAAGGACCGCTTCCTTTTCGAAATGGCGACCGGAACAGGCAAGACGCTCACTGCTGCCGCGGCCGTGAAGCTCTTCCTCCGTTCCGGCAACGCCCGGCGCGTGCTCTTCCTCGTGGACCGCCTGGAACTGGAAGACCAGGCCAAGAAGGCCTTCGCGGCGCTGTTGTCGGCCGACTTCCAGACCGTGATCTACAAGGAAAGCCGCGACGACTGGCGTCGCGCCGAGATCGTGGTAACAACCGTGCAGTCGCTGCACTTCAACAACAAGTACCAGCGCCTCTTCTCGCCTACCGACTTCGACCTCGTGATCTCGGACGAGGCCCACCGCTCGATCGGCGGCAATGCCCGCGCGGTGTTCGACTACTTCATCGGCTTCAAGCTCGGCCTGACCGCAACGCCCCGGGATTACCTCCGACGTTTCGACACGAGCAACCCAGGTACCCGTGATCCGCGCGAGGCCGAGCGCCGCCTGCTTCTCGACACCTACCGTACCTTCGGCTGCGAGAGCGGCCAGCCGACCTTCCGCTATTCCCTGCTCGACGGCGTGAAGGACGGCTACCTGATCAACCCGACGGTGGTGGACGCGCGTACCGAAGTCACGACCGAGCTGCTCTCCGAAGAGGGCTTCATCGTCTCCTTCATCGATGACACCGGCGAAGACCAGCAGGAGGCCTTCAAGCAGCGCGAGTTCGAGAAGCGCTTCTTCTCCGACGCCACCAACGCCGTCTTCTGCAAGACCTTTATCGAAAACGCCCTGCGCGACCCCGTCAGTGGCGAGATTGGCAAGTCCATCGTCTTTGCGGTCAGCCAGAACCACGCCGCCAAGCTTGCGCAGATGTTCAACCAGATCGCCGACCGCATGTTTCCCGGCAAGTACCAGTCCGATTTTGCCGTGCAGGTCACCTCGCAGGTACCCGATGCCCAGCAGTTCACCATCAACTTCGTCAACAACAACCTGCTTGGTTCCGGCAACTTCATCCCAGCCTACAAGACCAGCAAGGCGCGCGTATGCGTCACCGTCGGAATGATGACCACCGGCTACGACTGCACCGATATCCTCAACCTCGGCCTGTTCCGCCCTATCTTCTCGCCGACGGACTTCATCCAGATCAAGGGTCGCGGAACGCGCAAACACAACTTCCTGGAGCAACTGTTCGACGATTCGCTGCGCGAGAGCATCGCTCAGCCGCAGAAAACCGCGTTCAAGCTCTTCGACTTCTTCGCCAACTGCGAGTACTTCGAGACCGAGTTCAATTACGACGAGGTGCTAAAGCTGCCGCGCCCGACGGGCAGGCCGGGCGAAGAAGGTGGCGGCGCCGGGCCTGTCGTGTACGAGGGCACCTACGAGCACCTCGGCGCCGACATCCTGTCCTCCGTGCGGGAAGAGACGGTCGGCTACGAGGGCATGAAGATCGACCGTATGTTCTTTGAGCGTTTCGGTGATGCCGTTCGCGAAGACCCGCTCGTTGCTGCCGCTGTCGAGGCCGGCCAGTGGGATCGCGTGATCGACTACGTCAACCGCGAGGTCTTTGACAAGCCCGAGGAGTACTACAGCCTCGACAAGCTGCGCAGGGCCGCCTCTGTGGACCGGCGCATCACCCTGCGTGAAATCCTGGAGAAGGTCTTCGGCCTCATCCCACGTTTCAAAAACAAGGACGAACTACTCGAAGAGGAGTTCGCCAAGTTCGTCGCCGACCATTTGCCCGAGCCGCCGTCGGCGATCCCGGCGATCAAGCATTACTTCAAGGCCTACGTCACCAGCGGGCGCGTGCGCGACCTCATCGACCAGCGCCAGTTCACCGACCTGGCCACCAACCCCGTGTTTTCGACCCGCGACTTCCGGGCCGTGCCGGAGCCGTTCCGCACGCTGGTGCCGGAGTACGTCAAGGACTACGTCTCCTTGAACCAGTTCGCCACCTGAAGGAGACCAAATGCTCGACACCGACACCAAGCGCCGCATCGACACTGCCCGTGACATCCTCGTGGGCAAGGTGCCCGACCCGAAGAGCCAAGTCGAGCAGATCACAATCGCGCTGATCTACAAGTTCATGGACGACATGGACCTGGAGGCCGAGGAGCTGGGCGGCAGCCGCAAGTTCTTCGCGAACAGCTACGCCCGGTACGGCTGGGCCAGGCTGATGCGCTCGGGACTCGGCGGCCACGAGACCCTTAACATCTACGCGGAGGCCATCGCCAAAATGCCGGAGAACCCCGGCATCCCGCCGCTCTTCCGCGATATCTTCAAGAACGCCTTCCTGCCCTACCGTGACCCGGAGACGCTGCGGGCCTTTCTCAAGATCATCGACGAGTTCGAGTACGATCACTCCGAGCGCCTGGGTGACGCCTTCGAATACCTGCTATCGGTGCTGGGCAGCCAGGGCGACGCCGGCCAGTTCCGCACCCCGCGCCACATCATCGACTTCATCGTCGAGATCGTGGGACCGAAAAAGACCGACACCGTGCTCGATCCGGCCTGCGGCACCGCCGGCTTCCTGATTTCGTCCTTCAAGCACATCCTCAAGGCGAACGCGGACCAGGACGGCAACAGCACACTCACGCCCGACGAGCGCGGGCGGCTGGCCGCCAACTTCAAGGGCTACGACATCTCGCCCGACATGGTACGGCTGTCCTTGGTGAACCTCTACCTGCACGGTTTCACCGACCCGCACATCTTCGAGTACGACACGCTCACCAGCCAGGACCGCTGGAACGAGTACGCCGATGTCATCCTAGCAAACCCGCCCTTCATGTCGCCGAAGGGCGGTATCAAGCCGCACAACCGCTTCTCGGTGCAGAGCAAGCGCAGCGAAGTGCTGTTCGTGGACTACATAGCCGAGCATCTGACACCGGGAGGCCGCGCCGGCATCATCGTTCCGGAGGGGATCATCTTCCAGAGCCAGACCGCCTACCGCCAATTGCGCAAGACGCTGGTCGAGGATTACCTCGTCGCTGTCGTCTCGCTGCCAGCGGGCGTGTTCAATCCGTACTCCGGTGTGAAGACCTCGATTCTGATCCTTGACAAGGCGCTGGCAAAGCAGACCACTCACATCGCGTTCTTCAGAATCGTGCAAGACGGCTTCGGTCTCGGCGCCCAGCGCCGTCCGATCGAGAAGGACGACCTGCCGCAGGCCCGCGCCGAGATCGCGGAGTACCTGCGCCGCCTGCGGGAGCGGGAGTCGGTGGAGGAGTTCAAGCCGACACTCGGGCTAATCGTGCCGAAGGAGAAGATCGCGGCGAATGGGGACTACAACCTGAGTGGGGAGCGGCATCGGGAGAATGGGGCCTCCTCTTCCGAGTATCCGCACGTGAAGCTGGCCGACGTCTGCGAGATCAACCCCGAGTTGGCGAGTCCCGCCGACTTGTATCCGGAGTCAGAGTTCAACTACATCGACATCTCCTGCGTCGAGAACGAGTCAGGTAGGTTCCTCGGCCCGTCAAGGATCGCAACGGCCGAGGCACCCAGCCGCGCTCGACGGGCTGTGCGTGCAGGCGACGTGCTGTTATCTACTGTGAGGCCCAACCTGAAAGCGTTCACTCTGCTGGATGAGGTTCCCGAGCGAGCCATCGCCTCCACGGGCTTCGCCGTGTTGCGTGCTAAGCCTCGATTGTTGCATCCGGGCTTTCTCATTCACGTCCTGAGGGATGACCGGTTAGTGGGTCAGATGATCGGGATGGCCGGCAGGGGGTCTTACCCGAGTATCAATCAAGCCGACGTGAGCGCCCTCACGATCCCCCTTCCGCCGCTGGACCTGCAGAAGGAGATCGCAGCGGAGATCGAGGGCTATGAGGCGGAGATTGCGCGCCTCAGGGCAGCCGCCGCGGATGAAGAGGCGAAGATTCGTGCTGCTCTCGCCCGCGTCTGGGACGAGGACGAGCCAGCCGCGGCGGAGGTGTGAGCCATGGAAGAAGCCGCTGAACTGGGCAGCTACCTACCGCTCTCCTTCAGGAGCCCGAAGGAGCAGGAATACGTCGAGTTTCTCTGGGATGCCTTCGAGACCAACTACACGCACGGCAAGTACCAATTCGCTTTCCTCGCCTATCACATGCTCACCATGAGTTGCGTCTACTTCAATATCTGGCAGATCAAGCAGACGTGGCCCGGCGATTTCGAGAAGGGCCTTATCGGCTTCGCGCGGGACGAGAAAGCGCTGCTCGAAGCCACTTCGCCCTTCGTGTTTAGCGCCGTGAGCGAACGGACGATCCTGCGGTTCCTCAAGCTCATCGCGTGCGACAACGGCAAGATCGGCACTTACGCTAAGCTGGTGGACGACCGCAATGAGGCCGCCCACCCGAACGGCAACATCTTCTACAGCACTCAAGCAGCGCTCGATGCCAAGATTACTGAGATCCTGCGCGTCGTGGACGAGGTTCAGAACCATTCCCGGCCCGTCATCGAGCACTGCTATCGGGATTTCCTGCTCCAGAACCACGACCCCGAGGAGCGCGAATATGCCGAGGCATCCGACCAGATCCGCGAGGTGCTCATCAATGGTAACTACATGTCCCGGCGCGACCTCGACATCTGCTGCGAGTTCGATCCTGCGAGCCTCGGAGACGGAGCGTCTGCCGAGTCCGTCAAGGCGTTGCACGACGCGCTCCTCAGCGATTACGGACCAGACGGTGAACGGGCCGAAGCGGTGGCTGCCTCGGTGGTGCCACAATGAACGTTCTTGAAGAACTCCTGGCATGGTTGCAGGAGCGGCCGGCCTGGCTGCGTGACGCGCCTCTCTTCGTCTCGGAGGTCTCTAGTAGCATTGCGACTCTGGAGCGTGCGCGCTGACTCTGGCACGTACACGGAGCACTTCGTGGCAGGCGGTTACGCGGGCGTCGCCTTGACGAATCTCGCCCTCGACCTGAAGGAATTCAACTCGCTCGATGAGCTCAAGCTGGCGTTCCGCGCCTCGCATCCGGATGTGAAGAGCAACCTGGTCGTCGGGATGCAGTCTGGCCAGGTCTGGCGCTTCTTCGCGGAGATCCAGGCGGGAGACTTCGTGGTCACCCCCGAGCTCCAGAGTCGGTGGCTCCGGTTCGGGCGCGTGGCTCAGAACCCCTCTTACTACTACGAACCCGCGCCCATGGACGGTTGCCGGTACCCGCATCGAAGGCGCGTCGCTTGGTCCGACAAGCGCATCGACCGGAGCGAACTCTCCGTGCCGTTTCAGAGCGCCCTGCGGGCCATGCAGACGGTCTACGAACTCACGCACCTCGACGAGTTCCTGACGAGCATCGGACGCCGAGACCTCATGGAGCATGTGGCGGACACTAAGGGCGGCCAGGCCTACGACGCCTATGCCGTGGTGCTCGACCGGGTCCTCGAGCTCGACGCTGGCGAGTTCGAGGGCCTGGTCTCCAACTTGCTCACCGCTCTCGGCTTCGAAGGGTCCGAGGTCATCGGCGGGCCTGGCGACGGCGGGGTCGACGTCAAGGGCGTGCTGCAGGTGGCCAACCTGGCGCACATCGACCTCTACGTGCAAGCGAAGAGGTACGCGAAGGGCAAGACCGTCAGCAGCAACGACATCAGGAAGCTGCGCAGCACGATCCCCCACGGTAGCCAGGGCGCGTTCATCACGACCGGGAGGTTCGGAAAGGACGCTCCCGACATCGCGTCTCAGCCCGGGTTCGTGCCGATCGGGTTGGTGAACGGGCGCCAGCTCGTGGACCTGCTGGTGGAGCACTGGCGAGCCATCCCGCCGGAGTTGCAGCAGCAGTTGGGGTTGAAGCCGGGGTTGGTGCTTTCCTAGTCGGAGACGGCTGGGGCGCGGAGGATAATCAGGACCTTGCACCAGGATAGCGTTCGGGTAAGTCCGGCTTGTCTACTACGACACCGCCACTGTCGTCCTTAGTGGTCACGGCAGTAGGCCAAACAATTGCGGTCGAGCCTTCATTGCATGAATCAGGAGTTCATTGCCGCTGTCAAAGACGAGAACCACAGTCTCCAACAGGCGCCCTCGTGTTTCGAAACCAAGACGTAGCTGCCGTGCAGGGCTGTTGTCATTGAGGTCTTCAATCCAAACTGGCCAGGACGCCGCCTGAACGGCGTCCTCCGGACTGATGCCATGCTTCAGTGCTGACTCGTGGATCTTCACATCCCAGCAGACGTTAACGCTTCTCGGATGACCTCGGAGCGGGTCTTGCCCTCTCCCCTCGCGCGTGCATCCAGCGCCGCGATCTCATCCAACGTGAGGCGCAAGGCGACTACCTGCGAAGGCTCCGCTCCGCGACCAGGTCGCCCCCGACCACGCCTCTTCAGCGCTTCAACGTCATAGCCGGCCTCTGCCTCATCTGCCCAGGCATTGATCTGCTCCTCTGTCACAGCAACACCATCGATCGTCTCGCGCTCGGCCATGGACATAGTGTATAACGAAAATCTACTTGGAACCCGCGCGTGGTCACAGGTGGTCTCAAGCACGGCGTCAAGGTAACTCTGTTCTCCATGAGATCACTCCACGAAGTCGCGGTCGAAGGAGGGTCGTATGGCTACCAAGAGAATCACGTTTTCGCTCCCTGACGACCTCGTCCGGCATGCCAAGTTTCTGGCCTCGCGAGAAGGCACACCTGTGTCTGCTCTCGTGGCGGACCTCCTCAGACGGGCCGCAGCAGACAGGCGTGGCTACGATTCGATATGGGCGCAAGAAGAGCGATTGATCGCAGAAGCCATCGGAAAGAAGGTCGGCCCGACAACGCCTGCTCGTACCGAGCTCCACGACCGAAAGGGCTAAAGAGCCGCCACCACCGCTGCTCACGGCACGGCGTGCGAAGAATCGCCCACAAGCCGCACCAGCCGCCTACAATTCGTATACTTGTGTCATCACGTTTCACCGAGAACGTCGTAGAGGACGCCGCATTCGCTTGGCTCGCCGCGCTGGGCTAAGCCGTCCTCCACGGCCCCGACATCGCCCTCGACCAACCCGGCTGCGAACGTAGCGACCCCAACTACCGCGACGTGATCCTCGAAGGCCAGCTGCGCCGTGCGCTGGCCCGCCTCAACCCAGAGCTGCCCGCCGAGGCGCTCGAGGACGCGTGGCGCAAGTTGACGCGCCTCGACGCACCCTCGCTCCTGGAGCGCAACCGCGCTCTTCACCGCCTGCTGATCGACGGCGTCACCGTCAAGTACCGCCGTCAGGACGGATCGATCGCGGGAGCTCAGGCGCGCGTCATCGACTTCGCTGACCCTGGAGCCAACGACTGGCTGACCGTCAACCAGTTCACCGTGTCTCACGGTCAGCACACGTGCCGCCCCGACGTGGTGCTGTTCCTCAACGGCCTCCCCGTCGCGGTCATCGAGCTCAAGAACGCAGCCGACGAGAACGCCACCATCTGGTCAGCCTGGGAGCAACTGCGGACGTACCAAGGGCAGATCCCGGCGCCGTTCAACACCTGCGCCGTGAGCGTCATCTCGGACGGTCTCAGTGCTCGCATTGGCGCCCTCGGAGCCTGCAAGGAGTGGTACAAGCCGTGGCGCACCGTCGCCGGTCAGAACCTCGCGCCGGCCAGCGTCTCGGAGCTGCAGGTGCTCCGCTAGGGCGTGTTCGACAAGCGCAGGTTCCTCGACCTGGTGCGCTACTTCATCGTGTTCGAGGACTCGGCGGGTGCTGGCGGTGGCGGTTCAGTGATCAAGAAGATCGCGGGGTACCACCAGTTCCACGCCGTCAACGCCGCCGTCGAGGAGACGTTGCGCGCGGCCAACGCCGTCGAGCGAAGCACGGGGTCGGCCGGGAACGCTTCCAGGCACGAGTCGTCGCGCCACGGCGGCTCGCCAGGAGACCGCCGCGTCGGCGTCATCTGGCACACGCAGGGCTCGGGAAAGAGCTTGACCATGGCGTTCTACGCCGGCTGCTTCATCCTCGACCCAGCCATGGCCAACCCCACGCTCGTCATCCTCACCGACCGCAACGACCTCGACGACCAGCTCTTCGGCACCTTCGCGCGCTGCCGCGAGGTCTTGCGTCAGCCACCGGTGCAGGCTGATAACTGCGCTGACCTACGCGCCAAGCTGGCCGTGGCGGCCGGCGGCGTGGTGTTCACCACCATCCAGAAGTTCTTCCCAGAGGAGAAGGGCGACCGGCATCCGGTGCTCTCCGATCGGTGCAACATCGTGGTCATCGCCGACGATGCCCACCGCAGCCAGTACGACTTCATCGACGGCTTCGCGCGGCACATGCGCGACGCTCTCCCCTACGCGTCGTTCGTCGGCTTCACCGGCACGCCCATAGAGACGACCGACGCCGACACGCGCGCCGTGTTCGGCGATTACATCAGCGTGTACGACATCCAACGCGCCGTTCACGACGGCGCCACCGTGCGCATCTACTACGAGAGCCGCATGGCTAAGCTCGAACTCAAGGACTCCGAGCGCCCCACCATCGACCCGCAGTTCGAGGAGGTCACCGAAGGCGAGGAGGTCGAGTGCAAGGAGAAGCTCAAGAGATAATGGGCGCAGCTCGAGGCGGTGGTGGGCTCCGAAATCCGCGTCAAGCTCATCGCCCGCGACTTGATCGAGCACTTCGAGCAGCGTCAAACGGCGCTGGCTGGCAAGGCGATGGTGGTGGTCATGAGCCGACGCATCGCCGTCGAGCTCTACCGCGAACTGGTCGCGCTCCGCCCGGCGTGGCACGGCGACACCGACGACGAGGGTGCCCTCAAGGTCGTCATGACCGGCTCGCCACCGACCCGCTCGAGTGGCAGGACCACATCCGCAACAAAGCGCCCCGCGAGGCGCTTGCGGTCCGCTTCCGCGACGCCAAAGACCCGTTCCGCATCGTCATAGTGCGCGACATGTGGCTGACCGGCTTCGACGCGCCCAGCCTCCACACCGTGTACGTCGACAAGCCCATGCGCAACCACACCACACCCTCATGCAGACCATCGCGCGCGCCAACCGGGTGATGGCGGGCAAGCAAGCCGGCGAGATCATCGACTACATTGGCGTGTTCCGCAACCTGCAGCAGGCGTTGGCGCTGTACGGGCCCGGGTCTGGCGGAGGCATTGAGCCTGGTGACCTCCCCGTGGAACCCAAGGACGAGCAGGCGGAGGGTCTAGCAAGCCTGCTCGCAGACGTAGAAGGTTATGCCAGTGTCCACGGCGTGAACCTCAAGCAGGGCATCGGAGTGGCGGGGTTCGACTGGGTCGCGTGGCTGGCAGGCGCCGCCGAGCAGCTCCTCGTCTCCGACGAGGTTCACAGAGGCTTCCTCGCCCGCGCGGACCTGTGCGCCAGCCAGTGGAAGGCAGTCAAACCGCACCCACCCGCCACCGACGCCCAGCCGCTCATGTTCGTCATCGTTAGGCTTGCCCAACAGATACGCATGGTGACCGGCAAACCCGACATCTCGGGGGTCATGGCATCAGTCGAACGGCTGCTCCAGGAATCGGTCGACGCGATGCCGTTAGTGATCGACCCAGCAGAAACGGCACGGTTCGACCTGAGCGAGGTCGACTTCGACACCCTCGCCGAGCTCTTCGCACAAGGCAAGCGGCACACCGCGGCAGCGCGCCTGCAGGCCACGCTCGAGCAGCGCCTCGCACGGATGGTGCGCGAGAACCCGAGCCGGGTTGAGTTCGCCGAGAAGCTCCAGGAGGTCATCGACCGCTACAACCAGGGCTCCAAGAACATCGAGTCGTTCTTCGAGGAACTCAAGGCACTGGCGAGTTCCTTGAGCGACGAGGATCAGCGAGCGGTGCGCGAGGAGCTCTCAGAGGAGGAGCTCGCCGTGATCGACCTCCTCACCAAGCCAGAACCAACCCTCACCCTGGCGCAGGAGGCGATGGTCAAGAAGGTCGCCCGGGACCTCGTGTTCAAGCTCAAGTGCGACCTCCTCGTGCTCGACTGGAAGCAGCGGCAGCCCACTCTGGCCGCAGTGAAGGTAGGCATAGAAGAGACGCTCGACGAGTGCCTACCAGAGGTGTACGACCGGCCGCTGTTCGCTCGGAAGTCCGCCGCAGTGTTCGAGCACGTGTTCTCGGCCTACTACGGTGGCGGCCGGTCCATCTATGGGCAGGCGAGTTGATTAGATCGAACGCCATGACGTGCCCATCCAGCCAGGCGCTCATGCGCGTGCTGGGGTAGGCGTGCGCGAACGTGAACCCCGAGAACGGCAGCACCGCCACGAACAAGTACACCTTCAAGCTCGCGCCGCTCACGGCGTCCACTACGGGGATGGTGTCGCCTGCCCAATCCACGAACATCACGCGGCCCGGCTCGTGATGTAGCGTCGCCACCAGGTCATGCTTCAGGGCGTACTCGTTGAACAGGTGACAGTACTGCGAGTAAGCGTACTTCCGCAGCCCCGACACGGGGCTCCCGCTCGCGTACGAGCGCCACGCCATCAACTCCACTTCCGATAAGCCCGCCAGCCGCTCGGCGGTGAGTCCCAGCTCCACGATCGCCCGCCTGGCCGTGGCCACCTCGCGCTGCGAGCAGCCCACCACGCGGGCCACCGATCGATAACTATGACCCTGAAGTAAAAGCCCCAGGATCCGCCTGTAATCCGCCATGCCAGATGTGTGCATGACCCCGAGCTGCTCAGCACCCGAACCCAGTCTGGCGGGAAGGCCATGAACCAGGACCTTCACGCACGCTTCGCTGCTCGCCGCCTCGCCTCCCGCGCGAAGCACGTCAGCGGCTTCTTCGCGCTGCCCAACCCGTGGGACATCGGCG
This sequence comes from uncultured Trueperaceae bacterium, assembly GCA_937907415.1. The sequence goes on from CALCHY010000206.1 coordinate 13,862, forward strand.
GCGTGCGACGCCTCGAGCGGCTCGGTTTCCGCGCGCTGGCCTCTACCAGCGCGGGTTACGCCTGGTCGTTCGGGGTCGACGACACGGAGGTCGGTCTCGAGCAAACGCTTGAGCACCTGCGCCACCTGTGCGAGGCCACCGAACTGCCCATCAACGCCGACTTCGAGAACGACTACGCCGACGAACCCGAGCAACTCGCCGCCAACGTGGTGCGCGCCGCCGCCACCGGGGTCGCTGGCCTGTCGGTCGATGACCTCACGGACGATCATCTCTACGACACGGCGTTCGCTGCCCAGCGCATCAGCGCGGCCCGCCAGGCGCTCGACGCGGTCGATCCGAACATCATCCTCGTCGGTCGTACCGAGGGGTTCCGCATCGGGCGCAACGACCTCCACGACACGGTGGAGCACCTGGTGGCCTACGCCGAAGCCGGCGCCGACTGCCTCTACGCTCCGATGATCACCAAGGACGACCAGATCAGCACCATCGTCCAGGCGCTAGCGCCCAAGGCCGTCAACGTCCTGTTCCACGGGCCCGGAATGACCACCGAGCGCCTGACGCAGCTAGGCGTGCGCCGCGCAAGCGTGGGCTCGCTACTGGCCAAGGCCGCGTGGCTGGCGTTCGACGAGGCCGCCTCACAACTTGCGTCACAGCGGTCGCTGCCCG
>CALCHY010000207.1 GCA_937907415.1 uncultured Trueperaceae bacterium
GCGCTTGCGGCCTGAGGAAGTCGTCGGTGAGGCCGAGGGTCTCGTCGGTGAGGCGCATCGACTCGTCGGCGTCGGCGGTGGCGGTGAGGGCGCGCAGGGCGTCGATGGTTTCGGGCACCACGATGGCCTGGTTGTCGACCTGATAGCTGTAGTAGAGCTCGTTTCCCCCGACGGTGAGGACGTCCTCCCAGAGGGCGACCTCCCACATGTCGCCGCGCGGGCGGTGGAGGTCGCGCATCAGCTCGATGGTGCTGTTGAGCGCGACGATGCCGTCGCCCATGTGCATGAGGGCGATGCGCGGCGCGGCCCTGAAGGCGTCGAGCACCTCGTCCGTGGTCGCTTCGCGGGTGAGTTCCACGATCCAGAAGTGGCCGTGGCCCTGGGTGTGCGCCGCCTTGGCGGCGATGGTGACCACGTCGAGCTCGGGCATGACGGTGCGCGCGTCGGGCCCCTGGTGGCTGGGGATGACGCGTTCGGGCACGACGGTGTTCATGATGCCGGAGTGGTCCGACTCCCACGGGTCGGTGGCGCGGCGCACCAGCACCCCGCGCGCCTTCTTGAGCAGGCCGGCTTCGTGCAGTGCGCCCAGGGTGCGGACGGTGCTGGTGGTGTTGCAGGAGACGACGCGGGTGAAGTCGCGGCCGACGGCGCTGGCGTAGTTGGCTTGCGCCACGAAGGAGTGGCCCGTCACGTCGTGCTTCTCGCCGCCCTGCAGCGCCGCCTTCACGCCCGCGCGCCGGTAGAGCTCGAGGTTGCTGGCGCCGACGCCCTTGGGGGTGCAGTCGGCGACCACGTCCACGCGCTCCAGGAGCGCGCCCAGCTCGCCCGCCACGGGGATGCCGGCGGCGCGCATGGCCTTCGCGGCTTCAGGCGTGGAGGCGTAGACGGGGATGCCCTGGAGGGCGGCCGTCTGAACGCGGTAGTCGGCGACCACGTCGGCGACACCCACTAGTTCCATGTCGGGCTGCAGGCGCACCGCGTCGGCGATGCGCTTGCCGATCACGCCGTAGCCGTTCACCGCCACGCGCGTTCTTGTCTGGGTCGTCATGTTGTCGTCCTTTCCGGGCTCGCGCCCTGGCCGGGAGTCAGGCGAGCGCCTGGCTGATCGCCGTCAGCAGCTCCTCCTTGCGGTCGTAGGAGGGGCGCAGGAACACGAGCGTCAGCGTGGTCCAGTCCTGCACGGCGGCGATCTCCTGCCCGCCGTCCTCGAGCTTGAGGTGGGGGTAGGCGCCGTACTCGACGAACATGCCGAAGCGCGCGGCGGTCTGCTCGAGCCGCTCGAGCTTCGCGTCGTCGAAGCGCACCACGTAGGGGAGCTGGAAGCCGGGCTTGCCGCAGCTTCCGCCCAGGCCCAGCATGGGCAGGCCGGCGAGCTGCGGGACGTCGTGCTTGCCGGCGCTGCGCTTGAGGAAGGCGTGGCGGTCGCGCACGAGCTCGCGGGAGCCCTTGAAGCTGCCAACGAGTTGTCCGAGCGTCTGCGGTGCGGTTTGCATGGTGTCTCCTTCGGGGCTTGGGTCCGTCACGGCGTCACGCGGCGGCCAGCCGCGGCTCCGGTGCGCCCGGGTGGGCGGCGCTGGTGATGGGGGGCGTGAAGTTGCGCAGGCGCAGGGCGTTGGTTAGCACGAAGACGCTGGAGAGGCCCATGGCGGCGGCGGCCAGGATGGGGCTGAGGAGGATGCCGAAGGCCGGGTAGAGCGCGCCGGCGGCGACGGGGATGAGCACGGTGTTGTAGAAGAACGCCCAGAAGAGGTTCTGCTTGATGTTGGTGATGGCCTTGCGCGAGAGGGCGAGGGCGTTGGTGATGCCGCGCAGGTCGCCGGCCATGAGCACCACGTCGGCGGACTCGATGGCGATGTCGGTGCCGGTGCCGATGGCGAGGCCGACGTCGGCCTGCGCCAGGGCGGGCGCGTCGTTGATGCCGTCGCCCACGAACGCCACCTTGCCGCCCTGCGCCTGCAGGCGCTTCACGGCCTCCACCTTGCCGTCGGGCAGGACTTCGGCGAGCACCTCGTCGATGCCCAGGCGGCGGGCGATGGCGCGGGCGGTGCGTTCGTTGTCGCCGGTGATCATCACCACGCGCAGGCCGAGCGCGTGCAGCGACTCGATGGCCTGGGGGGTGGAGTCCTTGATGGGGTCGGCGACGGCGATGACGGCGGCGAGCCGGCCGTCGACGGCGGCGTACAGGGGCGTCTTGCCCTCGTCGGCCAGGCGCCCGGCCTCGTTGGCGAACGCCGTCACGTTGACGCCCAGGCTGCGCATGTAGCGGTCGGCGCCCACCTGCACGAGGCGGCCGGCGACGCTGCCCTCCACGCCGTAGCCCGGCACCGCCTCGAACGCCGCGGCGGCGCTTAGGGGGGCGCCCTGCGCCTTGGCGGCGTCCACGATCGCCTGGGCGACCGGGTGCTCGGACGCCTGCTCCACGCTGGCGGTCAGGGCCAGCACCTCGAGGCGGTCGAAGCCCGGCAGGGTGACGAGGTCGGTGAGCTCGGGCCTGCCCTTGGTGAGGGTGCCGGTCTTGTCGAGGGCGATCTGCTTGGCCTCCTGCAGCGTCTGCAGGGCGGCGCCGTTGCGGAAGAGGATGCCCAGCTCGGCCGCCTTGCCGGTGCCGACCATGATGCTGGTGGGGGTGGCGAGGCCCATGGCGCAGGGGCAGGCGATGATCAGCACCGCCACCGTGTTCACCAGCGCGAAGGTGAGGGCCGGCTCGGGGCCGAACAGCATCCACACCCCGAAGGTGATGAGCGCGATGACGATGACTATGGGCACGAAGACGCTGACGACCCTGTCGGCCAGCGCCTGGATGGGCAGCTTGGAGCCCTGGGCGTCCTCGACCATCTTGATGATCTGCGCCAGCACGGTGTCGGCGCCGACCTTGGTGGCCTCGAAGGTGAAGGCGCCGGTGGTGTTCACGGTGCCGCCCACCACCTCGTCGCCCTCGCCCTTGCGCGCCGGGATGGGTTCGCCGGTGATCATCGACTCGTCCACGAACGAGCCGCCCGTCAGCACGCGCCCGTCGACGGGGATCCGCTCACCGGGGCGCACCAGCACGGCGTCGCCGGGTACGACCTGGTCGATGGGCAGGGTGAGCTCCTCGCCGGCGCGCACCACGCGCGCCGTCTTCGCCTGCAGGCCCAGCAGCTTCTTGATGGCCTCGCTGGTGCGGCCCTTGGCGATGGCCTCGAGGTACTTGCCGAGCAGGATGAGGGTGATGATCGCCGCGGACGCCTCGTAGTAGACGTGCGCCGTGCCCGCCGGCAGCAGGCGCGGCAGGAAGGTGGCGACCACCGAGTAGCCGTAGGCGGCGCTGGTGCCCAGCATCACCAGGCTGTTCATGTCGGGGCTGCCGCGGCGCAGGCTGTTCCAGCCGGGGCGGTAGAAGCGCCGGCCGGGCCCGAACTGCACCACGCTGGCGAGCGCGAACGAGACGAGGTTGATCGCCTGGGCCGGCACCAGCGCCAGCAGGCGCGCCTCCAGCGCCGGCACCAGCATGGGCAGCATCACGAACACCACCAGCGGCAGCGTGAGGGCGCCGGCGAGGAGGACGTCGCGCCGCAGGGCGCGCACCTCCGCCTCGCGCGCCTGGCGCTCCCGGTCGACGCGCTCGCCGCTCGCGGCCGCCTCGCGCACCCCGTAACCGGCCGCGGTCACCGCCGCGCTCAGGTCGGCGGGGGTCAGCAGCCCGGGGAGGTAGGTGACGCTGGCGCGCTCGGTGGCCAGGTTGACGCTAGCGTCGACGACGCCGTCGAGGCGTTTGAGGCTACGCTCGACGCGCGCCGTGCAGCTCGCGCAGGTCATGCCGCTCACCGCCAGGCTGGTGCGTTCGGTCACCGGATCGTAGCCGGCCCGCGCGACCGCCTCGAGCAGGGCGGGCACGCCCGTCTGCTGGGCGTCGAAGCGCACGCTGGCGCGCTCGGTGGCCAGGTTGACGGTGGCTTCGCTCACGCCCGCCACCTTGGTCAGGGCCCGCTCGACGCGCGCGGTGCAGCTCGCGCACGTCATGCCGCGGATCCCCAGGCTTACGCTTTCCATGACTTCTCCTGTTCACTATGCGAGGCGGGCGACGCTTTCACGTCGCCCGGCGCTCAGGTGCGGTACTTGAGGGCTTCCATCAGTTCCGTGACGATGTGCTCGGTGTCGCCGCGCTGGCTGGCGGTGGCGACGTGGTCGCGGATGTGCGACCTGAGCACGGCGTCGCTGACGCGCGCCAGCGCCCCCTGCACGGCCTTGACCTGCTTGAGGATGTCGACGCAGTAGACGTCCGGGTCCGCGAGCATGCGCAGGATGCCGTCCAGGTGGCCGCGGGCGCTCTTCAGGCGGAGCTGAACATCTTCGCGCGTGGCGGGGTCGAGGTGCAGGTGCTCCGCGGTGGTGGTCGCCTCGGCGCCGCCCGCGGCTGCCGAGCTCACGTGGCGGGCCGCGCGCTGTAGCCTTCCTCCTCGACCGCGCGGATGAGCGCCTGGACGTCGGCGTCGCCCTCGACCCGCGCCGAGCCGGCGCTCAGGTCGACGGCGGCGCTGGTGACGCCGGGGACGCCCTCGAGTGCGTTCTTGACGGACGCCTGGCAGTGCGCGCAGGTCATGCCTTCGATGGTGAGCTTGTTCATCTTCGCCTCCTCGATTGTGCCCCACCCCAGGGGGGGTGGCATGTGGTTAGTATAGCAGAGCGAGTGTCATGGAAGGATGTAGTCGAGCATGCGAACGCAAGGTTCACGACGTAAACGCGCTGGTCGGTGGTGGCTCATCGGCCTCCT
>CALCHY010000208.1 GCA_937907415.1 uncultured Trueperaceae bacterium
CGGCATTCCAGTCCACCTCAATTCCACACTCTCTGGCGGGTCTTAGACATCACCTGTGCGCGCGACCAGAGTAAGCCCGCGTGCAGGAGACTACGCTCGGGATTGTGTACCAGTGCCGGAAGCTCTAAGAGTAGCGAGTAGGGGGTGAGTGTCTCATAAGAATGCAGGAGCATGTCATGCACGCGGCCAGCAGTTCCGTCAGCATTTGCCCCAGTTCGGAGTTGAGCTGGGCTGATAAACTCCGCGGTGGCTGATCTTGCCGACTTGTTTCGCTCCCCGTGGGGGTCCGACATAAATAAAAGAGAAAAAAAACCAAGAGGAAAAAGCGAGGCGAGAAAAACCAAGGCCAACCCCTTGCCCTTCACCGGGCCGATTCATCAGAATCTATCTCGTTCAAGTGAAAGAAAAAGCCGTACATGTCACGACGTGCGGCCATCCTCGTTCTTCGTTTTTAGTAGCGGCCTCGACTTACGTCCACGCTGGCACGGTGTGGGAAAAAAGTAAAATTCTTGAGACAAGAGGCCCACGGCCTTTCTTTTTTTGTTCGCAATTCAACCCGAACTGGACCCTGTATTGATAAGATAGCCTCGATTTCAATTTGAGTTTGTCCTCCATTATTGCTATCCCCTTGCTCATGCTCTTCAACCCCTTTTTTGGCTGCGAAAAACAAAAGGTCCCCTTGCTCTTCTCCCTGAAGCGAGTAGTGCGCAGGTTATGTGTAAGAGTGTTTATTGTGAAGAGGTAGGAGACGAAGACAAAGAGCTGTGTGAGTTGGTGTCGTATTTATCTGACGCTTGGAGAGTGCTCATTGGTTGACGCGTCGACGCAATCGGCCCTACGTGTCGTTAGCCGATTGGGAGTCGGTGCTAGATTGACTCCGTCGCCACGTCACCTTAACACGCCCCTCACTCGACGAGCGGTAAGAGGCAAACGAACCGGTGGCGATGGTAGGTGAACTTGGTCTTCGCGAGGGCCTTGGTCAACGCGTCGGCTGGCATCTCGGCTGTCGGGCAGTGCTCGAATCGTACGGTTCCCTTCTTGGCATTGTCGCGCATGTGCGCGACCTTGATGCTGTAGTGTTTCATGCGACCATGGAACGGCGGCGCGGTCGAGTCGAGTACGTCGAGGGCCCCTTGATTGTCGTTGTAGATGGTGAGTGGTTCGTTCGTCGAAATGCGAAGTACGGGCAGGAAGCGGCGCGTGTAGATCGCTTGACGTGTCGCTTCGGAGAGTGCGGTCAGTTCGGCTTCGGTCGAAGAGAGCGCAACGCTGCTCTGGAACTTGGAAGACCAGTAGATCGGCCCTCCGCAGAAGAACGTGACCAGGCCGGTTACGGACTTGCGGTCTGGTAGGTTTCCTCCCCAGTCGGCGTCGCAGTAGAGTACGGGTCGTACGGAATCGGGATCGTTTCGGTCGAATTGCGCGCGGTCGTAGCGGATGGCGAGGTTGCGCGTACCGGCGAGGTAGCGCATGATGTGCTTGACCGCCACGACGTGTTCTTGGCCAAAGCTGTTGACGAATTGACTGACCTGCGTGACGGCGAATAGAATATCGGGTCGCGAAGCGTGAGCGAGGTACGACAGCATACCGATAGCTTGTCGGTACGGGAAGTTGGTCGGAGGTCGGTCGTTCGTCGGTCGATCGAGGGCGACGGTTGACAGCATCGGGGTCGGCACGGGCTTACAGTTCTTGAGACCGAAGGTTTCGAGGATGGTGTCGATCTTGCCTCGCTGTAGAATGTAGAGGTGGCCCCGGTCGCGATCGCGATGGATTTCGAAGCCGAGAATCGACTTGGCGTCGCCGAGATCCTTAATAGGGAACCGTGACTTGATCATCTCTTTGATCTCGCGAACTTGGCTGCGATGAGCGATGATGGTGCAGTCGTCGACGTAGAGGGCGATGTAGCTGGTGAGTCCTCTCCGGTGTCGGGTGTAGATACACGGGTCCGCTTCGATTGGTCCGAAGTCGTTGGCGCGTAGGTGAGCGTCGATGGTCTTGAACCACTCGAGTGGTGCTTGTCTCAGGCCGTAGAGGCTCTTGTGCAGCTTGCACACCCAGTCAGGGTGTTGGTCGTCGACGAACCCTTCTGGTTGGGCTACCAGGGCGTCGTCCTCGAGTCGCGCGTGTAGGAAGGCCGTGTCGATGTCGATCGGTTGGATCTCGAGGTCGTCGGCGACTGCTAGAGCGATGAGCGTCCGTAGCCCCTCGGCACGGCAGACTGGTGCGAAGGTGTCGAAGAAGTCGATGCCGTGGCGCTGAGTGAACCCTTTGGCGACCCATCTGGCCTTGTAGCGTTCGACGCTGCCATCAGCGTGGCGTTTTATTTTGAATAGCCAGCGTGCGGCGATCGGCTTGCGGCCTGGAGGGCAGGGCACGAGGGAGAACGTGCCGTTGCTGCGGAGCGAGTTGTATTCGTTGAGCATGGCTTGTTGCCACTTGGCGGCGTCGGGCGACTTCAGGGCTTCCCTGTACGAGTTGGGCGTGGTTGGCTCTTCGGCGACGAACGCGTAGTCGGCGAGCGTGACATTGTGGCGGCGTTGTCTGGTGGATCTGCGGAGTCCGGTCGAGGTTGGGTCAGTGTCTATCCCGCCCCTTGGCCCACCACGATCGGATTCGGCGGATTGGGCACGGATGTGTTCGGTCTCGTCGTCGCTGTGGTGCGTGCCGCCAGCGTTGTGGTCGTTGCTGGGCTCTGGGCGTGCGGTCAAGGCCGGGGCCGTGACGCCACGCCTGGTGCGTTTGGCGAGACGCGTGGTGTGCTTGAGTACGTCCGGGGTGGTGTAGACAGTTGGCTCGTGCTCGTCGTCAGAGAGGTCATCGCCTGGGTCGCGGTCGTCGTCGTCGTCGTCGGAATCGGAGTCGGGCTCCAGTGCTGGGGGTTCAGCTGTCGCGGCGCCCCTGAGGTCGATGTCGGGTGGGGCGAGTGGTAGTTCGGTCGGCGTGGCGCCCCCGGGGCTGGGCTCGAGTCGTTGGGGCCTGGCAGGCATGACGTGTTCCTGAAACACCACGTCGCGCGTGACGATGACGGTGTTGGTGTCTTGTACGAGTAGGCGATGGTCGGTGGCGTGCTCACTTGATGGGCCGAGGTAGATGGCGGGGCGCGACTGTGCTCCAAGCTTGGGGCGCCGATCTATCGGGATTAGCGCGTGCGCTCGGCAGCCGAAGATGCGGAGATGGTCCATCCTGGGCGGCCTACCGTGCCATGCCTCGTACGGTGACTTGGTGCCATTCTTGCGCGGGATGCGGTTGTAGAGGAGGGTGGCCATGCGTAGGGCCTCGCCCCAGTACGTGTCGTCGAGGCCGGAGTCGCTCAGTAGGCACCGAACCATGGTGATGATCGTCCGGTTGAAGCGTTCGGCCGTGCCGTTGTGCTCGGGCGTGTACGGGGCCGTGGGCTCGTGTTGGATGCCCATTCTGGCGAGGATCCGTTGGAACTTGTGACCGGTGTACTCGCCGCCACGGTCCGAACGAAGACGGAGGCACTTGCGGTTAACGCTGGCGGCGGTGATGTAGTGGTTGAAGGCCGTGACCACGTCGCTCTTGTTCTTGAGGAGGTAGACGGCAGCGTAGCGGGTCGCATCGTCTATGAACGTGGCAAAGTAGCGCTTGCCGCCGGTGGTGGTGATCGGCATCGGGCCACAGATGTCGGTGTGGACTAGCGCGAGCGGTTCGATCTCACGAGGAACGGGTCCCTTGCCGATGGCCGAGCGTACCTGCTTGGCCTTGATGCAGATCTCGCACTGAGCCAGTTGTTGCCCCGAGAGCGCGCTGGCATCGTGGGTTGCAAGCCTGACGCGCTGTTCCGAGACGTGGCCGAGGCGGCGGTGGAGGAGGGAGATCGTAGGCTTCTCGATGGCGACTCGTGCCTGGCCCTGGCGGTCGGGCAGGTGCAACCCTATGGCGACCATCTGCCCGAGAATGGTCGGCTTGAAGACGGTCTGGCCGGTCTTGGGGTCGTAGACTCGACACGTGCTGGGCCCGATTTCCACGACGAGGCCTGCCTGGGCGAGCCGCGAGGCCGACAGCAGGTTCTTGGTGATGAGGGGTACGTGAAGCACTTCGGACAGTTGAACGAGTTCGGGCTTGTGATTGGTGTAGTGGACTGCCCGCACGGTGCCCTTTCCGACAACTTGGATCGTGGAGTTGTCGCCGAGGTAGATGTTGCGCCCCTCGATCGGCACGTAGTCGGTGAACCAGGCTCGTGAGGACGCCATGTGGGAGGTCGCACCGGAGTCGAGATACCAGACGTCGTTCTGGTCGTTCGTCGCTGTTAGAGCGACATCACTGCCGACGGCAACCAGAGCACGCATGGGCGCGCTGTCGTTCGTGTTGACGGCGTCGTCGATGGCGATCGTGGCGCGTTGGAGATCGTTGATTCGGCGGCGGCACTCGATGTTGGTGTGTCCAGGCTTGTGGCAGTATGCACAGGTAGGGCGTGAGCTGGGGTCGGCGCGCTGCGGTCGCTGGAGGTGTCCCTGCTGTCCGTGCTGTCGTTGTTGCCGAGGTCGATGGTCGTCGTGGTGGCCTCGTCGTCCGCTGCCACGTCTCCCGCGCCTGATGTCGGACTTGTCCTGGGCAAGGAGGAGTTTCTCTGAGTCGTTGGGGAGGGGTACGACGGACTTGAGCTCGAGTTCGCGCTCGCGGATGCGGGACCGGGCTTTTTCGAGATCGGCGTCGCTCCAGTCTTGGATGATCGCCTTGACGGTGTCGTAGTCCGAGGGTAGGCCGTGCAGTGTGACTGCTAGGGTCCAGCGGTCGACGAGTTTCTGCAGAGCGGCTCGGACGGCGGTCTTGACCTCGGCCGAGCTGCCAGCCGGGATCATGTCGCTGAGGTCGGGGAACGCGAGGTTGACCAGGTCGCTGATCTCGGCGAGGTAGCCAGCGATGGTCTGATCCGGTCGCTTACGGAGGTTGAATAACCGTCCTGTGGCGGTGAGGAATCGTGCAGTCCCGGCCGGGTTGAACTGCTTCGTGAGAGCATCGAGGGCTTCCTTTGGGGTCGCCGCTTCTTCGATGAAGACGAGTACGGAGGGGTGTACGTGCGTCTTGATGATGCCGAGGGTCTGCTCCATGCGAGTGTCGAACTCGTTTTGGCGGGCAGCGAACACGTGGTCGGGCTCTTGGCCGTTCTTGTCTGTCGGGCGAGCGTAGGTTCCGGTCGTGTACGCGAAGAGTCCTTTGGACTGGAGGTAGGCCTTGAGTTGCGCGTGCCAGAGTCGGAACTCGCTTGCTTGGGACAGTGTGGGGACGCGTTTGGTCGACATGGTGTGTACGTGTTCGAGCTAGGGCCAGGGGTTTGAGCGTGGGCCCATAACCTGAAGCGAGTTGTGCGCAGGTTATGTGTAAGAGTGTTTATTGTGAAGAGGTAGGAGACGAAGACAAAGAGCTGTGTGAGTTGGTGTCGTATTTATCTGACGCTTGGAGAGTGCTCATTGGTTGACGCGTCGACGCAATCGGCCCTACGTGTCGTTAGCCGATTGGGAGTCGGTGCTAGATTGACTCCGTCGCCACGTCACCTTAACACTCCCCTGCCCCTCTTTCATCTTTTGCCTGCGCAAAGGAAGGCCTTGGCTTTTTGTATTGCCCAGGCTGCGAGCAAGAGCAAGGGGAACACCTTGGCTTTTTGCCCTCGGGCCTCGGTCTCACCGCATCGGTCGATTTCTTTCAGCTTTTTTATTTTCTTCCGAATGCGGCAATCGCGGGCGCAGCTGGGGCAGAACACATTAACACAGGCTGAGAGTGCGCGAGTGCAATGGCTGTTCAACCGTTTCTCCACCAGCACACGAGGGTCGATGTCAAACATGGTTGTTCTATTTTACGTTATTATTTTTGTTAATTGGTGACCTCTTTTTATTTTTTTGGGAGTAACATTCATCTGGCCTTGTCCGCTGCAGATCATGTGGGCGCCCTCCTTTTAACTCTTTTGCTCGTTTTCAGAGTGAGCTCGCTCAAGGGCTTCTTCTAGCTGGATGAGGCGCTCGCACGGCACGACAAAGTCGGATCCATCTGTGGGCTGCGGGGTGGAATCAAAGACCGTGCTGGCTTGGGCCACACCCATGTATTGTAGGCGGGGTACGGTGGTGAGTGGAGCCTGGTAATGGGCATCATAGTCGAGATGCCGCATGAGCACGTAGAGGTCGCATCGCGCGTGGCGCTTCCAAGCCGGAACCCTCAGCGCTATCGGCGAGTCCGCATCGTGGTGGT
>CALCHY010000209.1 GCA_937907415.1 uncultured Trueperaceae bacterium
CGCGGCCACGATAGGGTCAGCTGATGTCTTCGCTCGCGCGGATGCCGGCGCCTACGGGGAATCGGGGGACGCCGTCTTCGCTGACTTCGAAGTAGCGGACGTTGAGTAGCTGGCCGTAGTAGGTGTCGGCGTTGTCGTACCAGGCGCGGCGTTCTTCCATCGTGCCGCGGGGGACGACGTCGAAGGTCTTGCCGTCGTCCACCTGGCAGACCCAGATGATGGCGCCGTCGAACTTGCCGACGCCGGTCTTGTGCCCGACGATGGGGAACTCGGCGTCGAGGAACGACTTGACCTTTAGGAGCTCGAAGGAGCGCGCGCCGTACTGGTACACGCCGGTGGTCAGGCGCACCATGGCGCCCTCGAAGCCGTCCTGTACGAAGGCGGCTTGCGCTTCGTAGACGGCTTGCTCGTTCTCGACGAGGACGCTGGGGACGGTTTCGACCGGGTAGCCGGGCTCGAACTGGAGGCCGTTGAGGATCTCGAGGCGTTCGCTGAACGGTTGGTCGAGGTTGTCGCGGTCGATCACGTCATAGACGTGGAGGACCAGCTTCTCGCTATCGCCGGGTCGGTACTTCTTGACGAGGCGTGTCGTCTGCTGGAAGGTCTCGCCCACTCCGGCGTAGATCTCGCCGTCGAAGAGCGCGTCGCGCGGCAGGGTGTTCTCGAGGGCGTTGGCGATGTGCTCGATGCTGCCAATGTCGCGCCAGCTCTTGCCTGACCTGCTCATGATCTCAATCTGGTCGCCGTCCCAGAACGCGAGCGCGCGGACCCCGTCGAGCTTGGGCTGGACGTAGGCGGGGTAGGTGACGTTGCGGTTCTTGCGCTTCTCGAAGTCGGACGCGAGCATGGGGCGGATGAGTTCGGCTTGGGCCTCCTCGACGCTCAGCGCATACTTGCGGTCCATCTTCTTCTTGTGCATGGCCGCGGCTTCCAATGTGGCCTGCTCTCCGGCGGTGGTCTCGTTGCTGCGCCCGACGTTCTTGGGGGTGGCGGTCTTGCGGGCGATCTGTTTCTCGCCGTCGATGAGGCCGTACTCGGTGACGATGTCGGCGCCTTCGGTCCAAACCTTCCACGAGTAGATGCCGCCGGCTTTGCCCTGGTGATAAAGGGTCGCGAGCGCCGGGGATGATGCGGTGATGGTCAAGCTAATGCCTCCGGTTTCACGGATTGGGGTGAGTGTACTTTGGCTGGAAGAGGCTACCCCGCGAGCATCTTCCGCTGCGGCGCTCTTCTTGCGCCGCAGGCGCTTCCTTCCTGCTTTCTCGGTCGGCAATGGTGCTGAGTCGCTTACGGGGTCTGCTGCAGGGCTGTTTTGGCGTGCGTGAGGATCTTGTCGAACGTCTTATGCACGCGTTGGCCCTCCCACCCGAGGCGCTTGGCGGTGTTGGCCAGCCTCTCAGGGTTGTTGCTGAGGTGCTTTAGGAGCTGACGCTCGTCGGACGTCCAGAGATGCCGCGCGATGCTGGCCAAGGTAGCCAGGGCGCCGGCATGCTCTTGGATGGTGCTGGCGTTGCGTTTGCCGTGCAGCTGATAAATGGCTGGCGTGAGCTCATGCGCTGCTGGGGCTAAGGCGTCCGCGAGTTGGGGGATGCGTTGCGTGCTTTTCGCGTAGGTGTCTGCTTCGTGCAGGGTGTGTTGGCCGCGCTTGGTGAGGGTGAGGGTGCCGCGTTCGTCGACGGTGACGAGGCGGGCGGTTACTAGCCTCACGAGTTGTGGTGGGTGGATGCGGATGGCGCGCTGGTCGTTGATGGCGCGTAGCGCGCGGGTGGTTGTGGGGTTGGGTTGCGGCACGGTTGGTCTCCCCTGGTGTTGGTGAGCCTCGCGCGGTCTCCTGCGACCTGGTGCGAGGCTCTCAACGAGGCGTTGATGACCGGGACCTAACCCGGCTTTTGCAGGACGCTACCGGGGCAGCGGTTGCCCTCACCCGATCGTGGTGTGGGCGCTAGGGTCGAAATGCCATTCGCTCTAGCCTGCCGGTCAACCTGGCGTGCCTCCAGCGACCTTGCCGTAATGAGGGCGTGGGTCACGTCGAGAGCATCGCGGCGGGGATATTCCCCACTGATTCCCACCTTATCATGCTCGGGCTGGTTACTCGTGCAGCGGGAAGAAGCGGATATTGGCGATGGGGGTAGCGTCTCCGGCTGGGGCGTCTACGACCATCTGGGGGTCGTTGCTGATGTTGCCTTGGTCGTCGATCAGGAAGGCGGCGCGCACGATGCGGTTGCGGGTGTGGTACTCGAGCAGGAGTGCTGGGACGCTGCCGGGCCGGTCGGAGAGGCTGGCGCCGTCCTTGAGGGCGTTCTTGAGCGCTTGGGCGGCTGCGTCGTCTTGGGGCTTGGCGATGAGGGCGGTGGCGCCGAAGGTGGCTGCGTACGCCTGGTGCTGACGAGCGAGGCCTGGGGCGGTTTGGCGGATCGCTTCGAGGGTGATCTGCTTCTCGCCGCGCTTGGTGTCGAAGAGTAGGACCTGTTGGCCGGCTTCGTTGTTGAGGATGGCGAAGGCGGGTCCGGCGCTGTGGCCGCGGTAGACGTGCTGGGCGAAGTCAGCGCCGGCACTGAGGGCGCGCTTGGCGTAGGCGGGGATGGTCGTGGCGTGGTTCATGCGGATTCTCCTGGTGGCGGGTTGCTGAGTCGCGACCCAACCTTTGGCGTTGAGAGAAGCCTATCCCCGCTTTTCGGGTGGTGTCAAGCGTAATGTTACATATCTCTTCTTTCGTTACTGCCTAGTTTCTTTGGTGTTTCGTGGGTGTACGTGTGTGTTTGGTGGGTGCGTTTGGGTGCGCTTGGGTGCTGACTCGTGCTTCGTGTGCGCGCCGCTTCGCGCTCACCTCCCGGAAGATTGGGCACTAATGTCGTCCTAGACGGGCGTCGGCGCACTTCTAGGGATTGTTCTTGGCTGCTTGGTGGTTCTTGGGTGCGCTTGGGGGCTGGTGGGGGCAACCAAACTAGCGGGTGGGCTGGTGGGTGGAGAGCCCTCCTACTGTCCGGGTAGGGCTACTCGTCCAGTTGCAGCGTGGCGAGCGCAGCGAGGCGTGGATCGGCGAGGGCGATGCCGCGTTTCGTGAGCTCGCGGTGTTCGCTGGGGAGGGTGCTGAGGACGACGCTGTTGTTGGGGTCGTAGAGGACGGCGAGTTTGACGCTTTGGTGGGTGAGGACGTGGATTTCGCGGCCGAGGGGTTGTTTGGCTACGAACCGGCTGCGTCGTTCGCTTATGGTTCGGGCGATGGTTTGCAGGTCGGCGTTGGTGAGTTCGAGGCCGTAGCGTTCTTGGGCGCGGGTCTTGGCGTGTCTTCGCGCGTTGTAGTTGTCGCGGCGCCGTTGCGCATGCTTGGGGTGCTGGCCATGGTGTTGCTTGCGGCGCTGCCGGCGCTTGGGGCGGCTCATGCGGAGCCTCGGGCGCGGTCGATGACGTAATCGGCGAGGTTGCGTTTGCTGGTGAGCGCAGCGTAGATGTCCTCGTCGATGCTCTCGCGCGCAACCAAATGATAGAAGCTCACGGGCCTTTCTTGACCGGGCCTATGGACCCTCTCATAGCTCTGTTCGACGGCGCCCAGCGCATAGGTGGTCGAGAAGTACACGCAAATTCGGGCGCGCACAGCAGATATCCCGACGCCTCCAGCGTGAATCTGGATGCCGATCACATCGGTTTCCCCAGCTTGCCAAGCCTCGAGTTCATCGCGGCGGCCGGAGAGTTCGGAGTAGCGCCGGCCGAGGCGTTCGGTTACTCGCTGGATGGCGTTGAGGTCATCGTGGAAGTTGGCGAACACCACCACAGGCTCGTCCTTGGGGAGGTCAGTGAGTAGGTCCTCGAGCGCCTTCTCCTTGCCGTCGTCAACGGGTTCGTGCGTGCCGTCGTCAAGTACGGCGGTGCCGCCGGTCAGTTGCTGCACTCGGAGGATCTTCGTGAGGAACGTGGTGGTGGTGATGCTGCCCGCATCGAGTTGGGCGGTTAGCTCCTCGTAGATGTCTTGCGCGAGCTTGCGGGTTTTGGGTTTGAGGTCGACGTGGATGGTTTGGTGCTGGAAGGGCGGTAGGTCGATGACGTCTTTGGTGGCGCGGTAGGTGCGGCGGTTGATTTTCTCGTGGAGGAGTTTGAGGTCTCGGTAGCCTTGGATGCCGCCGAACTGGTTGTGGACGAGGTGGTCGCGGCTGAAGGTGCTCCAGCTGCCGAGCAGGTGGGGGTCGAGCGCGCGGTATTGGGCCCAGACGTCTTCGGGGCCGTTGGGGATGAGGGTGCCGGTGAGGCCGTAGCGGTGTTGGGCTCGCGCTGCTAGTTTTTGGGCGTATTTGCTGGCTTTGCCTCGGGGGCTTTTGATGCGGTGGATTTCGTCGAGGATGATCACGTCGGCGTCGAGCTCGAGGAGTGCGGTGGCGAGGGGTTCGCGGTGGGCGGCTTCGTAGTTGGTGGCGACGAGGAGGCGTTGGCCGGCGGCTTGGGCTTGTTTGAGGCCGTCGGTGATGGTTTGGGCGCGTTTGGCGGTGGTGCCGTCGCTTAGTGGGAGGACGAGCCATTCGTGGGGGTTGGTGAGGTGCTTTTCTACTTCTTGGGGCCAGACGCGTACGACGCGCTTGGGGGCGAGCACGATGGCTGCGCGTTTGGTGTTGTTGGCGATGAGGGCGAGGCTGACGAGGGTTTTGCCGGTGCCCATGTGCATGTTGAGCATGGCGCGCTTGAGGGTGTTGGCGTAGGCGAACGCTTGCTTCTGGTGCCGCCATCCTCGTGTTTTCACCTGCGGGAGTTCTTCGCCGTCGCTGTGCTTGAGGGTGGCGGCCGCCTGTTCGCTCTCAGCCGAGGCTTTGGCTTGGTTGATGAGTTCCCGGGCGGTGGGGTGCGGCGCGAACGCTTCCCCTAGTGCGCGTTTGAGGAGGCGCAGGTGCTGGATGGTGGCCGGGTACGCCCAGGCGCGGTGCTTGCGGTTCCAGCGGCCTTCTGGGACCTCCTGCAGGAGCGCTTTGGCTTCATAGGGGCTCTCGATGAGCAGGAGGTTGCCTTCGACGCGGGCGACGCAGGAGCGGGCCTCAAGCCCGCTCGCAGGTTGCGGCGGGGCGAGCTCGAGTCGGGCTTGTTCGCCGGCTGGTGGGTTGAGGTCTTCTAGGT
>CALCHY010000210.1 GCA_937907415.1 uncultured Trueperaceae bacterium
GAAGGCGTCTGACGACACGACCTTCAAGCGGTAGCCCTTGGCGGCGCACACGAACGCTAGCGCTGTGCCTGTGCTACCCCCGGTGCACTCGACGACGGTCATGCCTGGTTGCAGCCTGCCACTGGCTTCTGCGGCCGCGATTATGGCGACCGCCATGCGGTCCTTGTAAGAGCCGGTCGGGTTGAACTGCTCGAGCTTGACGAGCACGCGGCCAGATCCTGGTGGCACAAGCCGCTGCAATGCGACAAGGGGCGTGGAGCCGACGACGCCGAGGACACCGACATGGGCGCTTCGATCGACCGCCTCCGCCAACGTCACTTGACGGACCTTACGTTGACGCTCCCCACTCCCCCGTCGACGTTCAACCGTGCTACCACTGGCTGCCCCGCCGCGGCGGCTGGGCTGCTGTAGTTCGAGCCGTTCTTCTGGAAGCCGCTGTCGAAGTTGACCCCTCCGATTCCGGAATCTAGGTTGATGACGATGGCCAGGCTACTTGGCACGTTGACGGTGAGCGAGCCCACTCCACCGTCGATCTCGCCGGTGAACCCGCCCGAAGCCGGGAGGGTGATGGTCAACGCGCCGACCCCGGCGTCGATCGCGAGGCTGTTGAGGGTGGCGTTCCCTAGCTCGAGGTTCATGGCGCCGACGCCACCGTCGATTACTAGGTCGGTCGCCAGGTCCTTGTTCATCTGCAGATCCCACGGGTTCCCGCCCCTACCGCTACCGAACGCGATCGGCCAACCACGCTGTCTGGCCCTCAGCGTCACGGCTACCAGGTTGCCGCGGCGCGAGGAGTCCTGCGTCAGCCGCTCGTTGCGACCGCCTGTGATGGTGCCCCATACGACGTCGGTGCTGCTCGCCGCGGCCGTCAGGTTGAGGGCGTTGGTGGTTAGGTCGAGCTCCAACCGTGCGCTGGTGGCACCGCCGACCGCTTGCTTGACGTCGAGCGTTTGCCCGCCTCCTGAGAACAGGCCGCCGGACAGCGCCAGCACGACGACCACCCCGATGGCAACGGACACGATGGCGAGGCGGTACTTGCCGCGCGTGAGCATGTCGGCGCCGACGGCGATGAGTGCTATCGGCCAGAACTCCCAGACGTTGCCGAAGAAGCTCCAGAGCGGGTCGAAACTGAAGCCGACGTTCCCGGCGAGGAAGAGCAGTCCGACGACGATGAGGGCGATCGGCCACCAGTCGCGCCCGTGCTCGCGGCGCTCATCGCGGTCATGCCCGCGCTGGTCTTGGCCGCCCTGCCCGCTCGAGGCCGCGCCCTGCGTTTGGTCCGTGGCGTTGCCGTTCGGTTGCGGTTCGGAGGGATTATTAGCGCCAGAGTCCGTCACTTCGACTCCACTCTCACTCGGTTGCCGGCGGATTGTGAGGCCAGATAGTCGCTCCAGCCGTCGTAGCTACCAGCAAGCTCAACGATATTGGCGAAGCCGCGGTTCCTCAGGGCACTTGCCACGACCGCCGAGCGTCCGCCACCCTGGCAGTGCATTACGAGGGTGCCGCCGCGCGGCAGTTCGTGGCTGTTGGCTAGTAGGCGGCTGGCGGCTAGTTGCCGTGCGCCTGGGATGTGGCCGGCCAGGTGCTCGCTTGCCTCGCGCACGTCTAGCACCTCTACGCCCTCACGCCCACCGTCTCGAAGTGCCGCGAGTTCGCTCGGGGTTACCAGCGGAAGGGGCTGAAGGTCTAGGCCCGCGAGGGAGGTGACGTAACCGACCACCTCATCTATCCCGGTGTAACTGAGGCGGTCGCGCAAGCTGGCAGCGTGCTCGCCGTTGGCCGCGACTACTACCAGCGGTCGCTTCTCGCTGTCAGGGTCGATGACCCAGGCGGCGTACGAGGCGAAAGAGTTGCCACCTGGCACCGCTAGTGCGCCCGGCACGGATGCCGCCCACTGGTCGCGCACGGCGCGGGTGTCGAGCAGTACGAGGTCGCGGTTGACGCCGCCACGCAGCTCCTCTGCAGAGAACTCGCGGAGCGGAGCGCGGTTTGCTAGCAGCGCGGGGCCGTCGCGGTTAACGCGCTTCATGCGACCGAAATAGGTGGGGGCGGCCGGTTGCCCTTCTAGAAGGGCGGTGGTGAAGCTGGCCTCGTCACCAGCCGCGAGGTAGTCGGCCCACCAGGCGGTTAGGCGTTCGAAGCCGACCGTCGTGCTTGCCACCGCGCCGAGCGCCTTGCCGCAGGCGCTGCCAG
>CALCHY010000211.1 GCA_937907415.1 uncultured Trueperaceae bacterium
GCCAACCGGCGGTAGACTCGGGGCAACATGCTTAGACCGAGTACAACTTTCTCGGCCACCTCGGAGCGGTCCGGCCCCAACGTTAGCGCTGGGCGCGGCA
Organism: uncultured Trueperaceae bacterium; assembly: GCA_937907415.1. Next base: position 101 of record CALCHY010000211.1, read on the forward strand.
CTGGCGTTGTGGTGGCCGCAGGCGCGCGCCTGCCGTTCAGCCGCGCAGGCAGCGACTACCGTGAGTGGGTGGCTTACGACCTGGCGCGCATGGCGTTGGCGGGCGTCGTTGGCCGTGCACAGGTGCGCCCCGAGGACGTCGACCAGGTCGTCATGGGCACGGTCGTGCAGAACGTCGCCACCAGCAACGTGGCGCGCGACGCCGCGCTCGCGGCCGGACTGCCCTCGAACGTCCCGGCGCACACGGTAACGGTCGCATGCATCTCGGCCAACCGCGCCATCGCGGACGCCACCATGGCCATAGCCGCCGGCCACGCCAACCTCGCGGTGGCTGGTGGGGTGGAGATGCTCGGCGACGTGCCAGTCGGCTTCAGCCGCGAGCTGCGCAGGCGCTTCTTCGACAGCCGCCGCTACAAGGGACTGAAGGACTGGCCCGCGTTCTTCCAGGGCCTCAAGCCGCGCGAGCTACTGCCGCAGGCGCCAGCCATCGCCGAGTTCTCGACGGGGGAGACGATGGGCGCGAGCGCCGACCGCCTGGCGGCCCGTTTCGGCGTCACGCGCGCCGAGCAGGACGCCTACGCGCTGCGCTCCCACCAGGGCGCCGCCGCCAACCGCGCGCACTTGGCCGAGGAGACGGTGCCGGTGGTGGTGCCGCCCAAGGGCGTGGTCGTCAAGGCGGACAACGGGGTGCGCGAGGACACCAGCCTCGAGCGCCTCGCCAAGCTGCCTCCCGCCTTCGTCAAACCGTTCGGGACGGTAACGGCAGGCAACGCCAGCCCCCTGACGGACGGGGCGGCTGCCGTTGTGCTCATGCGCGAAGAGCAGGCCCTGGCGGAGGGCCGGACGGGTCTGGCGCGGATCGTCGACTTCAACTTCGTGGCGCAGGACCCCGGTGACGAGCTCCTGCTTGGACCCGCTTACGCCGCGCCGCGGCTGTTGGCGCGTCATGGCTTGGCGTGGAGCGACGTAGACGTCATCGAGATCCACGAGGCGTTCGCCGGTCAAGTACTCGCGGTGCTCAGGGCGCTGGAGTCCGACCTGTTCGGCCGCACCAGCCTCGGGCTAACCGGCGCCTTCGCGCCTGACATCGACATGGCGAAGGTCAACCCCTGGGGAGGCTCGATCTCGCTGGGCCACCCGTTCGGGGCGACAGGCGCGCGCCTCGTGACGACGGCCGTGCACCGCCTTCACGTCGAGGACGGACGCTACGCGCTCGTGGCGGCCTGCGCCGCTGGCGGACAGGGGCACGCCATGCTCCTCGAGAGGCTCGCATGAACGGGTTGAGGGTTGAGAAGCGCGGCGACGTCGCCATCTTGTGGCTCGACCAACCGAACCGCAGCGTTGCGCTCCTCGACATGCCGCTCCTGAGGGCACTGCCGGGCGCCATCGACGAGCTGGACGCCGACGCTAGCGTGCGCGCCGTCGTGCTGGCGAACGCCAAGCCTGGGGCGTTCCTAGCCGGCGCCGACATCGGGGCGTTCCTCGAGTACGAGACCCCGGCGCAGGTCGAGGCGCAGATCCACGAAGGCAACGCGTTCTTGGCGCGCCTCGAGTCGTGGCGCAAGCCGCTAGTCGTGGCGGTCGATGGCGTCTGCTTGGGCGGCGGCACCGAGCTGGCCTTGGCTGGCCGCTACCTGCTCGCCAGCACCAACCCGAAGACGCGCTTCGGGTTGCCGGAGGTGCAACTTGGCCTCCTCCCCGGCCTGGGTGGCACGGTGCGCTTACCCGAGCGCGTCGGCCTCTCCCTCGCCCTCGACCTGATCCTCACTGGCCGCAACCTCTACGCCAAGCAGGCGCGCAAGGCTGGGCTGGTGCACGCCACTGTTCACCCGGAGGGGCTGATCGACGCCGCCGTGCGCGCCGCCGGCATGCTGGCCGACGGCAAGTTGCGGGTGCCGAAGCGCAAGCCGACCGCCTTGCAGCGCCTCTTGGAGGAGACTCCAGCGCGGGCCATCGTGTTCGACCGCGCCGCCAAGCAGGTCGCGAAGCGCACGCGCGGCAACTATCCCGCCCCCGCGCGCATCTTGGAGGCGCTCTCAGCCTGGGCGCGCTCTGGCCGCCAGGCGGGGCTAACCGCCAGCGCCAAGGCCTTCTCCGAGCTCCTCTTCACGCCGCAGGCGCGTGCGCTCATACACGTCTTCTTCGCCCAGACGGCCGCGAAGAAGAACCCGTGGCCAGGTCAGGCGCTGCCCGTCGAGAGCGTCGGCGTTCTTGGCGCTGGGCTGATGGGCGCTGGCATCGCAGAGGTGACGGCCGCCAGCGGCATGCGCGTCTTGTTGAAGGACCGCGACCTCGACTTGGCGCTGAAGGGCAAGGCGGCCGTTCACCGCGGGCTGACTAGTCGCGTCGGCAAGGGTCGCTCCGCCTTCGAGCGTGACGTGATGGTCGAGCGCGTTGCCGCAGTTGACTCTTACGAGCCGCTAGCTGGCACGCAGCTGACCATAGAGGCCGTCCTCGAGCAGCCTGACCTCAAGCGCCAGATGGTCGCCGAGGTGGAGCGCGTTACGGGCGCGGGGCGGCACGTTTTCGCCTCCAACACGTCGGCCATCGCCATCAGCGAGATCGCGGCTGGGGCAGCGCGCCCGGAGGCGGTGCTTGGCATGCACTACTTCTCGCCCGTTCCGAAGATGCCGTTGCTCGAGATCGTCGTGTCCGACAGGACCGCCGAGTGGGCAGCAGCCACGGCTTTCGAGGTGGGAGCCCGTCAGGGCAAGACGAGCATCGTAGTCAACGACGGCCCGGGGTTCTACACCACCCGCGTCCTCGCCGTTTACATGGCCGAGGCCATGCGGGCGCTGCACGAGGGCGCTGACCCTGGCGACCTCGAGGGCGCCATGGTGGCGTACGGCTTCCCGCTTGGGCCGCTTGCGCTCATGGATGATGTCGGCATCGACGTCGGCGCCAAGATCGAGGTCGTGCTTGCGCCGCTCATGGCTGCGCGTGGCATGGAGGCCAGCCCCGCGAGCGCCAAGATGGTGGCCGCCGGCTACCTTGGCCGCAAGGCTGGCAAGGGTTTCTACCGTTACGAGTCCGGTCACAGGCAGAAGGAGTTCGACGGGGAGGCGCTGCGCATCGCCGGGTTCGCGCCGTCGGCCACTGGCGGCGTCGAGCGGGGGGCCGCGCTAGCCGATCGCCTTGCCCTCACCTTCGTGCGCGAGGCGCTCATGTGCTTGGACGAGGGCGTGCTGCGCTCCGCGCGCGACGGCGACGTCGGCGCCGTCTTCGGACTAGGTTTCCCGCCGTTCAGGGGCGGGCCGTTCTTCATGGTCGACCACGAGGGCGCAGGGAGCGTCGTGCAGCGCCTGCGCGGGCTCGAGGCCAAGCATGGTCCGCGCTTCGCGCCGCCGGCATCGTTGGTGGCCAAGGCCGAGGCCGGCGAGCTCTACTACCCAGGCGGGCGCGGCTCCTGACGGCGCACGCCGTCGTGGTGGTGGCGCACCCCGGCGCCGACAGTTTCTGCGCGGCCCTAGCCACGCAGGCGGTTGGCGAGTTGAGGGCTCACGGTTTCAGTGTTGCGCTACAGGACCTGTACGCGGATGGCTTCGACCCGCGCATGCCCCTCGCCGAGGTCGGCACCACGTTCATGGCTGACGAGCTCGTGTCTCGCTACGCAGCGGAGGTACTCGCCGCCGACGTGATCGTGGTCGTTCACCCCGTGTGGTTCTTCCACGTGCCAGGCATCCTGAAGGGCTGGGTGGACCGGGTGCTACGCGAAGGAATCGTCTACGAGTTGCGCGGGGGAGGGGAGAGCGTTGGCCGCTTAATGGCGCGCAGCGCGTTGCTGCTGAACACGGCGAACGCCCCTGAGTCCGTGGAAGCCGAGGTGCTCGGGGACCCGCTCGACGTGTTCTGGCGCCGCGTCGTCTTCGCGCCTGCCGGCGTGAGTGACGTGCGGCGCTTGCGCTTCGCGAAGGTGGCAGGGTCGAGCGCAGCGCAGCGGGCGGCCTGGCTAGCTGAGGCGAGGTTGGCGCTAAGCGCCCTTGCTTCCGAGGCTAGCTGACTAGGGGACGCTTCAGGAGAGTTCTTCGTTCCGAGCGGCGGCGATGCGCGCGACTCCGACCTCGATGCTGCCGACGAGGAAGTCGTTGAGGCTGACGTCGAGCGCTGCCGCCGTTATGGCGGCGCGGCGGTGCAGTTCCGGTGGGAGCCTAAGGAGCAGCTTGCCTGAGAACGGCTTGGCTGGCTCGATCCCGCGCGTTGCGCAGTCGAGCAGGTAGCCGTCGACGGCGGCGTGGAACTCGCGCTTCAGTTGGGCAACGCTGTTCGCCGTGAAGACGAGCTCTTCACGCAGGTCTATGACCTCGCCGCGCAGGCTGCCGCTGGCGTCGTCGTAAAGGACCTTGGCGGTGTAACCCTTATGGCGCATGGTGCCCGTGCGGGCCGGTTGCGCGGCCTGGTTGGCCCTCGCAGCTGGCCTGCTCGCCTGCTTGCGTTGAGGTGGCGTGCGGGGTGTGGCGGCGGCGGTTCCGGCTGAATCCGCCGCCTTGCCAGCGCTACGCGGTTTGCCGCTTGGGTTCGAGCTCATCCTCACGCCTCCAGTAATAGTACCAACTGACAGTATCACAACTCATCGACTTCTGACTCAGGTGCCGCGATCGGGCGGTGACCAGGCGAGCGCGGGTTCGCCGCTGCTGGTCCTGGTTCGGAGCGGGCCTAATACGCCTCCCACGGATGATATTACATGATGATACCGGATGCAACCAGAGAGCTGCGGAGCGTGCTGGACGCTATTACCGCCTGGGCGTACAAGCGGCCGCGCCGCCCCGTTCGACGCGGTCACGCTGGTGCCGCTTGCGCCGCGACCCCCGATGCGCCAACCTTGAGCATGCTCACCCTCGACGCCACCCAAACGGCCAGAGTCTTGCCGTACCCAGAGTTAGCGGAGGAGATCGGCCGCGTGCTGCGCCTCGCTGCAGTGGGTGAGGTCCACGCGCTCGAGCGCGCCACCACGCCGCTGCCTGGCGGCGGCACCTTCCTGTCGATGGCTGCAACGGACGCCGACCTCGCCATCGCCAAAGTCGGGAGCGTGCACCCGCTCAACAGCCAACGCGGCCTACCGACAGTGCAAGCGGTGGTCGTCGCCCTCGATGCCGTGAACGGCACCCCTCGCGCCGTGCTGGACGGCACCACCGTCACAACGCGGCGGACGGCGGCCCTCTCCCTCCTAGCCGCGCGCCACCTTGGCGCAAGGGGCGACACCACCGTGATCGTCGGCGCCGGCACCCAGGCGCATGGGCACCTAGACGCCATGCACCAGGGTCTTGGGCTGACACGCCTGCGCGTCTACGCCCGCAGCCAGGCCCCTGGCGCGGCGCTGGTCGCCAAGGCGCGGACGCTCGGTGTGGAAGCCGAGTTGCTCGAACCCACTGAGGGGGCGCTCCTCGACGCGCTCATGGACGCCGACCTGTTGATCACCACCACGAACGCCACGCGTTACGTCGTGCCACCCGCCGCCGCTCCACTGCTAATGCCGCATGCGACGGTGCTCGCCGTGGGCGCGTTCACACCCACCATGGCCGAGTTGGCGCCGCAGGTCGTGGCGGCCTGCGACGTGGTCGTCGACACTGTGGCTGGAGCCGAGAGCGAAGCGGGCGACCTCATCCAAGCAGCGGCAGATGGCGCGTGGAGTTGGGACTCCGTCACGGAGTTGGTTGCGGCCCTGAACGGCTACGTACGCGAGGGGAGACCAGTGCTGTTCAAGAGCGTAGGGCACTCCATGTTCGACCTGGCGGCGGCGGAACTCGCCTTGCGGCTCTCCTGAGCGCCAAGTGGCCGCGAACTGGCGGTAACTTGAGGTGCACTAGGAGGTGTTCATGGCAAAGCGCATGGATTACCCAAAGGCCTCGCCTGCGGTGATCAAGGCGATGTCGGCGTTGGAGAAGACAGCAAGGGAGTTGGTGGCGGATGAGACCCTCTTCGAACTAGTGAAGATGAGGGCGTCGCAGATCAACGGGTGCGCGTACTGCGTCGACATGCACACCATCGATGCGCGCGCGGCGGGAGAGACCGAGCAACGCATCTACTTGCTGCCGATGTGGCGCGAAGCCGAAGAGCTCTACACGGCGCGCGAGCGCGCGGCCCTTGCGTGGACCGAGTCGTTGACGCTAGTGGCCAGTACCGGCGTGCCAGATGCGGACTTCAAGCTAGTGAGGTCCGAGTTCAGCGAGGCGGAGATAGCGAATCTCACGCTGCTGATCATCGCCATCAACGGGTGGAACCGGCTCGGGGTGGGGTTCAGGTTGGAGCCTGGGCACCACCGCGCGCGCGTGGCGGCTGACTAGACCGCCAACTCAAACGATCAGCGGCTCGTGCGGCTGATTTGCGCTGCTTGGATCCAGGAAGCGCTCGAAGCGGAACGCGTCGATGTTCAACGTGCGCACCCGCCCATCGAGCGCCTCCTCGGCGATGAGCCTGCCGACCCTAGCCGCCTGCTGCACGCCGTGACCGGAGAAGCCGCAAGCGTTAAGCCACGAGCTTGCGCCTGGCGCTAGGTCGGGCATGCGGCCGAGGATGGGATTGTCGTCCGGCGTTACTTCGTAATAGCCCCACCACGACGCGCGCCTGTCGAGGCTCGTTTCTGCCAGCCACGGGAAGCGCTTGAGGCCGAACCACAGGACGCGGTCAAGGTCCCCGAAGTCCACCCCCTCGTGGAAGCCAGCTGGCTGCTCGTGGTTCGAGCGCCCGAAGAGCACGCGTTGGCCCTCGCTACGCAAGTAGAGGCCGGTGGCGAGGTCGACCGTGAGAGGGTAGCGGTGAGCGCGCCCAAGCGGAGCGGTGGCGTAGATGCTGCGCAGCAGCGGCTGAACGGGGACGGGCAGGCCGGCTAGGCTCGTCACCTCGCCTGACCACGCGCCAGCCGCGCACACGACCTGCGCAGCGGCAACCGTGCCTGACGGGGTTCCTAGACGCCACGCCGCTCCGTCCCAGTGCGCGGAACCAACCGGGGAGTCGAGCAGGACCTCGGCGCCAAGGCCGCGCGCCAGGCCGAGGTAGGCCATGGTGATGGCGTGCGGGTCGACCACGCCGTCCGCGCTGCCGTACGTCGTCGTGAAGGTCTCCTCCGGGCTGATGGCGAAGGGCACGAGGTGCTGCGCGCTTTCAGGAGTGAGCTCCTCGACCGGCACCCCGTAACTCTGCTGGAGCTCGAGCGAGCGGAGGTGCTGCGCGGCGTTGGCGCGCGGGACGAGGAAGAGGTACCCGAGCGGGTCGTAACCGGAAGGCGCGCCGTGGAGAGACTCGAAGTCGCGGTACTCCAAGATCGACTCCCACGACAACATGACGTTCAGCGGATCGCCGAACTGCACGCGCACCCCGGCGGCGCTGCGCCCGGTCGAACCGCTAGCTGGCGTCGGTTGCGCCTCCAGCACCACCACGTTCGCGCCGCCCTGAGCGAGCCGGAAAGCGACCGCCGCGCCGACGATGCCTGCGCCGATGACCGCTACGTCGACCGTGCGCGTCACACGAGCTCTTCAGGTGGCGGCCCGACGCGGAAGGCGACGCGCAGGAACAGCGGAGTGACGAGAGTCGTAACGACCACCATGAGCACCATGACGGAGAACAAATCCGCTGGGATGACCCCGCGCTCCACCCCGATGGCGGCCACGATCAACCCGACTTCGCCACGGGAGACCATGCCAGCGCCAACGCGTAGAGACTGCGTGTTGGTGAACCCGAGCAGGCGCGCGCCCAGGCCGGCGCCGACCAACTTGGCGAAGATGGCCAACACGATGATGGCGACGCCGACCCACAGGAGCGGGCCGCCGATGGCCTCGCGCAAGTTGGCGCGCAAGCCGATGTCTGCGAAGAAGATCGAGACGAAGAAGCCGTAGCCGAACACCTGCATGGCCTCCATCAGCTGGTGCTTGAAGTTGGTGCGGCCGATGAGGATGCCAAGGAGGTAAGCGCCGGTGATGGCGGCGACGCCGCCGAGGTACTCGGCCGACCAGGAGTACACGAGCACTAGCACCAGGCTGATGGCCACGACCGGCTGCGCGATGGGGAGCTTCGAGAACCACGTCAGCAACCATTTCACGACGGGGGCGAGGAGCACGGCGACGGCGAAATACGCCACCATCTTCACGGCCACCAACCAGATCGGCGGTGTTGCGCCGCCGCCGCTAGCGAAGACCGCCACCACGACCGAGAGGATGAGGATGCCCATGACGTCGTCGATGACGGCGGCGCCGAGGATCGTCATACCCTCCTTGGTGCGCAGCTTCTTCAACTCCAGCAGCGTCTGGGCGCTGATGGAGACGCTAGTCGCCGTGAGGATGGTGCCAACGAACACGGCCTCGTTCGTCGGCATGCCGACGAGCACGCCAAACCCCCAGCCGCCGAGGAACGGCAGGATCACGCCGCCCGTAGCGGAGGAGAGCGCGGGCATGCCTACGCGGCGCATGGCGCCAAGGTCGGTCTCGAGGCCAGCGATGAACATGAGGAGGATCACGCCGAACTCGCCTAAGAGCTTGATCGTCTCAGTCGTTGCCGCCGCGTGCAAGAAGAGGGGTGAGCCCATGAGGTCGAACACGCTCGGACCCATGATCAGGCCGAAGCCGATCTCGCCGACGACGGTCGGCTGGCCAAGCAACCCAACGAGGTAACCGGTGAGTTTGGCGCCAGCCACCACTATGGCAAGTACGAGCATCAACTCGAGGAACGGCGACATGCCTTGGCTCGCTTTCAGGCCCGGTTGGCCAGGTGCTCGAGTTCGCGCACGTAACCCTCGACCACGGCGAACGCCTTCTCGATCGGTGCGGGCGTGGTCATGTCGATGCCGGCAGCGCGGAACAAGTCGATCGGCTTGAGCTCGGAACCGGCCTTCAGGAAGTCGAGGTAGCGCTCCGCCGGTGCGTTGTCACCGCGCTCGAAGCCAGCCCGCACGTCCGCGGCGAGCGCGGCCGCCGCCGCGATGCCGACGGCGTACTGGAAGGTGTAGTACGGGATGTAGAGGTGCCCGAACTGCGCCCACGTGATGCCGGTGCGTTCGTCGGCGGTGATCACGTCGCCGTAACCCTCTTGGAACAACCGCTGCATGCTGCCGACGAGGCGCTGCGCCGTCAGGCCCTCGCCGCGCTCGACGGCCTGGTGGGCCTCCAACTCGAAGCGCACGAGCGTAGGCATGATGAAGAAGTAGCGGTGGAAGTTGTAGAACGCCTCGTCGAGGATGGCTAGGCGCGCGGCCGGATCGGTGGTCACGGCGAGGAGGTGGCTGCGCACGAGCGCCTGGTTGAAGTTGGAGGCCGTCTCGGCCACCACCATGGCGTAGTTGGCGTTGGCGGGTGGCTGCACGGCGTCCATGAGCTTCGAGTGCATGGCGTGACCAAGCTCGTGCGCCAGCGTGCTCATGCTCTCGAGGTCGTTCTGGTAGCTCATCATGATGTACGGCTGACCGCGGTACCAGCGCGTGGCGAACGCCCCGTCGCGCTTGCCGCGGTTGGGGTAGACGTCCACCCAGCGCTCCTCGAGCAGGCCCTTGCGCAGCGGCGCCAGGTACTCCTCGCCGAGCGGCGCCATGCCGTCGAGCACGTTCCTGATGGCGCCGTCGTAATCGAGCGCTGGTGCGTTCCGCGCCAACGGCGCGAAGACGTCCCATTCGGCCAGCTTGCTAACGCCTAGCAGGCGCCTGCGGGCCTCCCAGTAGCGGTGCCACACGCCCAGGTTCTGCTCGAACACGCGCACCACGTTCTCGAGCACCGCGCGCGGCACCTCGCGCGGTTCGAGCTGCTCGGCCAGCGTGTCCTGGTAGCCGCGCACGCGCGCCTGAAAGACCGCTTGCTTTATGCGGCCGACGTAAAGGTCGGTGAAGGTGTCCTGATGGGCGAGGAACGCGCGGCTGTACGAATCGTAGGCTTTCTCGCGCAGCTCGCGGTCGTCGCTCATGCGCAGGGCCGGGTAGGTGCTGCGCGCCACTTCGTAGGTCTGGCCGCCGTGCTCCACGGGAGCGAAGGGCAGCTCGCCGTTGGCTAGCGAGTTGTAGGCGCGCTCGAAGGCGCTGAAGGGGTCTGCGGTGCGGCCGATGACGTCCTCGACTTCGGCGCTGCGCACGTGCGGGCGGCTCGCTTCGAGGCGTTCGAAGTAGCGCGTGAGGTCGTGCAGGCGCGGGTCCGCGCTCTGATACTCCGCTAGCCGCTCCTTGCCAAGCGCCAACAACTCGGGCTGGGCGAAGGCAAGCTCGGTGCCGAAGCGTGCCGCTAGGGTTTGAAAGCGGCCTGCTTTGGCGCGTGCGTCCTGGTCGGTCTGGTCGACCGCCAACGGCATGGTGGCGTAGATGCGCAGCTTCTGCAGCTTGGTGGTTACGGGCCAGTAGGCCTCGAAGAAGTCGCCAAGCGTGGCCGCGCTCTCACCGAGGCGGCCCTTGAAGGCGGTCAGGCCCGCCAAGTCGCCTTCTGCAGAGGCGAGGTCGGCCTCGAATGCCGCTTCGCTGGCGTACGTGGCTTGCAGGTTCCAAGTATGCGTTGGGTCTACGTCTTTGCGGTGAGGGAGCACGGTTGGCATGAAAGAGTCTACGACCGGACGGGTCCCGCCGCTT
>CALCHY010000212.1 GCA_937907415.1 uncultured Trueperaceae bacterium
TCTTCTGTTGCACGTGCTGGAACTGGGCGCTGCCGATGGCGCGCACGATGAGCTCCGCCACGCCAAGGAACGCCTGCGCCTTCACGATCTTGACGTTGAGGACTTGGTGACCCATCTGGTACGCGGCGTTCGTTGCCGCGTACACCCCAGCCGCGAGCTCGGGGTCGCCGAGGAGGAATACTCTCTCCCACGGCACGAGCACATCGTCGAAGGTGACTAGCGCGTCTAGCTCGTCGAAGCGCGAGCCTAGCGGGTGGTCTACGCGGCTGCGGCGCGGCCATAGCGGTTCGCGCGCGATGAACGTCAGCCCGGGCGTGTTGCAAGGCACCGCGAAAGCCAGGGCGTAGCGCGTCGGGTCGACGGCCGTCTGTCCGCCCGGCGCCGGGAAGATGAGCAGTTCGTCCGCGATGGGCAGGGTGGCGAGCATGCGCGCGCCGCGCACGACGACCCCTTCCGCCGTCTCACGGACGACCCCCAACGCGATGTAAGGGTCGGGGAGGCGGTCGGTGGCCACTGCGCGGTTGACTTGCGGGTCCGTGAGGGCGTGCGTGAGGCACAGGTCGTTGCCTCGCACGTGCTCGAAGTAGCGCCGGATGTTGGCGCCGAAGCGCTCGTCGCCGCGGGCGAAGTAGCTGGCGGCGCGAGCGCTAGCCATGAGGTTGACGTTGAGGTAGTCGGGACTGCGCCCGATGAACCCCAACGAGTGCCTTGCCCACGTGCGGTGCATGCGCGATCGGCGCCGCAGGTCGTCGACCGTCGACGGTTCGAGGAAGCTCATGCCAAAGCGCGCGCCGTCCGCACCGGCGAACGTCATGCCTTCCAACAGGTCGGGGCGCAACTGTAGGTCGTAGAGTTCCGCGATGGCGCGCGCCGCGGCTCCGGTAGCTGGGTGCGCGGCTGGGTCGAGGACGCGCACCCCGTCCACGTAGAGGTTAGGCGGTGAGCGCCTCAGGCCCTCCAGGAACTGCTCGCCGCTGCGCACCGCCATCGTTGGTCGCCTCCTCTGCCGTCAGGTTAGGGCTACGAGCGCCTCTGGTGAGCGCGCGAGCGAGTAGAGGAGCCTGACGGTGGCGTCGGTGCCTTGCGCTAACGCCGCTACCCTGAAGAACTCGTTCGGCGCGTGAAGTCCGTTGTCTGGTTCGCCGAACGCGAAGTAGAGGCACCACATGCCGAGCACGCTGCCGAACTGCTCGGCCACTGGCACGGTGCCGCCCGTGAAAACGGGGAACGGTCGCGGCCCGTACGCGGCCTCCATGGCATCGCTCGCGAGGGCGAGCACCGGGTGGTCGAGCGGCATGAGGTAGGCGCGGCCCTTGCCGGCCAGCGGCTTGACCGTCACCGTCACTCCGGCGGGTGCGTGCTTGTGGATGTGCTCGCTTAGCGCCTCGACCACCCGGTCAGGGTCTTGGCCGACGACTAGGCGGCACGTGATCTTGGCGTGCGCCTCCTTCGGAAGCACGGTCTTGATGCCGCCGCCCTGGTAGCCGCCCCACATGCCGTTGACCTCGAGGGTTGGGCGCACGACCCGGCGTTCAGCTGGCGTGTAGTTCGGGTCGCCCCACCAGCCCTTCAGTCCTAGCGCGGCCGGCCCGGCGCCCTCTTCCGGCACCGCGGCAACGGCGGCGCGCAGGTCTTGGCTCAACGGCTCGACGCCGTCCTCGAAGCCCGCGACCAGCACGCGGCCCTGCTCGTCTTGCAACGACGAGAGGATGTGCGCCAACGCCATGATGGGGTTGGCGACCGCGCCGCCGAACATGCCTGAGTGCAGGTCGGCGTTCGCGCCGTTCACTGTCACCTCGACGCCAGCCAACCCGCGCGAACCGACCGTAACGGACGGCACGCCGACGTCGAAGATGCCGCCGTCTGCGCTGATCGCCAGGTCCGCTCGCAGGAGTTCCCTGTTGGCTGCCAAGAACGCGGACAGGTTGGGGCTGCCGATCTCCTCCTCACCCTCGACGAGCAGGGTGACGTTGACCGGGGGCGTTCCGCCAGCCTTGGCAGTGGCTGCCACGGCGCCTAGCGCGATCAGCACGCCGGCCTTGTCGTCGCTTGCCCCGCGACCGTAGAGGCGGCCGTCCCTCAACACCGGGTCGAACGGCTGCGAGTTCCAGAGTTCGAGCGGTTCGGGTGGTTGCACGTCGTAGTGCCCGTAGATGATGACGGTCGGCAGTGCGGTGTCGTGGTGCCAACGGCCGAGCACTACGGGGTTGCCTGCCGTTGGCATGACGCTCACGTCCGGCACGCCAACTTGGCGCA
>CALCHY010000213.1 GCA_937907415.1 uncultured Trueperaceae bacterium
CGCGTCTGAATGGCATTCAGAAGGTCAGGGGTTCGAATCCCCTCGGCTCCACCACCTTAAGCGGCGTCCTAAACGCCAACCTGAAGCCCCGGCGCTAAGTCGGGGCTTTTTCGTTCCGCAGCGGCTGGCCGTGGGTTCACGTCAGCGATCACCGTGAGTAGCGCAGTGGCGTCCATGTTCGCGCCGAACGCGGGTTTACCGGGTTGGAGCTGCGCCCCGGCGGCCAGCGGGCCGATCAGGAGCGGGTCGAAGCCGAGTTCGTTGATGAGCGCGGCAACTAGCGCGTTGTCTTCGGCGTCATCGCCTGCGATGGCTACGGCTTTCCGCCCTGGCGCTCCAGCTGGGCGGGCACCAGCTTCGAGGTCGTGGTAGCCCACGTGGTTCAGGGCCTTCACGACGCGGGCGTTCGTCAGGTAGGCGCTGACGATCTCGCTGCTCGTCGTGCTCGGGTCGTTGAGGTCATCTCTCACGCCGTCGGTTTCCCACCAATGGTTCATGGCGTCGATCACGAGCTTTCCCGCCAGTTCGGCTGCTGGGATGGTCTTGTACTTTCCCAGTGGCAGCGCGAGGATCACTATGTCGGCACCGCGGGCGGCCTCGGCGGGCCATACGGGCCGCGCGCCTGGTGTTAGCACCTCGGTGGTGAGGGCTATCTTGTCTGGGTCACCGGAGCCGGCGATGAGCACGTCGTGGCCGGCGGCTAGCGCTAGGCGCGCTAGCACCGTGCCGAACTTGCCAGCTCCTAGGATGCCGATGGTCATCGAGCCACTTGCTCCTTGGAGGCTTCCTCGGCCAGGAGCTCGCGTACGAGGGGCATCACTTCGGCGCCGAAGAGCTCAACCGTGCGCATGCGCGCGCTAGCCGGGACTTTCCCGCCGGTGGTGTAGATGAGGTCGAAGCGTCCAACGTCGAGGGCGGTCACGGCGCGGGCGATCTTGCGGGCCACCGTTTCGGGCGAACCGACGTAGAGCGAGCCGTGCGCGATCTCGGCCTCGTACTGCGCGCGGCTGTGCGGCGGCCAACCGCGTTCTCTACCGATGGAATCCATCAGCTCCTTGTAGCCGGGGAAGTGCAGCTCCTTGGCCTTCTCGTCGGTGTCGGCGATGAAGCCGGGCGAGTGCATGCCGACCGGCGATGCGGTGGTGCCGAGTTGGGCGGCTGCGCGCCTGTACAACTCGACGTATGGCGCGAACCGCTCTGGGGCGCCACCGATGATGGCGAGCATGAGCCCGAACCCGTAGCGCGCCGTGCGCACGACGGACTGCGGCGAACCGCCGACGCCGACCCACGTCTTGAGGCGCCCGGATTCGGTCTTCGGGAACACGTCCGCGCCTTCCAGTGGGGCGCGGGTGGTGCCGCTCCAGGTAACCGGCTTCTCGTCGAGCAGCATGTGGAACAGGTCGATCTTCTCGTCGAAGAGGAGCTCGTAGTCGGCGAGGTCGTAACCGAACAGCGGGAACGATTCGGTGAACGACCCGCGCCCGAGGATCACTTCCGCGCGGCCGTTCGAGAGGGCGTCGACCGTGGCGAAGCGCTCGAACACGCGCACGGGGTCGTCTGACGAGAGCACGGTCACGCCCGACGCCAGGCGGATGCGTTCCGTGCGCGTTGCGATGCCAGCGAGGACCGTCTCGGGTGAGGAGATCGAGAACTCGTGGCGGTGGTGCTCGCCTAGGGCGATCACGTCGATGCCGACCTGGTCGGCCACGACGGCCTCGTCGACGGTGGCCCTGATGGCCTTGGCGTAACTGACAACGTTGCCGTGGTCGTCTATCGGGAGGTCGCCGAAGCTGTCGATGCCGAACTCGATGTCGGCGATATCGATCTTGTCGCTCATGTTGTCGCTCCTAACGTGGGAGTTGTGGGGTTACTTCTGCGCACGGTCTAGTTTGCGCAGCAGGCGCAGCAGTTCCTGCTGCTCGCTGGCGTCTAGTGCCGTCATGCGCTCCGCTTGCCAGCACTCGTGCTCTGGCACCGCTCGGGCGGTGAGGGCTTGGCCAGCGGGGGTGAGGTAGATGCGGTTGCTGCGGCCGTCGCGGCGGCGTTCGACCAGTTGCTTCTTCTCCAGGCCGTCGAGCAACTGGCAGACGTTGCCCTGGGTGACTAGGAGGCTGTCCGCGAGCTCCTGTTGGCTCGGGCCGGGGGCCGCTCCAACCTGCGCCAGTGCGTCGAATTGGGCTGGCGTGAGGTCGAACTCGCGGAGGTGGTCGGCAGCGGCGCGCTGCGTGCGGCTGACGACGCGCACCATGCGCAACCACGCCAATAGTGGCGGCGATCGCAGCACGCGTGATCTTGGGATGCGGTAGGGGCTCACTTCTTGCACGCCTTCAGTTTAGGTCTAAACTGTCGCTGGGTCAAGCTGCGCGAGGCGCTTGACGACCTAACACTTTAGGTCTAAAGTGAAAAAATCGGGGTTAGCCAGGCGCGGGCCGCTGCCCCTCTCACGAAGAGACGGCTACCGCCTCAAGGAGGCCAACCACATGCTTCAACTCACCGGAATCCACCACGTAAGCGCCCTCACCAACGACATCCAAGGCAACCACGACTTCTACACGGGCGTCATGGGTCTCAGGCTCGTCAAGAAGACCGTCAACCAAGACGACCCGAGCATGTATCACCTCTTCTACGCCGATGCACTCGGCTCTGCCGGCACGGACATGACCTTCTTCGACATGCCGCTGGCGGCCCGCGAGCGGCGCGGCAACCGCAGCATCAGCCGCACGACCTTCCGCGTGAACGGCGAAGCCAGCCTGCGCTATTGGGAGGAGCGGCTCGCAGCGCACGGCGTCAGCCATTCCGGCGTGACCAGGCGCGACGGGCGCCTCCACCTCGACTTCGAGGACAAGGACGGTTTCGTCGCCAGCTTGGTGGACGACGGCGGCGTAGGCGACGCGCACCCCTGGGACCTCAGCCCAGTACCAGCAGAACACCAGATCCGCGGCCTCGGGTACAGCGTCATAACGGTGCCGGAGCTTGGGCCAACCCACGACTTCCTCACCGGAGTCTTCAACCTGAGGGCCAGCCGCACGTACCCTCACCCTGAGTCTCCAAGTGACGCCGTGCACGTGTACTTGTTGCAAGGCGAAGGCCCCGCCGCAGAGGTGCATGTGGCCGTAAGGCCCGGACTTGGGCGCACGCGCTACGGCTCCGGCGGCGTGCACCACGTGGCGCTGCGCGTACCGAACGACGAGCAGTACCACCTCTGGACGCGGCGGCTCGAAGAGACCGGCATGGCGTTCAGCGGCGAGGTTGACCGCTACTACTTCCGCAGCCTCTACATCCGAGAGCCAGGCGGCATCCTCTTCGAGCTCGCCACGGACGGCCCAGGCTTCAGCAGCGACGAACCCACCGAAACCATGGGTCAAACGCTGGCGCTGCCACCGTTCCTCGAGCCGGACCGCGCGAAGATCGAAGCCAAGCTCAAGCCTCTCGGCGGCGGCATGATCACCCAAGCCGCGGCGCCGGTTAACGCCTGAAGGTAGCCGAGACCTCGCGGACGATGTCGAAGGCCGCCGCGTCGACGCGCTCGAAGCCGGTTACGAAGAAAAGCGTCTCCGTGAGGGCCTTGCCTGCCGGGCTGTCAGCTATGTCGATCATGCCCTGAGTGATCTGCTCGACGAGCTGCGGGTCGAGGCCCTCACGCACGACGATGCCGTCGTTCGGGATGTAATCGGAGTAACCGAGGATGCACACCACGTCCTTGACGTCCGGGTACTCGGCCTCGATGGTCTCGCGACCATCAGAACCCGCGTTGCCGCCGAAGGTGACGGCCACATCGACGTCGCCGTTGTAGACGGCGAGGGTAGCGGCATCGTGCGAGCCAGCGAAGATCGCTGTCATGTCCTTGTCTGGGTCTATGCCGTACGTGTTCTTGAGCGTCACGTACGGGAACTGGTAGCCAGAAGCAGAGCCAGGATCGACGAAGGCTATCGTCTTGCCGCGCAACTGTTCGAAGGAGGTGATGCCGCTATCGCAACGCACGTTGAACTGAGAACGGTATGCGGTGGCGCCCTCGCGCACCGATGCGAGGATGACGGTGGCGCCGTAGTTATCGATCGCCTGCACGATGGCGGCCGGCCCCATGAGCCCGATGTCGACGCGGCCCGTGCCGATGGCCTCTACGAGCCCGACGTAATCCGTGGCGATGAACGTCTCGACGGGGAGGCCCAACCGCTCTGCCAGCATGGCCGCGATGGGCTCCAAGTTGTCGATGATGACGTCCGCTTCGCGGCTAGGGATGATGCCGAAGATGAGCTTGCTAGGAACTTCGCCCTGCGCACTGGCTTCGCCTAGCAGCAGTCCCGCGCAAACCACCATGGCGATCGCGGTAGAGAACAGTCGATTCACTAGGTCTCCTTCGACCTGTTACGTTTACAGGGTAACGAGCTAGCGGCTGGCCAGTTGCCGCGTATG
>CALCHY010000214.1 GCA_937907415.1 uncultured Trueperaceae bacterium
ACGCTGGCGCGCACCAGTAGCTCAGTGGATAGAGCAGCCGCCTTCTAAGCGGTAGAGCACCCCACGACAACCACAATCCAGCACGCGAAACTCGCACGCGCCCTCCACTCGTGGGGGCGCGTTTGGGGGTTTGGGGGTGACTTCCCTACCCCCTTGACACCGCGTATATACCAGGTGTAGTATCTATTCAAGAGCGGGAGTGAGACCCCGCCACCACCCAGGAGGAACACAAGATGACCAACACCGAGACCGAGACCCTGATCCCCACCCCCATCGAAGACGCAACGCCCCGCTACCTAGTCGCCACCCTCACCCCCGAGCAAGCCACCCGCGCCACCAACGGCACGCACGCCAAGAGCCACAACGTCTACCTCATCCACGCCGTCGGCCAGCGCCGCGAAACCTGGAGCCTCAAGGCCGGCAAGACCCCCGAAGCCGCAATCGTGGACACGTACGGCGCCGTCGGCCGCCCGCTCATCTGGAAGACCGAAAGCGGCACCCCCAAGCCCACCCCCACGATCGACGACCTCTTCGCCCTCAACAACCTGTAACCGAGAACACGCGGGCCGCCCCGAGGTGAGACGGGCGGCCCACAGAGCCCCAGAAGGACAGGAGCAGAGTACCGTGAGCAGACTAGAGAAGATCCGCGAGACCTACCTCAACCAACCAATCAGCGAGTTCCTCGCCAACGACGGCAACGCAAGCGAGTACGCCAAGCTCGTGTTCGACGGCGCCGTGTTCGGCCCCGGCCAGGAAGTCGTTGACGAGGAGTTGGGAATCCTAACGGCGGGCGACCTCGCCGAGGCGATCGAGGCGCTAGTCGAGGACGCCGCCGCGGCTCGCCAGCGTCAGCTGGACGCGTTGGCCGACCACCGCGAGGGGACGCAGTATCAACCTCTTGACGCCGCCAGTCCGACCGTGACCGTGCTCCTCAAACTGCCGGAGAGCTTGCGTGACGAGTTGGACGTCGCCGCGCAGGAGCGCGGCCTGAACCGGAGCGCGGCGATTCGCGAGGCTATAACCGCGTGGCTAAGCGAGGCCGCTACCGTGTAGACTGGGGCCTTGCGGGAGAGCCTAGCCTTTTGGTCCGGCGCCGACCCCCACCTATGCGGTGGGGGTCTTACTTCTGTGCCTTGCGGCCCATCGCGTAGGTGATTGCGCCCGTCACGACGCTCATGATGACGCCAAGCCCGACTGTTTGCAGGACGTTGCTGTTGCCGCTGCTGCGTTCGGCGAGCGCCGTGATCTTCTCCTCGATGCGGCCCAACTGCACGGGCACGGCGCGCAGTCCGAGGATCTCGCTCTCGACTTGACTGAGGCGCGTCTCGACGATGCTGAGGCGCGTGTCAATACCGCTGCTCCAGGATGGGGCGTCTTGCGCGAGTCCCCCGGCCAGCAGCAGGAGGGCGGCGATTGCGGTGAGCGTGCGTTTGACCACGGGGGGTCTCCTCTCAAGAGACGCGGGGGCGCCCCGAATAGGCGGGGCGAGTGTCGTTAGATAGCGTCGCTGGCGCCTGGTTTGCCGCAGGCGCCAGCAGGTTGTGACCCCGGTTAGCGGGGTGGGCGTAGGCGGCCGAGGGCGGCCGTCAGCACGGCCCCGAGGGCCGCACCGAGAATGAACCAGACCAGGCTGAAGTGCTCCATGTCTAACCTCCTCCCTCTGTCTCAATCAGGTCGACCGTCTGCCCTGCCAGGTGGTGCGTGCAGTCGCCAAGGAACTGAATCTGGCCGTCGCGCACGAAGGAGTGGCAGACGCGCAGCTCGTGGTTCGGGCCTTCGTCCCAGCGGACCACGAGCGAGGGATTGAATGTCGGGCGGTCAACGTCGCCGTTGAACGACCAGACCGCGTGCTCTTCACCAGGCCGGTTGGTCTGGACGGTGTAGAACGCGTGACCGAAGCCGCAGCCGGGGCACTCGAAGAGCCAGCCCACAAGGTCGGTCTTATCGCGGCGGTACATGGGCGCAATGCGAGGCATGTCTCCTCCTCTCTACGGTGGAATGCGGTAGGTGAATCCGGCCCTCAACCAGGTGCTATCGCCAATGGGTTTGATGCCGCCTAGTTCAGGTAGGCGCACCTCCGTCCATGCGCTCCACGTGTCGGCGTAGTAAGCAGCGACGACGTAGGGAGCTAGGTGCCCGTCGAGCTGGCCGCCAAGCACGGCCTCGGCATCCACGCCGACGGCTAGCTCGAGAGCGCCGAGCACCAGGACCGGGCGCTCCCAGAAGCAGCCCACGACCGCGCTCGGCCAGGTGGAGCTGCAGGTAATCGAGGAACCGGCCAGAACACTGAACGGGGGCGACGGGTTAGCGTCTGCGTCTTGCGCGCTCCCTAGCGGCGTCAGCGCGAGAATCGTGACTAGGAGCAGGAGGAGGGGCCGGCGGAAGCCCACTCAGGCCCCCGCCGCCTTCGCTTTTGGGAACAGGCTCCTGAGGGCGTCGACGCCGCCGGACCCCAACCAACCAGCACCGAGCCCGAACGCGATCGCGGACACGAGTGTGGTGCTCGCCTCGAACAGGCCAGCTGCGAAGCCGATGCCTCCGAGTGCGCCGCCAACGGCGACGGATGCGATGACGACGGCGACGCCATCGAGTTTGAGGCCCTTGCGAACGCCGGCGATGACAGCGACGACCACGACTGCGAGGGCAGCCGTCTCGCCGAACCAGAGGGCCGGGTCGGTGACCTCAAGGCCCAATGCGGTGGCCAGGGTCGTGAGGGCGAGAATGATGATGCGCTGCATGTGTGCCTCCTTCAACGCCGCGCCTATCCGGCTGCGGCGGTCACGCCAGCTGGGTCAGGTACCACCCCCAGGCAGAGAAAGGCCAGTCACGAATGCACCAATTGCACCGCATCCCGGCGCTTGATTAGCTCGTCGCTTAGAAGGTGTTCGACATGAACCCATTCGGCCGGTCCGATGTGCGTCAGGCCGTACGGTTCGAGAGGCACCACGCGGTACAGGTGCTGCCAGGAGGAAATCTCCCAGATTGCCTGACCTGTCGACTTGCGGATCATTGCCAGGTCAACGGCGAGCCCCCAGCGGTGGCGAGAGTCCAGGGTCCATGTCACTTGCGGGGCGCCAAGATAGGGTGCTTCGCGGCCTTGGGCGAAGAGCCACTTCTGGCGCTCTTCTGTCCGGCGTGTCTCCGTGACGCGGAACTCGACGTGCGTCAGGGTGCTTTCCGCAGCCGCTAACCAGGACAGAAACGGAATCCGGAAGGCTGGGGCGAGGTCGCCCAGTTCACGATTTACAGTCGGCGTCATCGAGTGTGACTCCAAGCTCGTCGCGAAACGATTGCGTTGATGTGCCCGGACGACACGCCGAACGAATCTGCTAGTGCTTTACGGGGCACGCCATCGGCATGCAAGGTCCGAATAGCTTGGACGGCAGCTTCGGAAACTTTCGCCCGACCGTTCGCTTCGCCTCGCCGTTCACAGTTCCCGAGTGCCCAAGAATGCCGGACGTTGTCAGCATGCGTGACGTATTCAAGGTTGTTGGGCGCATTGTTCGTTCGGTCCCCATCGATGTGATTCACTTCGAGGCCGTCTGGGCACGGGCCGAGGAACGCTAGGGCAATTAGCTGGTGGACTCGGATTTGTCTCCGGTCCGGGCGTGGGTAAGGGCGGAGCTGATAGTAGCCGTCCTGGTTTGCGTGGCCGGTAACAATCTTTAGTGGATATGCTTTCCCGATAACGGGGCCAACCCAACGGAGCCGGCCCAAACTGGAGGCCTGGTATCTGCCTTCAAGGCCGGGAACATCAACCCAGTCTTCGCCATCTCGAGTATCTACTGGACGGTCTAGTTCGAGGCGGTCGCTTCGCCTGAGTCGCTTGTAGTGCATCGTGCAGAGGCCGCTTGAGTAATATCGGGGCCTGCCGCACTGACCTACCTTGCAGGTCTGTTGGCGAGATGTTGTTGGCTGTGGTTCCAAAACAGGGCCCTCCGGTCGCTGGGAGTGGGGGGACTCCCGTGCGGCCCGGAGGGCCAAACTGCTTACAAAGAGTCTAGCAGGTCACGACAACAAGAAGGCCGCCCCGAAGGGCGGCATTCACTTGGTTCAGTGGTGTGTTACTGCTGCATCGTTACGACTTGAGTAGTCTGCGTTCCGCCCGAGTAGGTGACGGTAACGACAAGCGGGTCGCCTGCGTTGGCCCCCTGAACGCACGTCACAGCGGACACGGGGAGCGGTGCCGGGACGACGGCTGTTTCGGAGCCGCTCGTGACCGTGACGGTTGCGTTCGTGACGGCACCACAGGTGGCCACCGCGTTGGCCGGGTTGTTGACCTGCACGGCGGCGGCGGCGGTCGCGACCTGGCGGGCGACCGACTGCGCGGCGACGTCGTTGGCGCGGGCACGGGCGTTGAGGAGGTTGGGGATGAGTACGGCGGCGAGGATGCCGATGATCGCGATTACGATCAGCAGCTCGATCAGGGTGAAGCCCTGCGTCTTACGGTTGCGCATGATGCGCTCCTTCCGAATCGGCTTCCGGGATGAAGTATGAATGATGTCCGGTCGCCTGGTAGTGCCAGCCCCTGGGTTCCAGTGGGCTGATGAGGAGCGTACTCACCTGGCTCTTACGAAGCTCTGATTTTCCTCACATGCCGTGTCAGAATCCCGTCAGATGACGGTGCGTAAGAAACTCCAGAAGCTCGGGAACAGCAGGGTCTTGCTCCTCGACCGCGACTTGCTCGCGGCGCTCTTGCCTGACGGCGACCTGGACGCCACGCTCCTCGTCGAGGTGGTCGGCTCGGCGCTTGTTGTGAGGCGCGAGGACGCGCCGGCGCCGACCGTCGAGGCGGTCGAGCAGGCGGCCACCCTGGCTGTGCCTGCCGTGCCTGGCCTCTCCCCCACCGAGCGGCTCGTGCTCACGGCGCTGCGGGATGGAGCGGCCACGCGCGGCGAGCTAGCCGAGAGTATCGGGCGTGCGCCGGAGACTGTCAGCGCCGCGCTCAAGACCCTCAAGGATAAGAGCCTGGTCACGCAAACAGGCCGCGATTGGCGGCTCACGCCCACGGCCAAGACGCGGCTAGAGGCCGATGAGGGGCGCAAGTTCGCGGAACTGCCAGCGGCCCTCGCGCGGCTTTTGCTCGCGCTCGAAGCCGGACCAGCCACAGCCGCGCAACTCCAGGAGCGCCTCGGCGTCACGCGCACTGCCGTGCTCACGGCCACCAGGCAGGCCATCGCGGCGGGCCTCGTGAGCGCCACGAGTGAGGCGACGCCGTGTTATGGGCTCACCGCTCGGCAATGAGTCCGTCCATGATGCCCCAGACGTTGCTCATGTTGGTTGTGCCGGGGAATCCTGTACCTGCGGTGAGGCGGCCGGCACCTGGCGTGACGAGGGACGACCACGTCTGCGCGGCGCGGGCGACGGAGTACCAAGTGCGGAAGTTGCCGCTGTGGGCGGAGAGCGCGTACGCGACGCCGGAATCGAGGTTGATGGGGGTGCTGAGCGCGCCTTCCACCCATGCGTCCTTGATGGCGTTGACGGTGACGCTGCCGAGGAGGGTTGTGTCGCTGACGCG
This sequence comes from uncultured Trueperaceae bacterium, assembly GCA_937907415.1. The sequence continues at coordinate 5,519 of CALCHY010000214.1, forward strand.
CCAGACTCTGAGGACTTCGCCGACGCTGTCCGCGCCGAGGTAGAGGCGCAGGGCGGTGAGGGTCAGGTTTTTCGTCGGCGTGATGGTGTACCCGATCTGGCTGGCGTCCGTGTTCGGTGATGGGCTGGCGACGCTCGGCGATTGATAGATGCGCTCTGCGGTTGGTGGTGGTCCAGTCTGTTTGCGGGTCTGCCCGAAGGTCGTCAGGAGGCCCAGTGCGTTCACGCGACGCCGCCAGAGAGCAGCCACGTGTCCGTGGCGAGTTTGGTGAGGCTCGCTGTGGCCCATTGTCCGGTGAGGTCGTCGTCGCCTGGGGTCGTGCCGTTGATTGTGACGCCGCTCGCGCCAGCGACTGACACGAGGCCAGCGCCCAACTGGGCCAACGCGATGACGGTGCCGACCGGGAACGCCACGCTCGCGTTGGTGGGCACCGTCAGGGCGACCGGACTGGCGTTGTTGAGGGTCACGAGCTTGCCAGCGTCAGCCAGCACGAGCGTGTAGCTGGTGCCGGTCTGCGCGTTGATCGAGATGGTCGAGCCGCCGCTTGGGGCAGTCACGAACTCGAGCGCGGTCGCGCCACTGTTGACTGCTACGAACTTCCCGCCAGCGCCAGAGTAGGAGCCTGGTGTGTCAGTGAGGCCAACGAAGTCGGTTGCGCCGCCGCCGCCGTGTCGCGGCACCGGCGCGTCCGTGACCACGCTGTCGATCGTGAGTGTGCCGGCCCCGGTCTTGGTGACGCGAGCGACGGGCACCCCACCGTCCGGGAGGGGCGGGTAGTTGCTGGCGTCACCCTCGACCACCTCAAGGCGACCCCAGGCGCTGAGGAGGTTATGCGTGAGGCTCTCGCCAGTGGTGGCGTCCGTGAACGTGTGCGACGTCGTGGCACCGGCCGCGGCGCTGATCACCACGAGGCACTTAGTGCCGCTGGCCACGCTGGCGAGGTCAACGGACTGGTCGGCGACAGCCACGAGGGTCTTGGCGTCCGTCGTAACTCCGAGGCGGCCTTGCACGCGCACCAGTGCAGCGCTCGGGTTGGTGACACTCCCAGGAATCACAACTCCGCCGGAGCTCCAAACCGCTTGCGCTAGGTACTCCAGCACGTCAGTGATCGTGCCGTGCGCGGCGTCAAGGTGCGCCTCGAGGATCGTCACGTCTCCGTTGGCGTTCGCTGGCAGGTCGGCGACGCGTGTGTACGGCCTGTAAGTCGGCATGGTCAATCCTCCAGTTGATAGGTCGAGAGACCGTAGGCGCTGCGCCGATACGCGCGGGCGGCGGCTCTGGATCCACTCGGGGCTTCCGTCGACTCGACATCAATCGTGAGCGAGCTGGTGCTGCCCTGCGCCGTGTGCGCCTCGCTGTAGTCAAGCGCGGTGATGCGGCCGGTGATCCCGAGTGCGGGCACGGCGGCGGCGCGGCCGACATGGTGCGGTCGCACCGCGTAACCATCAGCGCGGGCCGGCACGATGGTCAACTGCCGGACGACCTTGGGGGTGAGATTCTCCTCCACGATGCCCCTGGCGAGCGCCAGTGCGGTCTCGGGGCTAACCACGTACGGTAGTTCCGGCGCGTGGTAGGCGCGGTTCGGGTAGAGGCTCTGCGACTCGGACAGGCCGGGCACGTTGGCGCCGTCCTCCCACAGACCGTTCGCGCCGCGCGCGAAGCCAAACCGATACGTCTCCAGCGTCCCCTCGGTGAATGCGGTGCCGGTGCCGTTGAGCTTGAGGACGATGCCCCAAAGGTAGTAGGTCGTGCTACCGAAGATCAGCACCTCGGGTTTGAAGCCGAACTCGGCGAAGCGCGCGTTCCCGACGCGGACCTCGATGCCGGGCTGCTCCCCGGCGCGCCAGCGGCCGTAGACGCTGCCTTGCGCGCCGTACGGACTCGGTGCGAAGTCGTTCGTCTGCCGCGGGAACTGGAAGTCGAAGAGTTTGACCTCGACGCCGCTGGCTGGCAACGCGGCGGTGTCACTGTACGTGTTGACCTGCGCCGCGGCGTCGTGCGACGTGGTGTCGTGCCACCGTTCGGCCCACTCCTCGACCTCAAACGCGACCGTGATGTTCCCGCCCGGTTGCGCGACCACGAGCGGGTCAGCTGGCCAGAACCACGTGCCGGACTGGCCGACGGTGTTCGCAAGTTCGAGGAAGGAGCCGGGGGTGGCGAGCGGCTCGGCCATCGGCCCGTACTCGGGGTTAGCCCCGAACGCCCCCGCCATGACTTGCTTAGGGCTGCGCAGCACGAGCGCACCCGCCTGCATGATCTGCTGCGCCGGCGTGAACTCCCGCCGCCGCACCGGCAGCACCGCCTGATTCACGACGGTGTCCGCGGACTCGCTGGTCACCTCGTCAGGTGCAAGGTCAGCCAACGTCAACGCGAGGGACTCGCTGCTGCTCGTCGTGGCGTCGGGGCGGAACACGAACGTGACGCTGTACAAGCTGCCCACACTCACGTCCACGTCGGGCGTCGGCCACACCATCGCCTGCACAACCGCGGCGTCCCACGTGAGCCGCACATCGACCCCGCCGACGGTCACGATCTCCGCAGCCGCGCCCTGCACCAGCGGGTCGGGCAGCGAGCCGCTCACAGCCACGCCGTCCACTGTCCCGACCCACTCCACCTCGGGTGCCCGCGTGGTGCTCCACGGAGCCCTGACGGTGCTCCTCACTGGCTCCCTATCCAGCGGTTGCCGGCGGCGATGCACGGTGAGGCGCAATCCGATGGTGTCGAGCCACGCCGGAGGCGAGACACTCAGGCGGTCCTGGTAGTCGGCGCGGAACGTGTACCCGCGGAACGGCCCGAAGAACCGCTCCAACCACTCGTAGAGTGACTCGGGATTCTCCTGGTTCGGTTGGATGACGAACGCTTCCGCAGTGGGTGTCACCAGCTCGTCCCCAACCCGCAGGCTGAACTCTGGCACGTTCGGGTCGAACGGCACCCCGTAGTAGGTGAGGAACCGCACGAGGCACTCGCGGAGCGTCAAAGGAGTGGGTACGCCGCCCTGACCCGCGACGAGGATGAGGCTCTCGGTGGGGGTGACGCGGCCGAGCGTGGCGAGGAGCGTCTCCCCCGCGTACGTGACGAGGCCACCGCTGATGCTCTTGTCCCTGACGGCGAACGCGTACCAGTCGTCGCTGCTCAACTGGTCGCCTAGGGCGTAGCGGCTCCCGACCGGCAGGTCGACGAGCTGGAAGAACGTGGCGTCGACGGTGGGGTCGGCGAACATGCCGGTCAGGGCCTCGCTGAAGTGCACGGTGACAGGCGCGTCCAGGCGCGGAGCCTCAGCGCCCTCCTGCACCTCGTGGAATAGAACGCCCGAACTCGGCGGCGTGATCGTGTTGAACTGCCCCGCAATGAGGGAAGGGTACCCAACTAGCGGCCGGTTGGTGTCGGCGTGCAGCACGTCGATTTGCCAGGCAGGTTCGCCAGCGCTCGCAGGCCATAGCTTTGCGCGCACGCGTGTTGCATGCTCCTCCTCAATCGCCTGGAGGCGCAGCCAGTACGTGCCGTCCGGAAGGGGTCCGACGGTCGCCGTGGCCATCGGACCAGTTCCGCCGCCGCCAAACTCGTCGCCCCTGACCGTTTCGAAGCCACGTAACCGCAGTCCCACGCCGCTCGCTTCGGCGAACAGCCAGTACCCGCTGTCGTAAGCGTCCTGACAACGCACACCGATGCCCCACCCGAGTTGCGCTTGCATGGGATGGTAAACGTTGCGGATGGTGACGCGCGCACGGAAATCGGTGTTCGCTGCTGCGCCCTTAGCGCGCCACTCCCACACGTTCGCCGCTGACCGATCCCCGCCGGTAACGCCGGTGCCCGCTGGATAGACGATGTGCGCCCCGCCCGCGGGTGACGCCACCTGCAGCAGCGGATTTGAGGCGGTAGCGCGGGTCTTAACGAACCCGGCTGGTAGGCTCCCTGGTGTTTGGCCGGAGAAGTCCTCCCTCACGGACCCACCGGCCGTGTTTCAAGCAGACCACTGCCGCGCCCACACCGGTAATCCGCCCGGTAGACGAGGAGGCTGAGGCCGTCCCCCGACCCGCGAGCTGACGCCGACGTGATCGACACCACGCCGTACTCCACCTGCTCGGGCACCAGCATGCCCGTCCACGGGTCGATCTCGCGCCACGTGACCTTCAGCAGGCTCCCGCCTGGGTCGGTGATGCACAACCAGGCGTTGGATCGGTTCCGTTGCTGCTCTACGTTCTCGCTCGCGAACGGTTCTAAGTCCGCGCGCCGCAACCGCGCCGGGCTCGCCCGCGACTTGAGGGGATCCTGCCACGTCACCGTCAGGTTCCCGACCGCGTCCCTGACGAACTCCGCGTCACCGTAGATCGTGGTCGATTCAGCCGTCGCGATGCGTTCGAGCGTGATGTAGGGGTCCTGGAACGCCACGGCTATCCTTTCCTCGGCACGCGGGCCTGGAGGTCCTCGGCGACCTTCTGGACGAACGAGCGCATCTTGGCTTCCCAGGCGGGGTCACCGAAGGACGCGCCCGGCTGCACCTGCACCGTCGCACTCAAGTTGTAGGTGACGCTCGGCGCACCGCTCACGGCGGCCTTGGCCGCCGTCGCTGGCCGCTCAGCGATCTGCTTGCGCTGTTGACTACCGATGAGCATGCTCGCGACCAGCGCCAAGCCGCCGAGAACCCAGCCCGTGGGACCGAGCGCGCCCATGACCCCACCCGCGCCGCCCGTGGCCGACTGTGCTGCTAGGGACGATGCGATGCTCGCCGTCAGCTCCTTGGTGATCGGGCCGATTATGGCCTTGAGCATCTCATCCAAGAAGAAGTCGCTGGCGTTCCCGAGGGCGTTGCGCAACGCGCCGCTGATGTCCCCGCTCTGAATCCCCGACACGATGGCCTTGGGGAACGAAGTCGCGATGTCCATCAGGCGGCCGGCTATGGCCTCCGCCTCCGCCTCGATGGAGTCGCCAGCGCTCTTGTCCTTCGCCGCCTGCTCTTGCAGGTTCAGGGCCTGCCGCAACTCATTGAGGAGCGCCTGGAAGAACGCGAGGCGAGACTCGAGCATGGCTAGCGTGGCGGTGTCCGGCCCGGCCGCAATGTCGGCCTGGATGCGCGCGATGGTCGCCTCGGTCTCGCGCAACGCCGTCTTTATCTGGTCGATGCTGCCCATGCCGGGAATCTTCGCGTCAGGGACCTCGGCGTTAAGGGTCGCCAGCGCGCCGCGTGCCGCTGCCAACGCGGCCACCAGCTCGTAGTACCGGTCGCTGCCTTCCTCGACGATGGGCAGTAGCCGCTCGATGGCCGAGATCTGCCCCTCAAGGGCGGCCTGTACGTCGTCGCGTGTCGCGACGCCCAAGGTGCGTTGCGCCTGCGCGAGCTTGACGAGCGAGCCGCTCGCCCGCTCCGCGAGGGTGGGGCCAGCCGCGTTACCGGCGTAACCGGGGTACAGGTTGGCGAGCGCCTGCCGCGCCGCTGCATCACGAGCCTCTCGCTCCAGGCGAGCCTGCCGCGCGGCCGCGAAAGCAGCCTCTCGCGCCTCGAGCTCCGCCTGCGCCTCCGCTGCCGCCTTCAGGGAGGCCGTGTACTCGTTGTGCGCCTCGATGACGCGGCGCAGGGCGGTGTCCTCGCGGCGCTGCTCCCGCGCGGCTATGCGAGCGTCTAACGCCGCCTGCGCCGCCGCTGCGTCCTTGAGGCTCTGCGTGTACTGCTGGTGCGCTTCAACGACGCGCATGGTGGCGCGATCCTCACGCCGCTGCTCCCGCGCCTTGATGCGCTCCTCTAACGCCGCCTGCGCCGCCGCTGCGTCCTTCAACGACTGCGTGTACTGCTGGTGGGCCTCCACGACGCGCAGTAGCGCCCGGTCTTCCCTCCGCTGGGCTCGAGCCGTCTGCCGTGACGCCACCTCGTCCTGCGCCGCCTGCGCGGCCTTGAGGGAGTCCGTGTACTCCCGGTGCGCGTCTATGACCCGCTGCAGTTCAGCCTCGGCTTTCTCGGCGGCGGTCTTGTCCAGCCGCGCCAGCTCGTCGAGGAGGACCTTGCGGGTACGCAGCACGGCGGTCGACTGCTCGGGGCTCGCCGCGCGTTCGTACAGGCCGTCCACGCGCCGCAGGTGCGCCGCGACGGCGTCCTCGTACTGCTCCGCGCTCAACTTCCCTTGCTCGTACGCCAACTTCAGGCGCTGCAGGTCGTTCTGCACGCGTTGCGCTTCCTCAGCCAGCGGGTCCTTCGTGACGCCCGCTGCCTTCGCGGCCTGCTGCGCGGTCGCGTACAGGCCCTTCTTCGCAGCGACCTCCGCCTCAAGCACCTTGATGCGCGCGGCAGACTGCCGTTCCTCCTCAGTGGTCGCGGCGGCCGCGAAGCGGGCGCGTTCCGCCTCCAACTCCTTCTCGACCGCAGCGAGGTTCCGATACGCCTCGGCCGTCGCGGCGGCGGCAGCTGCAGCCTGCTCGCGCGTGACGCCAGCCGGAAGCGGCCCGAACGGTGTGTCCGTCGACCAACCAGCCTGACGCCGAGCAAGCTCGTCAGCGTCGGCCTTCTGCTTTTTCAGGAGCTCGAAGCGGGCCTCCTCGACCGCCAGCGCTTCCTTGGCGGCCGCCAGCTCAGCCTCGCGGCGGCGATTCCCCGCCCCGTAATTGAACGTCTGGTTCGCGAGTGCCTGCTCGGCGTCCGAGACGCGCTGCCGCGCCGCGATGACGGCGTTCAGGGCGTCCGCCAACTCCTGGCCGAGCCGGTCGACGATGGTCGCCTGAAGGGCCTCGTTCGACTGTTTGATGGCGGTCGTCGTTCCCGTAATGATGAATTCCCACTGCGTCCACTTCTCAATGAGGCCGCCAAGCAGGCCCACAAGCGCTGGGAACACGCTCTCGTTCAGGCTCAAGAGGATGGGCATCAGTTGCTCGCCCAGTTCTGCCTTGGCGTCCTTGATGCGCGCCGCCATCTCGGCCGCAGCGCCCGCCGCGCTGTTGCGCATGGTGTCCGCCAGCGTCTGCGCGGTGCCCTCGGCGTCCGTCATGTTCTGCCGGAACTCCTTGACGGTCTCCGACGCACTCCCGAGGTTCGCGGCCGCTGCACTCCCGAAACTGCCGGTGGCGGCCGTGAGGATCTGCAGGCCCTCCCCGCCGCGCTCAGTCAACTCGTGCAGGCCGTCCAGCACGTCGTTGAAGTTGCGGAGGTTGCCGTTGCCGTCAACGAGGCTGATGCCGAGCTTGTCCAGCTCGCCTTTCACCGACCCGGTGGGGTTGATGAGGCTCTGCAGCACCGACCGGAGGCCCGTGCCGATGAGGCTCGCCTCCATCCCATTATTCGCGAGCACGCCCGCCATGGCCGCCAAGTCCTCGATCTCAAGCCCAGCGAGCTTCGCGGTCGGGCCGACGCGCGAGATGATATCCACCAAGTCAGATACGTTGAGGTTGCTGTCTTGCGCGGCTCGCGCCATGACGTCCATGACGCGGCTGGATTGACTCGTTTCGAGTCCGAGAGCCCGCAGGATGTTGCCGAGTTGCCCGGCGGTGGCTCCCAGGTCGCCGAACTTGCCGGTAGCGGCGTCGACCTCGGAGGCCGCGCCGAGGGCGCCGGTCTCGACCAGCGCGAACGCCGTCTCAGCGTCGTACCCCGCCTTCACCAGGTCACCTACGGCGAGCGAGACGTCGGTGGCGCTGAAGACCTTGGTGGCCTTGGCCGTGTCCTGAATCCTCTTGGACAGGGCGCTTAGGTTGGTCTCGCCCGCCAACTTGAGTTGCAGGAGCCCCTGCTCGTAGACGGCGAACTCACGCACCGAGTCGATCGCGAACTTCTGCGCCGCCGCAACCGCTCCACTGAACACCCCAGCGAGAGCCGCACCCAGGAACGAACCCAACGCCGCCCCGCCGAAGGTCGCCTTGAACTGGTCAGTGAAGCCCCTACCAGCAGCCTTACCGCCGGCCTTACCAGCGTCACCGCCCGACTTCTCGGTGGTCTTCTCGGCCTTCTTGAGGACGGACTCCAGGCCCTTAACGAACTCCTCTTCATTGGCGAAGCCAAGAGAGTAGACCAGATCACCAATTGTTAGGCTCTTACCGGCCATATTGGCTCACCCAGCCGGTGCCAATATGGAAGAAGCCCCTCGCGGTGCAGCGAACACCCAGGGGCAGTAGAGCCTTCGAAGGAGGCCCCACGTGCAAGAGCCTACCCCGACCAAGACGTGCCGCGACTGCGGTCGGACCTTGCCGGTCACCGACTTCTACCAGCACCACACGACCCGCGACGGCCGCAACACCTACTGCAAGGCATGCACCAAGAACCGCAGCCAGATGAACAAGGGCATCAAGAACCCGTTGGGCCGTCGGCGTTTCCCACTCGCGCCGGCGGGCTGGAAGTTCTGCACCGACTGCCACTACCTTCTGCCCCTGGCCGAATACCATTCGGACACCAAATCGCGTGACGGCCACACGTACCGCTGCAAGGAGTGCGCGAAGGCGGCCGCTATACGGTCGTACGAAGGAGACCGGGAAGGCCGCCTTGAGCGCGGCCGCGCCTACTACGAAGCGAACAGGGAGCACCTCATCGCCCGGCAGGCGAATTACGCTCGCAGATTCCCACAGAAGTACAGCCTCATCAAGCGCTCCTGGCAAGCCCGCCAACGTGCCGCAGACGGGCTGGACTTCACCTTGCGCGACATCCTCCGGGCCTACAAGTCCCAGCGAGGCCGGTGCTTCTACTGCCGCGTCCCCCTGCGCAAAGTGTTCGAGCTTGACCATGTCGTGCCGATCTCCAAGGGTGGTGGGAACGAGCCGGGAAATGTCGTGTGCGCCTGCCCCTGGTGCAACGAGAACAAGCGGGACCTCGATGCAGACGAGTTCATGCGTCTGCACTTCAGAACCACCTGACTTGCTGTTGAGGTTTCGTCTTGGCACTATCAGTGCCCCCTCCGAGGGCCTTGAGGATGCTCACCCACCACCACTCACCAACGCCGTGCTCGAGCTCCCAGAGGCTCGCGCGATGCGCGATCGTCAAGTCGATTAGCACCGCCGCGGGGTCAGTTGAGGCGACCCCCAGCAGGCTCGACGGCCTCGCGCCGTACGCCCTTGCCGCCTGATGCAGCGTCAGCCACTCCCGCGAGTCGCTCGCGAAACCACGCCCGAAGCGAGTCGGTCACCCCGTTCAACGTGGCGATCTGCGCGACCGCGTGCTGCGCCTCCACGAACGTCAACCGGTCGAGGTCAACACCGTCCATCGAGACGGCGCAGGCAGTAATCCAACGCCGCGCCAACTCGTTGACCTTGGTGAGGGCCTCCTCGTCCAGGCCGCCACCGGCCAATCGGTTGGTGGCGAAGGTGAAGAGGAACGCCGGTAGCTCTTCGTGGCTCCGGACCCACTCGATTGGCGGGAGAGCCTTGACGGCCACCTGCTGGCCGTCCACGAGCACATACCAGTCCTTGCGGCCCTCGACGAGGCCGGGCAAGGCGTCGTGCTTGGCTTCGAGACCGTCGAGGCGGGCTTGCAGTGCGCGGTTCTGCGCCTCCAACTCCGTCAACCTGTCCGGGGTGGCGTTGACGTTGGCGTTGGCGCGCCCGAGCACGCGGCTCAAGGCGCGCCTAGCGGCGCGGGTCACGCGAAGTTGGTGAGGGTGCCGAGAACCGTCTGGCCAGCAGCGAGGCTCGCCTGGATGACGACCGGCAAGTCGATGCCGTTCTCCGCGCTGTTGAGGTTGAAGTTCCCATCCAGCCCGATGGCGGCGCGGTGAATGAGGTACTCCGTCTTCGCCGTCGCGCTCAGGGTGGATTCTTCCTCGAGGAGCACCTGGTAGTAGTTGCGGGCGCCCGAGTGCCCGAGCGGCATAACGGTGCTGGCGGCGGGCGTGTGCGTGTAATCGATGAGGATGTCGTCGTTCGCCGCCAACACGGCGGAGCCGGAGAGGGCGACGACGCGCTGGTACCCGCCGACCGTGGCGATCACGTAATCCGTGCCGAGCACGGCGGGGGTCGCGTCTGCTTTCGTGACGGTGATGGCGCTGCCGCCAGGGTGGTTGAAGGTCGCGACGCCGTTAGCGTCGAGCTTGTGCGGCTCGTCCGTGACGGTGAGGGGCGTGCCGGCCACGTCGGTCACGTCTCCCACCGCGACGTCGAGGGCGTACATGAGGTTCTGCTTCGTCCACTCTCGCAGGATGAGGTTCACGGTCAAGTTCAGCGTCTGCACGGCGCTGGCGACCTCGACCTCGGGGAAGTGGTCCATCTTCGTGCGGTAGGTCTTCTCAATGCCGAGGGTGATGTCGGCACCGAGCAGACCAACGGGGATGAGGGTGCCCTTGCCTGCACCGACCGCGCCGATGGAGACGCGCGAGCCCTTGCTGAATCCGACCTTGTCCGGGTTGACCGTGCTGAACATGTTCTCCTCCTTCAGGAGATCCAGGAGACTTCGAGGTTGACGCGGACGGCGATGAGCCGCCCGGCGGGGCCGACTGCGTCGAGGCGCTCGTGGCCGGTGACGCGGAAGCGAGTGAGGGGCTGGGAGAGGGTGGGGTCACGGTGCCAGGTCGCGGCGAGGTCTTCGACGCGGTCGAGCACTTCGGCGGCCTGGAAGACGGTAGTGGCGTAGATGGTGGCGTCGAGGAGCCAGGTGGCGAGCTCGCGGCTGGGTTCGATGGCGTCGCCGCCGGCGAAGGAAAGGATGAGGGCGGGTACGGGGAGGTCGTCGATGCGGATGTCATCGCCGAGGATGCGTGCGCCGGCGGCGATGCTCTGCGCGCCTTTGGTGTGCTTGAGGTACGAGCGGAGGGCCTCGTGGTTGGCCAGCGTCGTGTGCACGGCCCTGAGGACGTTGGCGCGGTTACCGGCCACGTTGCCAGCCTCGCTTGAACACTTCGGGTGAGATGCCGCGCGCGCTCTCGGAGGCGGGCTGCAGGATGGGGTGCCCGACTCGCGCCTGCGTCAAGAACTTGCTGGTGCCGCCCTTGGTGTGCCAGTGCCGCGTGACAAACTTGCGGCCGCGGTAGAGGCGTCCGCCCGTGCCGCCTGGCGCGCTCTGCAGGCTGCTGTTGGGTCCGCCGACGTACATGCCCATGGCGACGGCGGTGCCGCGCGCGCGGAGATTGACCTTGCGGCGACCCTGTCCGTGCACGACCTTGCCGCGCACAGTCTGGCCGTTGCGAGTGATGCCCACCCCGTGCCGCTGCATCCACACGCCGCCGTACTTGGCGGGCACCCAGTGCGGGCGGAAGCCGAGCTCAAGGTAGGGAGCGTGCGGTGCGCTATTGACGGGGATACCCCACAGGACGCCGCGGCCATCGTCGCTGGGTGTCTGCGTGATGCTGTTAGCGCGTGTGCCAGTGTCGTTGTGCCTGACGGCCAGCACCTTGGCGCGGCCCGTGAGTTCCGTCGCCACGGCCATGAGGCCCGCGACTTGCTTGCGGCGCATCAGCGCGACGACTTGCCGGTCAAGAGGCACTATGTGGCCTCCTGCCGAGCGCCAGACGCCACTCGCTGGATGTGATCGCGGTGGCGAGCACCTGGTAGTCGCCCGTCAAGGCGTGAGTGCTGATCGAGACGCGCGTGGCTCCCGCGAGGTTGACTTGCGTGTGCACGTGCAACTCACCCGTGAGGATGCCCTCCAGGGCCGCCTCCTGCTGCCAGGCCCTCGAAGGGGCGGCCATGTAGGCGGGGCCCTCCCACAGCGGCGTGCCCGTCTCGCTGGCCTTGTGGCCGGCGTCCAGCACGTCCTCGTCCTTGTAGACCTTTGCTGTGCAGTTGACCATCAGGCGACCGCCACGTTGCTGATCCAGGGGCGCAGGAGCTGCTCGGCTGCGGGGACGGGGAACGCGTCACGGCGCTCCGTGCCGCTGAAGTCGCCGAGACTCACGAAGTCGTACCGCGAGCGCTCGGCGTCGGCGAGGCTGAGGTAATGCTGCGCTAGGAGAGCCCCGGCGCGATTGATGGCCGCGGGGATCTCGACGATGCCGCGCTCCACCTCGAGGCGGTACGTGCCCGCCTGCCAGGGGAGCTGGTCGTAGGCGGCGTCGAAGAGTTCGAGGCCGTGCCGCTGCAACTCCCACAACTGGTTGCTGGCGATGGCCGGAACCACGTCGGAGACCGCCGTAACGTCCCGAGGCAACCGCAACAGGTAGGTGGCTGCGGCCTGGCGGATGGTGAGGGTCTCCGTGACACTGGCGCCCCACTTGAGGCCCGTGCGGGCCTCTATCGCCTGCTCCGCGAACGCCAACGCCGCCGCCAAGTTGTCCGGCAACGGATCGGGCGCAACTGGCACGGCGTAACCGGCCAACGGAAGCACCTGGGTGGGGACCAACCAGCCGGACACAGTTACTCCTCGACGACCTGGAGGTCGTAGGTGGCCTTGAGGCGCTCGAAGTCCGCTCGGGCCATGGGTCGGGCAGTGTGTCCGTCGTAGATGGTGCGGCCGAGCATCACGCGGCCAGCCGCGCTATTCGAGCCGACCCGAACGAGGAGCGTTGCAGGCTCCGCCGCGGGCGCGGCGGCCTCCTGCTCCTGGGCAGCTGGTTCGACCACCTGCGCGGCGGCTGGCTCCTGCGGCGCCTCAGGAGCTGCGAGCTGCTCCTCGAGAGTGACCTCAACGGGCGCCTTGGTCTCCTCCACGGGCGGGCTCGCCTTCTTCTGGGCTGCCTGCTTCTTAGTTGGGGCCTTCTTGCTCATGTGGGCGTCCACTCCTTCCAACCGCTCGTGTCGGTCTCGGTGGTGTCCTTGAGGGCGATGTACGCCTTCGTGCCGTCCACGCGGATGCTCCCCGCTGGCGCCGCTGTGCCAAGCACCTGCGTGACGCCGTTCGCGAGAGTGGCGCCGGAGACGGTCACGTCGGTGCTCGACTTGGCTAGCGCGATGGCGTTGCCAGCCGCGCCAGCCGCGAGAGCCGTGACTGTGATTGCCGCAGTGCTGGACGCGGCGACAGATACGCCCTCTCCGGCAGCCACGAGCGTGAGGGCTGCCAGGACGTTGTCTCTCGTTGCAGCGGCAGTTCCGCCGATTTCGGCCTCGTTCGCGCCAGGGGCGGACGCGACGAGCGTGATGACCGCCGTCCCGACCGTGATCGTGTCGGCGGCGGTGCCGGTGCCGGTGAGGGTGATTGTGCCGGACGCCTTGACGCCAGCGACGGCCGAGACCGGCGCGCCGGTCTGGCCGATAGCGTCTTGCACGTACCGGGCTTGGGCGCCGAGCTCTGGCAGCTCAGCGCCTCCCTTCCCGGCCTCGCCAGATACCCGAGGAACAACGCGGCTCATTAGGCGCTCGCCTTCGCCAGGACGCCGACGCGCTTCACGATGGCCGTAGGCCACTGGTACCCGAGCCCGACCCACGCCTGCAGTTGCAGCTTCGTGATGAAGTCTTCGGCGCGGTGCGGCTCGATGCGGATCGAGAGAGCGTCACCGATGACGGGGATGTCGCGGTGGACCAGGAAGAGCGTGCTGGCCTTGCCAACCGCGCTGCCTTGTGTCTGGTTGTCCGGCAGTTGCGGGACGCCGTAGACGGGGATGCGGCGGTAGTACCCGACGGGCACGGGCCCGACGGCATTACCGAGGCCCATGCCACCACCACCGGACGCGCTGAGAAAGGCATCGCCGAGGGACGTCGCGCGGTTCGCGACGATGTCCGCGAAGTCGTCCGCGATGCTGATGGGCGCGTAGATGGCCAGGCGGCCGATCTGGTTGCGGTACCGAGCCGGTAGCGCACGCACGAGGCTCGAGAGGATGTCGAGCGTGAACGCGTCACCGTTCGCGCCAGCGACGACCGACGTGAAGCCAGTCATGGCCATGAGGCCCTTGAACTGGGTCGGGTCGGGGTTGACGCCCGTGCCGAGGAAGAACACGCGGTCCTCTTCGTACTGCGCGGCGCCGCGCATCCCCGGCAGGAGGTGTTTTCCGACGAAGGATGCGCCTTGCGCGTTGAACTCCTGGAAGGAGTCTGGCACTACGACCTTCGAGTTCATCTCGGCGACCTCGATGTCGAACGTGTCGACGGTCGGCTCGCTGTCCGTGATCGCCGCAGTGCTCACGCGGTTCCACTGGTGGGTGATGCCCGCGCGGTCGAAGCGCGGGAACGTGTGCTTCTTTGTGCCGGCCATCGGCACGGTGGTCACGTGGTTGCGGAACACCACGTCCGGCTCGGGCTTGACGATGAACTGGCGGGCCAGCTCCTCGTAGACGACCGTGCCGTTCGCCTCGATGGTGAGGGCGCGCTGGTGGATGCCGGCCTCGGCCAGCATGTTGTACGCCTCGGTGAGCTGCCGAGTGCTGGGGCGCTGACCCGCGATCTGCGGGACGATGGTGCGCGCCAGGACCTCACCGAGGAGCTGCTCACCGTCCATCTTGTTGTTACGGACGCGGATCCCGCTCGCGATGGCGGCCATGGGGTTCTCCGGTTGGCGAAGGATGGCGCGCAGCTCGGGGGTGAGCTCGACCTGCTCGGTGGCGGGCGTGGCCGCGGTCGCCAGGCGCGCCTGCAGGCCGTAGTCGGCGTCGAGCTGCTCCTGCGCCGCGGCGCGGGCGTCGACCTCGCTCACGCCTTCCTCGACCTGGAGGATGGAGGCGCGGGCCTGCAGCCAGGACTCGCGCGCGGAGCGCTGCTCGGGCTTGGCTGCGGGCCTCTCGTCGGCCTTCGCCTCGGCCTTGCCCGTCGGCTCGGTCTCCGCGGCGCGGGCCTGGACGGCCGGCTGCGCGGCGGGTTCGGTCACGTGCAGGTGCACGTCACCGCGACCGAGGCCAAGGAGACGCGCGAGGAGACCGCGGTTCTCGGTCTCGGACTCGTCCGAGTCGGCGCCCTCCATCTTGGAGCGCACCTCCGGCGAGAGCTTCTCGTAGGCTGCCTTCGCCTGCTTCTCCGCGTCCGCCTGAGCGACGCCTTCGGCGACGAGCTGGGCGGCTCGAGCCTGGATCCACTTGTTCATGTTCCCCTCCTTGTGGGGTCTCGCGCGCTGGGACCGTCCCAGGCCGAGGTTGGTGTGCCGCTCGAGGTGAGCGCGGGCTCGGTCCGCTACTTGCGCAGCGGTGAGGCTGGCGAAGGGCGGGATGGTTACGCGGCCCTGCTCGAGGTCGTCGAGCGCGCGCCGGAGTTGGGTTTCGTCCACGGAGTGGCTGCGTTCGTCGTGATGCGGTAGCCAGGCGAGCTGGCGGACTTGGTCGGGGTCGGTGATCTCGCCGTTCAGGACCTTGGGGTCCACGACGGCGTACGCCCAGAGGGCCGGCAGGGCGCGGAGCGCCAGGACGTCGGCGCCGGGCACTCCCGGCACATCGACGAGGGAGAGGCCGGTGTGCTCGGGCTCTGGGGAGAGTCGGTGGTAGACCTCGGCCTTGTCCTTGCCGGCGTACGCGCGGCGCTCGGTCTCGACCGGGACGAACTCCAGGCTGGCGCTGCCGATCTTGCCCTCGCGCACCAGCTGCAGCACCGTGGGGTCGAGCACCTTGACCTCGACCTCGAGCTGTGGTGTGAAGTCGACGCGAGTGGCGCGGCCCACGTTCGGCTGGCCCTTGACCCCGCGGAGTTCAGGCAGGTTGTGCTGGAGGGAGACGGTGCGGTGCTGCTGGTATCCCTGCCACCAGTCCCTGAGCAAGGCCTCGGCCGTGATGACGGTCCCGTAGTGGTCCGCGATCGTGTCGTTGCTGGCGCGCAAGAGCAGCGTGTCGCCCGCCCCCGCCCGGACCGTCAAGCCAACGCGACGGCGCTCCACGCCCGGCGTGGCCGGGGCGGCGCGGAACCTGAGCAGGTTGGTGAGTCGTCGAGAAATGACAAGCCCTCCGGGTGCAGTGGTTTCCAACTGCGGCCCGGAGGGCCAATTGCTAACGGAAGTGTAGCACGAGACGCGTGCTAGTCAACGCCGACGCACGTGCATCGGCAGTTGGCCAGCGAGCCGATGCTCGCGCCTCTGCTGCTGTCGCCTGGGTACATGAGTTGCTCGCCGCTGACGATGAACGGCTGGTCTACGGGCACGGTCTGGCCCTCGGCGCTGCGGTGGTCGAAGGGGTTGCTGGGCGTAGGCCGGCGGACTCGCGCGTCCCTGCTCGTGAGCCACTTCTTCTTGGTGTATCCGGCGTCGAGGATAGCCTCAAGGTTCGCGTGGTTCGACGCGGAATTGTACGAGCTGCGCACGAGCCTTTCTGCCCGGTAGAACTCCGTGCCGTACTCCCGGCTGATCTGCCGGGCGGCCTCGACGTACGGCACGCCGTCGACCTTCTGCCGTACCAACCGCTCAGCCAACACCTTGGGGTCAGTGAGGGTCTGCCAGTAGGCGCTGACCTGGTCCTCAAGGATTGCTTGGGCGTCCGCGACGAGACGCGGCACGCGCGGGTCGCGCTCCAAGAACCCAGCCGCCAACGTGCTGCTCTTCGCGAGTTTGGTGGCGCTGCCCTTGATGGCGGGCGTGGCGAGCAGCTCGTCGTCGCGTGGTGCGCCACCGACGCGCTCAAGTTCGGCCAAGAGCCAGTCGACTTCCTCCTGCCGATCCTTGAGGGCGCGAGTGAGCACGAGCCGCTGGTACGGACCGCGGGCAGCCACGAGCATGATCCTGAGCCACCGGGCGTGCAGTCGCCTGGTGGCCTGCCAGATGAGGGGCGCGTGCCGGCGGACGGCGGCCTCGATGCGGGCCCGATGTAGCGCCTCTACGCGCCGAGGGTCGTTACTGCTGCGCCTGGCCATCAGGCCCGCCGCTCAGGAGGTCACCGCCGGGCAGCATGCTCGCTGGCAGCAACGGGGCGGTCTCCCCTGCCGGTTCGTACCCGAGGAGCTGGCGAGCCTCGCTCTGCGCCAGGATGGGCGCGCCAGTGGCCATGACCAGGGCTTCCACCTTGCGGAGGAGCTGCGTGGCGTCATCGAAGGACAGGCGGAAGTCGTAATCGGTGATGCCCAACCCTGACGGGCTGGGCGCGTGCAGGATGCGGTTGATGATCGCGACGGCTGGCGCGGCGAACGGCAGGAGCGTCTGAGTCACGAAGTCGTCGCTCTGTTGTTCGGCGGTCGCGCGGTACCCGCCCTCAGGCAAGCCCAAGTTCAGCAACGAGATGTGCCGCACTGCGAGAATCTCATCCCTGGCCAACTTCGCGGTGTTCGGGAACGTCGGGTCCTCCAGCTTGTGATCCAGCGGCACGGCCTCGACCTTGATGCCGCCCGGGAAGAGCAGCAGGAGGTTGCGGCCGGCCATGTCGCCTTGGTTCGCGCCGAGGAACCCTTGGATGTGCTGGAACAACTCCTCGAGCTGCTCCTGGCTGGGTTGAGCGCCGAGCCACTCGGGGTCTTGCGTGACGGTCACCAAATAGCGGGGGGTGCCGTGGTGCTTGAAGAACCCCCTGAGGTACTTGCGGTGCTCATTGTCAAGGTCCACCGAGTCCCTGGCCGGCAGCCAGGCGGGCAGGCCGTAGTAGCTCGACACCGTGTTCGTGCTGCGCTGGTGGAGGTACTCGCGCGCCTCCTTGTCGATCGCCTTGCGCGTCCCGAAGGGCACGAAGCGGAACTCCCCGCGGTAGGGGTCCATCTGATACAGCTCGAGCTGCCCGCCCTTGGCGAGGTACGTGACGAACTGCGGGAGCAGGTGACTGACTTGGGCGGGTTCGCGGCCGGCGCGGTCGCGCAGGACCTCCACGAAGACGTTCCCGGTCTGGTCGCCTGCGACGCACAGGGCCCTGAGGAGGCCGGGGAGGTCGAGCTCGCTGACGCCCTCGCGGCCGATGGTCTCGCGGGAGAGCCATGCCCTGGCGCGGTTGTAGCCTTCGTCGCTGGCCTTGTCGAAGTCGGCGGCGCGGTCGAGGCTCTGGCCTGCCACGTCAACCTCGCGGGCGACCAGGTCCCAGTCGGCAGAGGCGACGGCGTCCGCCAGCAGGTTGCCGACGGCACCAAGCCACGGGCTCGACAGGTAGAAGTCAATCAACTTCGAGGCCGGTATGGGCCACGGCACCTGCACGACGGGGTCGTGCGTCGTGGCGGCCTTGCTCGCCTCAGCGGCGGCTGGAGCGTCGACGCGCAGCTCGAGCGTGCGCCCGGTCGTCATGTCACCAGCGGTGAGGACGCGGACTGCGAGCGGTTTCGCGGTGGCCTGCTCAGTGCTCATGCGGGAGTTCCTTTCACGGTCCAGCCTCCGGGGGTCGGCGCGGTGAACGCGTACGAGAGGGCGTCAACCATGTCGTCGTGCTGCCCGATTGGGAAGCTCAAGAGCTCGTCCTCGAAGTCGCTGGCGAGGGCGGTTGAGTGCACGATCAACCCCTGTTGGTAGCGGGCTTCGAGGGGCTGGAAGCGCGTCACCTTGTCCCGGTCGGGCTTGACGCCCACTACCGGCAGGCGCGTGGTGCGCAGTAGCTCCTGGATGACGGCTGCCTGGTACTGCACTTGCTCGATGGCGATGCTGCTGGGGCGCCACTTGCCGGCCATGCTCTCGATGAAGCGCAGCACCTCGTGGAACGGCGCGCGGATGCGCTGGACATCCAGCACGTACAGGGTGCCGTCCTGGGCGCGGCCGAGGATCACGGCTGCAGTGTAGTCGGCGTCGGTCTTGGTGCTGATAGCCAGGTCGACGCCCATGCTGATTGTGAGCAGCTCGACGGGTGGCGGTGGGGCGTGCCTGAGCCAGGCGCGGCTTATGCGCGCGCCGCCCGCGTCGACGAACTCCGCGAGGTACTCCTGGCGGAAGACCAACTCGGGTAGGTCCTTGCGGGCCGCCTCGATCTCGTCCGGGTCGATGAACGGGTTATCGCTGGTGGGGGCGCTGGTGCTGTACCAGTCCGGGTACTCGTCGCTGAGGCCGCGCTGGTAGAGGTCGTGGAACCCGTTGCGGCCCTTTGGTGTGCTGTAGAAGTCCGCGCCGCCCTTGAAGTCTGTGAGGGTCGGGCGGATGTCGGCTTGCCAGGCTTCGACAAGGTTTGGGATCCAAGCGCTCTCGTCTATGACAACGCGCTTGTACTTGCGGCCGCGGACGCTGGGTGCGCTCTCGAGGCTCCAGAAGTCGATAACGCCGCCGGTGAGGAGCTCGAGTGACTTGTTGGTCTCGTCCTTGCTGGCGACGGCTTCGCCGTAGGCGCGTTTCGTGTCGCGCCAGACTTCCTTGAGCATCTTGTAGGTGGGGCTGAACCAGGCGACTGGGTACCCGTGGAGGGCGGGACTTAGGCGGTGCAGTCCGAAGATGGTCTTGCCGAAGCGGCGTCCCATGCAGAGGACGTTGAAGCGCCGGAGTTCCGGGCCGAGGCGCGCCTGGCCGGAGTGTGGGCGTGGGAGGCGAACGGTGACGGTGCGGTCGTTGGTCACTCGGGGCGCACCTGGGGGTCTTCGTACTCGACTCTGACGGTGAGGCGTTGCTCGCCGCTGTGCTCGACCTTGTCCGCGAACATGCCGAGGTGCTTGCCGATCAGTTCCCACGCCTTGAGGCGGTCGGGGTACTTCGGGAAGTGAACGACTTCGACGCCGAGGCCGTTGATCTGTTCGTACTCGTCCTCGCCCTTCGCAATGCGGAGGAGATTCTCGAGGACCTCCGCCGCGGTAATCTCGACCTTCTTGGCCCTGGCCTGCTGCGCGGCCGCGATGGCTGCGAAGACGTGCGGCTTTCCCTTACTATTGCTTACCCACTGGTAAGCCTTTGACGCGGCGGTGGTTGCGGCGTAACCGGCTGCGAGTGCGGCGCGCTTCGGGTCGAGGTCGATCAGATATTCCTGCACGAAGCGTTGCTCGCGGGCATCGAGTCTCTTAGCCATAGTGCCTCGCCTGGTGGCACGAACGGCAGAGGGTAAGGCCGTTCTCTACGACTATTCGGAGGCGCGGTTCAACTGCCCAGGGGACGATGTGATGGGCCTCGAGGCCGGTCTCGGTTCGGCACTCGGCGCACTCGTAGCCATCGCGTTCGAGCACCGCCTTGCGCCAGGCTCTTACTTCGGGCGCGTCTCGGTCGAGCGTGGGGCCGATGAGTTCAGGTGGGAAGCGGTCGCGCCATTCTGGGAATATGCAGTCGAGGAGGACGCTGGCGGCGGCTTTCTGCGTGTCGGCCGTGTCGTCTCGTAGGAG
Source organism: uncultured Trueperaceae bacterium (assembly GCA_937907415.1). Next base: position 25,448 of record CALCHY010000214.1, read on the forward strand.
TGTTTCGGTTGCGAGAATCAGGACTCCCGCATATCGCTCCTGGCGTCGCTTGTACTCCTCTGGGCTGGGCGTGAGTGCAACGTGGGATGGGATCAACCCGATGTGTCGGGCGAGTTGATGCAAGGCGTTGATTCGCACGAACGCGGCTTGCTTGGCGGTGAGCTTGCCTGCCATGGCCTTAGTGCTCTTCCCAGGTGAGGATGGTTGCGCCGTCTGGGTGGCCGTGGTGTTCGCGGCATTCGTCTGCGGCGAGCATGGTGCGGGTGATGGTGAGGGGGTTGAATTGTCCGCGGTGGTGCACCAACGTGCCGGTGAGGGCTTTGAGGACGAGGCGTGGGGCTACGTCGCCGTTGGGGATGCTGGCGAGGGGCCAGACGCGAATCGCTAGGGGTTGCCTGCTGGTGTAGATGAGGTGGACGTCGAGGCGGACTGGTCCGTCGGCTGGGGTGGCGGCTGTGGCGGCGACGGCGGTGCGGACGGCGTCGAGGTACGCCTTGGCTGCGTCGAGGAGGCGGCCGGTGTGGTCGCGTTCTAGGGATTGTGGTCTGCCGGGGATGATGATCTGCACCGCCGCTCCTCTCGGGGGGGTTGTTGCGCCCCGGTGGGGCGGTGCTGAGGGCATCGTAGCAGGTTGGGTGTCGGTCACGCGGCCTCCGAGCGGCGCTGCAGGGTGCGTTCGATGGCGGGCCAGTCGTCTGGTGTCCAGTGGTGCCAGTTGGCTCCCGCTGTTTGGAGGGCGTCGCGCCAGGCCACCTGGTCGGGCGCGAGCTTGTTGCCGTTGACCTTGAGCTCGACGAACAGCACGCGCTCCCGAACCAACACGAGGTCCGGGAATCCCTTGCCGTCCGCTGCGACGGGTGTGCGCCATTGGCCTTGGCTGTTCTGCGCGGGGCGGAAGTGCGCCGTCTTCCAACCGCAGAGCTGCGCGAGCTGTATGACCTGCCTCTGGAACTGCGCCTCGCTGATCTTGGGCTTGCCGGTCACTCGTTGCTCGCGTTCTGCGCGTCCCACACGCGTTGCTCCATCTCGGCTTGGCGTCGACTGGTGGGGTCGAGGGGCGCGTCTCCCCTGGCCGCGGCCTGCGCGAGGGCGGCAGCGAAGA
>CALCHY010000215.1 GCA_937907415.1 uncultured Trueperaceae bacterium
AGAGGGCGCGCTTGATGGCGAGGTCCTCAGGGACCGCCTCGAACACCCACTCCGCCCGGTTGCCGTGCGGCAACTCATCAGCAACGGCCAGCCACTCGAGCAGTTGCGCTGGGCGCTCCTTGAGGCGGCCCTTGGAGTAGAGCTTGGAGAACGTCTCTTCGAGACCCGCCTTGGCCGCGGCGGCCGCGCCAGGCGTGGGGTCGACGAGCAACACCGGAGCCCCGGCCTGTAAGAGCAACTGCACGATGCCGCGGCCCATCGTGCCGCCGCCAAGCACGACCGCACCGCCTGCGCTCCAACGCTCGCTCATGTGATGCGACTATAGCCCCTGCGGTTCGCGGCGCTGCGGGCGGACTAATCGTGCTCCACGCGGCGCGTGGCCAGCCACAGGCGCGCGAGGTTCTTAGGGCTCGAGAGTGGCGCGCCGACCAGCTCCTCGATGCGCTTCAGGCGGTAACGCAAGGTGTTCACGTGCAGGCCGAGCTGAGCGGCGAGGGCGTTCAAGTCGTTCGGGGCGGCTAGGTAGGCGGTGAGGGTGGCGAGGAGCTTGCCGTGAGGGTCCGCCTCCAGCAGCGGGGCGAGGATGCGCCGCTGCAGCGGCTCGAGCCCGGGTTGTTGCCGTGAGAGCAGCAGGTCGATCGGGTCTACGTCGTCGAACGAGAAGAGTCCACCTTCTAGCGGCGCGCCCTCCAAGGCGAGGCGGGCCTGGTCGTTGGCCTCCGCCACCCCTGCGAGGGTCGAGTGCACTTGGCTGAGGCCGATGCGCGCGCGACCGGCGGCCCCCAGCGCCGCGTTGGCGGCCTCGAGCAGCGCTCCGCCCTGTTCTTGGCTTGGTTTGCCGCCCGGGACCGTGAAGGCGAACGTGGCCGTGCCGCCTTCGCTACCTGCCAGGACGGCAACTCCGCGCTGATGAAAGTAGTCCTCACCCGCCTCGCGTATCAGCGCAGCGGCGCGGTGGCCGGTGCCGCCGTCGGCTACGGCCACCAGATACGGCGTGCCCGGGCCGAACCCAGCAGCTGCGAGGCGCGGTGCAAGCGCGGAGGTGCTCGGCGCGGCCAACCACGCTGTTAGGAGGACCTCGCCAGCTGCCGCCACTGCCCTCACTTCTGACGCGGTGACCGCCGCTGCCGCGCTCAAGAAGGTGCGCGCGAGTTCCAGCCACGGCCGCGCCGACTCCGGCGCCTCGAACGCGAGCAGCACGCCGTGGAGTCTGCCAGCGACTGCGACGCGGTAGAGGAGAGCCGGGCGCCCCCCGAGGCGCACCGCGCCCTCGTGCCAGGTCGTAACGGGCGCCGCGCCGGCCTCTGACGCTTGTGGCCGCCAGCTGCCTCTGCCTGCGCGCGCCATGACCTCACCCCATGGGCCAACGAGCACCAGGTCCAGGCCGGTGAGGCGGTTGAGGCGGTCGAGGAGGTCGCGCTCGGGCTTGGCTGCCGCCATCCCTTCGAGCAGGTAAGCCTGCGGTGCGGCCAACGACGGCCCAACGCCCTCCGTTAGCGCGACTAGGCCGCGCAACGCGGCGACTTCAACGAGTGCGGGCGCCACATCGGGTGGCGCCGTAACCAGCGCGGCGCCAGCCGCCGCGGCCCTAGCGGCCAACTGTTCTGGGAGAGTGCGCCTAGTCGGGGTGAGCGCGTAGACGATGACGGCTGGCGCAGCGCGTAGCAGGTTGTCGCTCGAGGCCGCGCCCGCCACCTCGTCGGCTAGCGCGATCCTGAGGTCGCCTGGCGCCAACCACGCCCTGTCTGGGTAGTGCTCTGCCCACCTGACGGCGCGGTAACGGGCGTCCGCTGGCCCGGCCACCAGGGTCAGGCCGAGATCTGCCTGCGCGAGCAGTTCGGAGAGCGGAGAGCCGGTCAACGGCATGCCAGTATTGTAGCGAACTACAAGAAGTGCGGTGAGATTGTACGAACCTACGATTCCCAGCGTACCCACGGCTAGTTACGCTAGGCGGTAGTGAACGCAACTGCCTCCCCCATCGACCACCGCACCTACCGTGACGCCCTCGGCCGCTTCGCCACCGGCATCACGGTCGTGACGACCAGCGTCCCGCGCCAACCCGACGCGCCGATGACCGAACTCGACCCGCTCTTCCACGACCGCGAGACCCTCGGGATCACCGTCAGCTCCTTCATGGCCGTATCGTTGGACCCGCCCCTGGTGGTCGTGTCCATCGACAAGCACGCCAAGGCGCACGCCACGCTGCAAACGGCCGAACGGTTCGGGATCAGCGTCCTCGCGGAGGAACAGGGGTACCTCTCCGACCTCTTCGCTGGCAGACCGGTGGCCCGTCCGGGCCAACCGTTCGAGGAGCTAGCTGGCTTCCCCGTCGTGAAGGGCGCCCTCACCCAGCTGGTCGTGAGCCGCCACAGCGCCTTCGAGGCCGGCGACCATACCCTCTACTTCGGCAAGGTCGAGGCCGTCAGGCAGCAGGACGGCGAACCGCTCCTCTACTTCCGTAGCGCCTACCACCGCCTGCCTGCGCCCGTCCAACCCCGCTAGCAGGCGCGGGCGAGCCGCGGCGCCGTTTGGTAGCTTTGACGCTGGTGTAAGACCATCAGAGAAGGCGGTAACCAACGTGAGCGAAGCACTCGCACGGGCCTTAGGGGCAGCGACCGAAGCGGCAGAAGACCAAGTCAAGCAGCTCATGGAGTTCGTGAGGATCCCGAGCGTCAGCACCGACCCAGCGCACGGCGCCGACATAACAGCCGCAGCCGACTGGCTGGCAGAGCGCATGCGCCAAGTTGGCGTGCCGGACGTGAGCGTCATGCCAACGGCAGGCAACCCCGTCGTGCTTGGCCGCTGGCACCACGACCCTACCCTGCCAACCGTCATCATCTACGGCCACTACGACGTGCAACCGCCTGAACCGCTCGAGCTCTGGAACTCGAAGCCGTTCGAGCCGGAGTTGAGGGACGGCCGCCTCTACGGCCGTGGGGCAAGTGACGACAAGGCCGGCGTGCTGATCGCGCTAGGCGCCGTGGCTGCCACCGCCAAGGCGGGCGCAACGCCCCCGGTCAACGTCACCCTGCTCGTCGAGGGCGAGGAGGAGATCGGCAGCCCCAACCTGTCCGGGTTCCTCGCCGCCCACCGCGAACTCCTCAAGGCCGACTTGGCGATCAGCGCCGACGGCGGCATCTTCGACGTTGGCGTGCCGTCCGTCACCGTCGGTTCACGCGGGTTGGCTGGCGTCGAGGTAACGGTGAACGGCGCGAACGCCGACCTGCACTCAGGCATGTTCGGCGGCGCAGTCGCCAACCCCATCATGGCGCTGGCGCACATCGTGTCGTCGTTGCAGGACGAGCAGGGCCGCGTGCTGGTCGCGGGCTTCGAGGACGGCGTCGAGCCGTTGAGCCAAGACCTGCGCGCCGCCGTTGCCGCGGTGCCGGAAGAGGGCGCCGGGCCGGCCGCGCTAGGACTGAAGGGCTGGTGGGGCGACCCGAACTACACGCCAGCTGAACGCCGGGTCGTGCGCCCAACCCTCGAGGTCAACGGCATGTGGGGCGGCTACCAGGGCGGCGGCATCAAGACCGTGCTTCCGAAGGAGGCGCACGCCAAGATCACGTGCCGCCTAGTCGTCGGCCAAGACCCTGACCGGGTGGTCGAGGCGCTAAGCGAGCACATCCACAAGCACGCACCCGCCGGAGTGACGGTGACGGTCAAGCCGCTGGCCGGCAAGGGCCGCGCCTACCTCATGCCGCTCGACCACCCGGTGCTCGCCCTCGCGAGCGATGCCATGGAGGCCGCGTACGGGCCGCGACCGTTCCCCGTTTTCACGGGCGGCACCGTGCCAGTGGCCGAGCAGTTCGGCAGCGTGCTCGGCATGTGGTGCCTCTACTTCGCGTTCGGCGAACCAGACAACGGACTTCACGCGCCGAACGAGTTCTTCAGGGTAGCGGCGTTAGCGCAAGGCACCGACGCCACCGTCAGGCTCCTCTACTCGCTCGCGCGCTCACCAGAGGCGCTCGTAGCCCTAACCTGACGGCAGAGGAGGCGACCAACGATGGCGGTGCGCAGCGGCGAGCAGTTCCTGGAGGGCCTGAGGCGCTCACCGCCTAACCTCTACGTGGACGGGGTGCGCGTCCTCGACCCAGCCGCGCACCCAGCTACCGGAGCCGCGGCGCGCGCCATCGCGGAGCTCTACGACCTGCAGTCGCGCCCCGACCTGTTGGGCAGCATGACGTTCGCTGGCGTCGGTGGCGCGCGCGTTGGCATGAGTTTCCTCGAACCACAAACGGTCGACGACCTGCGCCGCCGCTCGCGCATGCACCGCACGTGGGCGAGGCACTCATTGGGGTTCATCGGGCGCAGCCCCGACTACCTCAACGTCAACCTCATGGCCAGCGCTCGCGCCGCCAGCTACTTCGCGCGCGGCGATGAGCGCTTCGGCGCCAACATCCAGCGCTACTTCGAGCACGTGCGCGACAACGACCTGTGCCTCACGCACGCGCTCACGGACCCGCAAGTGAACCGCGCCGTTGCAACGGATCGCCTGCCAGACCCGTACATCGCATTGGGAGTCGTCCGTGAGACGACGGAAGGCGTCGTCGTGCGGGGCGCGCGCATGCTCGCAACCCTGCCCATCGCGGACGAACTGCTCATCTTCCCGGCCCCAGGCGGCCAGACGGCCGTTGATCCGACGCGCTACGCCCTCGCTTTCGCCGTGCCGTGCAACACTCCCGGCCTGACGTTCATCGCGCGCGAGCCGCTGTGGCCGCGCCGCAGCCGCGTAGACCACCCGTTGGGCTCACGCTTCGACGAACTAGACGCCCTCGTCACCTTCGACGACGTGCTCGTGCCGTGGGAGCGGGTCTTCCTGCTCGGCGACCCGGAGCTGGCGGCAGGCGTGTACGCAGCGACGAACGCCGTGTACCAGATGGGTCACCAAGTCCTCAACGTCAAGATCGTCAAGGCGCAGGCGTTCCTCGGCGTGGCAGAGCTCATCGTGCGCGCCATCGGCAGCGCCCAGTTCCAGCACGTGCAACAGAAGATGGCCGAGCTGATAACCGTCCTCGAGACCCTCGAGTCGCTCCTCACCCGGGCAGAAGAACGCGCCACCCCGGACGAACACGGCACCATGACGCCGGACCGCGCCACCATGAACACGGCGCGCGCGTACTTCCCGCAGGTTTACCCGCGCATGGTCGAGATCCTGCAACTGCTAGGCGCCAGCGGCATGATCATGCTGCCGAGCGAAGGTGAACGCTCGGGGCCGATGGCCGACGCCATCGACAAGTACCTGCAGTCGAGCACCCTGGCGGCGGGCGAGCGGCTGCGGCTCTTCCGCCTCGCGTGGGACATGACCATCTCCGCCTTCGGCGGGCGCCAGAACCTCTACGAGAAGTTCTTCTTCGGCGACCCGGTCCGCAACCAGGCGGCGCTTTACCACGCGTACGACATGAGCGGCCCCCTCGCCCTCGTCGAGGCGTTCCTCGGCGCAAGCGACCAGACGGATGCCTAGGCCTGGGTACGCCCAAGACGGAGTCAGTGCGGTCGGCATGCGAGTATCGTGCCTAGACTGAGGTATGAGGAGGCGGGGCCGCGCGTGAGCGCGCGGTGCGCCGCCGCGACCAAGTCCCTGGAGGGAATCATGCGTAAGTTGAACAGTCGTCCAACCTTCCTCGCGACGCTCGCCTTGGCCGTCTTCGGCTGGGCCCTGGTCGTGCCCGCCACGACCGGGTTAGGCGTGGCCCACGCCCAGTCGCAAGTCCTGCGCGTTGGGGCCGTGATCTCCAGCACCGGAGAGTCCGCAGCCCTCGGAGCGAGCGAGGCCAACACTCTCGCCCTCCTCGCCGAGCAGCTAGCTGGCCGCAGCGGGGTGCAGGTCGAGTTGAGCGTGCTCGACGACGGCTCGCAGGTCGAGAAGACCATCGAGCTCGTCAACGGGTTGCTAGCCGCGAACGAGGTAGACGCCATCATCTGCTGCACACGCTCGGAGGCCGCCCTGGCCGTGGTTGCGCCCATGCAGGCTGCGCGGGTCCCGCTCATCAGCCTCGCGGCAGCAGCGCCGATCGCCAACCCGGCTGAGTCGCGCCGCTGGGTCTTCTCGACCGCGCCGTCCGACACTCTCATCCTGCACGGCGTAGTGGCCGACATGCGCGCCCGTGGCGTGAGCGACATGACCTTCGTTGGCCTGGCCGACGCGTTCGGGGAGAGCGGCCTAGTCGAGTTGCAGCTCCTCCTCCCAGGCAGTGGCATCACCCTTGACACCGTCGTGCGCTACGACGCTCAAGCCACGTCCTACACGGCGCCCGTGCTTGCCGCCACGCTGTCGCGCCCGCAAGTGGTGCTCGTGTGGGGCATCGTCGACGACTCGGCGCGCATGGTCAGAGAACTGCGGACCCTAGGGTTCGGCGGCGACATCTACGTCAGCCACGGGGTCGGCAACCACCGCTTCATCGAACTAGCCGGCGCAGCCGCAGAAGGCGTGCGCTTGGCGGTAGGACCGCTGCTCGTCGCGGCAGACCTCGCGGCCACCGCCCCAGGGCGAGACGTGAGCTTGGCGTACGCCAACGCCTACGCCGCCGCCTACCCGGGTGAGACGGCCACTACTTTCGGCGGGCACGCATACGACGCCGTGATGGCGCTCGTGAACGCGGCCGACTTCGCTGATGCGCGTGGGGCGTTCGACACCGCTGACCACGTCGCCAGGCGCTTGGCGTTGCGCGACGCCATCGAGGGCATGGGCCCGTTCGTCGGCATCGGCGGGGTGTTCGACTTCACCGGCACCGATCACTCAGGACTTGACGACCGCGCTAACGTGATCGCAGAGATCAAGGACGGCGCCTGGCGCTTGGCTCACTGACCAACGCTGCGTTTACTGGTGGGCCGCGGCGCTGTTCCTGGCCGCGGCCCACTCAGGTTCTGTCAACCGATCGGGTTGTCGAGGCCGGCAGCGCGCCGGTAGAGCATCAGTTGGCCGAGGTGGTAGGTTTCGTGCCACACGAGGAACTCAAGGCGCTCACGCACACTCCTGCGGCCGGCTGGCGCGGCCAACTGCTCCGGCGTTAGCGCCGCGATCGCCTCGAGCAGCGGCACGTTGGCCAGCTCGTACGCCCTCAGCTGCTCGGCTAGCGTCGCCGTGGCCTCCGCGGTTGGTTTGCTGCCGTAGCCGAAGGCCTCGTCCGTCTCGGCAGGCCGCACGCGGTCTTCGCCGAGGAGCGCGAGGATGGAGTCACGGTTACTGACCAGGTGGCCAACCAACCAGTTCATGTGGCTGCCGTCCTCGACCAAGGGTTGGAGGGCGGCCGCCTCGGGCATGTCTGCGGTTAGTTGCAGCACCATCCGGTGATTACGCGTCAAAGTGTCTGCGAGGGTGGTGCGGAGGAACTCCGCCGCTAGTTGGTCCGTCATGGGTGTCACCTCAGAGGAATGCACGGAGCTTCTCCATATCACGGCCGTGGCCGAGGTCGTCGTCGCCCATCGGCGTCTCGAGCAGCTTGGGTACCGCCGCTAGGCGGTCGTCGTTGACGATCACGGCGAAGCACTCGGCGCCGATCTCGCCGTCACCGATGTTCTCGTGGCGGTCCTTATGCGAGCCGAGCGGATGTTTCGAGTCGTTGAGGTGCACGCACAGCAGCCGCTCGAGCCCGATGACGCTGTCGAACTCCGCAAGTACGGCCTCGTAGCCAGCCGGCGTTCTGAGGTCGTAGCCTGCCGCGAAAGCGTGGCAAGTATCGAGGCAGACGCCGACCCTGTCCGGCTCGTCGAGCAACGCGATGATGCCCGCGAGTTCCTCGAAACGCACCCCGATGGTCGAACCCTGTCCCGCTGTGTTCTCGAGCAGGAGCTTGGTGCGCACGTCAGGGCTGGCGGCAAGCACGGCGTCCATGTTGCGGGCGACGTCCTCGATGCCAACTTCAACGCCGGCGCCTAGACGCGCTCCTGGATGGAACACGAGGCCGCTAACGCCAAGCAGATCGCAGCGCGCAAGTTCGTCAGCCAGCCCGGCGCGTGACTTCTCCGAGATGTCCTCCTTCTGCGACGCGAGGTTGATGAGGTACGCAGCGTGCGCAGTCACCGGCCATGGGTTGGTGGCGTGCGCCTCGTGGAACTTCTGTATGTCAGCCGGGTCGATGGGCTTGGCCCGCCACTGGTTAGGGCTCTTGACGAAGATCTGCAGTGCCGTGCAGCCGATCTCTAGGCCGCGTTCGAAAGCCTTGTAACTGCCCCCGGCAGTGGAAACGTGAGCGCCAATGAGTGCCATGAGGGTGAGTCTACCTAGCGCTCGGCAACCTCGCCCCGTTGATACACTCGCCTGCGTGGTGCGAGACCTGCTGACCGACCCAAGCCCAGAAGAGCTGGTGGCGTTCCTCGACGAGCACCTGCGCGCAGGCGGCGAGCTGGTTCAAGTGGTCGGAGAGTGCGAAGTCCTCTACAGCGGCCGCGCAGCCAGCGTGGCCGAGGCCGGAGCCTACATCGTGCTCGTCAAGGCGGACGGCAGCGTGCAAGTGCAGGGGCCGCGCGGCGTCAAACCCGTGAACTGGCAGCCACAAACGGATGACGTACGCGTCAGCATCGAAGACGGGTACGCCGTGTTGGTCGCAGAGCGCTTCACCCCGGCCGAGTTCGTCAGGGTGGCGTTCCAAGTGCCGGCCCTCGCGCTGGCAATGCGGCTGGAGGAGAACGGCAACTTCGTGCTGATGGGCAGCGAGGCAGACATGCAACGCGCCCTGGCCCGCGACCCAGAGATCATCGAACCGGGCCTGGTCGTCATCGAACTCGAGCTCCCGACGGACGTCGGCGGCATCGACCTCTTCGCGCGTGACAGCGAGGGCCGCTTGGTCGTCGTCGAGCTCAAGCGCGGCAAGGCCAACCACGAGGCCGTCCACCAGCTTGACCGTTACGTCAAGAGCGTGCGCGCCCGCTACCCGGGTGAGGTGCGCGGCGTGCTCGCAGCGCCGGCCGTAACGGCGCCCGCGCTCAACCGCCTCGGCGCGTTAGGGCTCGAGTTCCGCGAGGTCACTGCTTTGCCTGGCGCCGCCGATGAGCCAGCCGCACAACCTGGCCTGTTCGGTTGATGCAAGCGCGCTGCGGATGAATTTCATAACGACCAGCGCGGCAACGCCGGATTAGACTGGGTTCGCATGCCGTTCTTCAGGAAGGATCCCTTCGGGCGCGCCTGGGTGCTGCTCTCTCCCGAACGGGGGCTCGAGCCGTCTGACTTCGGTAGCGTCGCGCCCTCGGACGAGCGTTCGCGCCTGTCGCCTGGCGGCGAGGGCGTAGGGGTCGAGATCGCTGCGGTCAGGCCGGCCAGCTCTCAAGCGGGCGGCCCTGATTGGCGGGTGCGCGCCCTCAGCCACCCTGCTCAGCTCGTCAGCGCCAGGCCGACCGAGGTCGACGCCGGCGATTCCCTCTTCGAGCAAGCAGCGGCGTACGGCTATCACGAGATCATCGTCGAGCACCCGGACTCGAGGAAACGCCTCGAGACCATGTCGAGCGAGCACCTCACCGAGGTTTTGCGCTTCTACCGCGAGCGCGTCGCCGTGGCGGCCGGGCGGCCGGGTATCGCGCACGTGCAGCTCACCCGCAGCGTCGGGCGGGCCGCAGGCGCCGTTTACGACCACCCTCACGCGCAACTCCTCGCAGTGCCGGTAACCAACCGCTGGGTCGAGGAAGAAGTGTCGGTCGCCGCCGCGCACTACCGGGAGCACGAACGCTGCCTCTTCTGCCAAGTGCTGGAGCGTGAGATCGCGGCCAGGCAGCGGGTCGTGACGCAGAACGATGCTTTCGTCGCCATCGCGCCCTTCGCTTCCAAGACGCCATTCGAGACGTGGATCTTGCCGCGGCACCACGGCAGCTCCTTCGCATCCGTGGCTGCCAACACGCTGCCTGCGTTAGCGGAGATCCTGCAGAAGCTCGTGCGCGCCTTCAACGACGCCCTCGACCAACCGCCTTACAACCTCATGCTGCACATGGTGGTCGAGGAGGGGAGACCGGACTTCCACTGGCACATCGAGTTGCTGCCGCGCCTCACCAACCAGGCGGGTTTCGACTGGGGCACGGGTTACTTCGTGAACCCCACCATGCCAGAGGACGCCGTGCGCTTCTTGCGTGAGGCGCTCGCCATGCAGGAGGTGCGCGTATGACGGCGCCCTGGCAGGCCGACGGCGAGGGCGAAGCGCCTCAGGCTCCGCGCAAGCAGAAGCTGAACCTCGTCATCGTCGTGCTCGCTACGCTTGGCGTGCTGCAGCTCCTCTACCTGACCTTCGTAGAGAGCGACCGCATGTTCGTCACCAAGCGCGAGGTCGCGAGGCTCGAGGCAGACGTGGCGCGCTTGCAGGCCGAGCAGCAGGACCTGCTCGACGTGGCCGCGCACGCTGACGACCCCGTCTTTCGCGAACAACTCGCGCGCTTGCAGGGCTTCATCGGTCCGGACGAGTTGCGCGTCGTTACGTCACCGCTGAGCACCGGCGACTAGCCCAAGCGGAATACGTTCGCGTGATTGCGTCTGGGGCGCGGTATCCTCACCAGCAACGAGCAGCAGGAGGCAATCACGCGTGGCAGACGACACCATCACCTGGATGAACGAGCTCACCGCCGAGATGGAGGAGCGCCGCAAGAAGATCGAGGCTGGCGGCGGCGAGCAGCGGCTCAGAAAGCAGCGGGAATCTGGTCGCCTAACGGCGCGAGAGCGCGTCGCCGCGCTCCTCGACCATGGCAGCTTCGTCGAGCTTGGCGTGTTCGTCGCGCACCGCGGTGGTGACCTCATGGACGGCGTCTCCGCACCCGGCGAGGGGGTCGTCACGGGCTACGGCACCGTCAACGGCCGCACCGTGTTCGTGTTCTCGCAGGACTTCACCGTCCTCGGCGGCAGCCTCGGCAAGATGCACGGGCAGAAGATCGCCAACGTCATGGACTTGGCCGTGCGGACGGGCGCGCCCATCGTCGGCCTCAACGACTCGGCGGGCGCGCGCATTCAAGAGGGCGTCGACTCGCTGTCTGGTTACGGCGACGTGTTCTTCCGCAACGCGCGCTACTCGGGCGTGGTGCCGCAGATCTCGGCGATCCTGGGGCCGTGCGCTGGCGGCGCCGTGTACAGCCCAGCCATGACGGACTTCGTGCTCATGGCGCGCGGCACCTCGTACATGTTCATAACCGGCCCCGAGGTCATCAAGTCGGTGACCAAGGAAGTCGTCACGCTCGAGGAGCTCGGTGGGGCCGACGTGCACGCGAAGCTCTCCGGCGTGGCTCACTTAGAGGGCGTAGACGACGCCGACGTGCTCGCCACCATCCGCCAGCTGCTCGCATACTTGCCGCAATCGGCACGGGAGAAGCCGCCGCTCCGCGCGACCAAGGACCCTGACTCGCGCGAGACGTCCGAGCTCCTCGCAGTCGTGCACCCCGACCAGCGCAGGCCGTACCCCATGATCGACGTCGTCAAGGGTGTGGTCGATGACCGCGAGTTCCTCGAGATCCAACCGGACTTCGCCAAGAACATGATCGTCGGCTTCGCGCACCTTGGCGGACAGGCCGTTGGCGTGGTGGCGAACAACCCACGGCACCTCGCGGGCACCCTAGACAGCGACGCTTCCGACAAGGCGGCGCGTTTCATCCGCACCTGTGACGCCTTCAACGTGCCGATCGTGACCTTCGTGGACGTTAGCGGTTTCATGCCAGGCGTCGCCCAGGAGCACGCTGGGATCATCCGCCACGGCGCCAAGATGCTGTACGCGTATGCCGAAGCGACCGTGCCGAAAGTGACGCTCATCGTGCGCAAGAGTTACGGCGGTGCGTACCTCGCGATGAACTCGCGCGACATGGGCGCGGACGTGGTGCTCGCCTGGCCGACTGGCGCCGTGGCAGTGATGGGCGCGGAGGGCGCCGCCAACATCATCTACCGCCGCGACATCCAGAAGGCGCAAGACCCGGCCGCCACGCGCGCCGCGCGCATCGCGGAGTACAAGCGGCGCTTCGACAACCCTTACGCCGCTGCGGAACGCGGTTACATCGACGACGTCATCGACCCCAAGGACACGCGCCGCAGGCTCATCAGCAGCCTACGGATGCTGGAGGGCAAAGAAGTTCAGGTGCCCTTCAGGAAGCACGGCAACATTCCGCTCTAGCGTTCTGGGGCGCGGTCAGTCGACCTCACGGAGGTCGCTCATGAGCTGCCAGCCGACGTCGGCTGGAGTGGCGTCCAGGCGCTCCTCCAGCCGTTCCGCCATCTCGGTCAGCAGGCCAGCTGGGTCTTGCCCCGGCTGCACGATGGAAACCACCGTTAGCTGGTAGACGACCTGGGTGGCGCTGAGGGTGCCGTCCTCGAAGAAGGTGAAAGGCGCCGCCGGCATGGCGTCGAGGAGCAGGTGGACGTCCGGGCCCAACTCCTCCGGGAGGAGCGCAGCCATGTCGTGCTGCTGTTCGCGTGGGTGCCACAGGTAGCCCTGGATGAGCTTGAAGGCGCGCGGCGTGGTGGCCTCTGGCTCCCATAGGGCGCGGTCGTCGCCGAGGTGCTCGACGTACTGCGCGTCGCCCTTGCGGGCGCTCATGTGAGGCCTTGCGGTAGGGCTAGTTGCGGTAGCACGGCGCGCCAGCGAGCAGCGAAGCTCGGCAGGTCGTCGATGAGCAGGCCCTCGAAACCCAAAGCGTTGCAGGCGGCGATGTTGGCGGCGTTGTCGTCGATGAACACGATGGCTTCCGGCGGCAGGTCGAGCGCTTCGCATAGGGCGTCGAACGCGGCTCGTTCCGGCTTGCGCACGCCTATCTCGTTGGAGAAGACGGGCGCTTGCATGCGCTGCATGCGCGGGTCGTCGCGCACGAGGTCACATAGTTCAGGCACGTTGTTGGAGAGCATGCCGACCTTGATGTTGCCTGGGAGCGACGCAAGTAGTTCGTACATGGCCGGTCGCTCGCGCACGGCGCCGAGGAACGCGGCGCGGAAGTCCGGCAGGCTGGACGTGCCACCGACGGCGGCTTGAAAGCGGCGGTGGAACTCAGCCATGTCGTACGCGCCTACCTCGAACGACTCCATGAGGTGCAGGTAGTGGGGCTCTACGGTGGTGGCAGGCAGGCCGTGCAGCTCGGCGAGGCGGGCGTGGGCGCTAGAGTCGAACGTGCCCTCCGTGAAAACGCCTCCCCAGTCGAAAGCAATGGCGCGAAGCTTGCCTGGCAGGGGGTTTGCTGCTACGCTCACGACGGCTTGTGCGTCCGCGGTTGAGGTCGCCAGCTTTGACCCTTGTCCTCGCTCATGAACCACTGCAGGAACGTGACGATGAACGGGATGCCGAACGCGATGAGGCCAGCGACCTTCATGATGGCGCCGCTGATCTGCTGGTCTTCGAGGACCGACAGGCCGAAGGCGCGCACCGGCATGTTGGCGTAGGCGGCGTAGAGCGGTTCGGGCGCGAAGGTGATGCCTGCGAAGATCGGGAGCTGAGCGACGGGCAGGAGGAAGAGGTACGCCATGCGCACGATGAACGCGGGCCGCGGGAGTTCCTCTAGGGGGCTCATGATGGGCCACCAGACCATGAGGGACGCGAAGAGGATGACGATGTGAACGGCGTGATGCAAGGAAGTGTTTGAGAGTGCCAGGTCGTAGATGGCGGGGAGGTGGTAGACGGAGAGCACCAAGGTGAACACCACGAACGCCACTAGGGGGCTGAGTAGCACCTTCGTGACGGGAAGCATGCGCGCGTTGGCGAGGGAGGCCTTGAGCAGCCATCTGGGTGTGCCCACCAGGATTATCGGCGCGATGGCGTAAGTGAGCGTAAGGTGCTGCGCCATGTGCGCCGAGAGCAAGTAGCGTTCGGCGAGGTCGTGTAAGGGCGAGCCTTCGTTGAGGAACAGCGCCAGGAGGCCGAGTCCGAAGACGATGGCGTGTCCGGTCGGGTACGGCTGCCCTGGTGCTATGCGCTTGCGCAGCGGCCCTACCGAGAGGTAGTACGCCACGGCTGCGGTGGCGATCATTCCGAGGAGCACGGGCTCCAACTGCCAGTCTAGGTAGAGCATCTCTTGAGGTCCTTCTCCCGCCGCCGCCCGATGCCTTCTAGGGACCAGCGGGGCGTGGTGCCATGCTAAACCCAAACCGAGCACGGCGGGTAACCGCAGTGCTCGGTTCGGGTTCAGTCTCGGGTCGCCGCATGGCGGCTTGCCGAGGTTAGGGCAGTAGTTACTGCAGGCCGATGGCCTCGCGGTGGGCGTGCACGTCGGCCGCGGTGAGGGCGTCAGGCCTGCGCGCTTCCACGTCGGCTGCCGTGAACGGCGTGAACCCTGCCGGCGCGGTACCCCACGCGGTGAGCACGTGGTTGAGGGCGTCGGCGATGTCGCCGTCTGGGAGGTGGTTCCAGGCAGGCATGACGCCGTTGTAAACCGCCCCGTTGACGTTGATCTGGCCTTGCAGGCCGAACAACACGGTGTCGAGGAGGTAGGTGCGGCCGCCGTCGAGCGTGTAGATGTCAGCCGCGTGACCAGCAAGCGGCGGGAATGCTCCCGGGATGCCCTGGCCGGTCGCCTGGTGGCAGGCCATGCAGTTGGAGTTGAAGACGGTGGCGCCGTGGGCGGCATCCCATTCGACAGGGGCTGCTGCGGCTGGCGTTTCAGCGGCTGGCGTGGCCGCTGCTGGTGCCTCGTCGGCGCCACCAGCCTGAGCTGGCGCCGCTTCAGGGGTGCCAGCTGCTGCCGGGGTGCCAGCTGCCGCGGTAGTTGGGGCGGTCACGCTGTAGGTGGACGCATCGTTGCTTGCGGTCGGGGGCGTTATCCCCACGCTGCGGTCCGCCACGCGGGGGGTGTCAGCGATCTGATCTGGCGTGCGTGACGCGCCGCCCGTCTCGACGTTCTCGAGCAAGGCTTCCGGAACCTCGGCGTGGGCGGCGTTGGCCGCTGCCACGTTCTCCGGCTTGGTGGAGGCCACGGCGCGCGGCAGGACGAACATGGCCGTCAAGCCGACGAACGTGGCTAGGGCTATGAACATGCCGCTAGAGAAGAAGCCGGTGTAGGTGCGGTCGTCGTCCTTGAGGTGCATGAAGAACATGACGACCATGATGAACTTGACGATCGAGAGGGCGATCAGCCAGACGAGGGTCCAGGTGCTACCGAGCCACGCTTGCGGGTACTCGACGAGCGCGAACTCGATGTAGGTGATGACGCCAAGGATGAGGGCGACGATCACGTAGCTGGTGACGGAGGAGTGCTTGCTTTCAGCCATTAGTCGAGAGCCCCGCTCACAAGAATTCCACGAGGTAGACGACCGTGAAGATCACGATCCACACGATGTCGACGAAGTGCCAGTAGAGGCCGGCGATCTCTAGGTAGACGGCGTCTTTCGCCTGCATGGGTCGCAGGTACGAGGTGATCAAGAGGCTGACTAGCCAGAGCACGCCTACCGTCACGTGGACCCCGTGGGTTCCGGTAAGGATGAAGAACGTCGTCCCGAAGAGGTTCTGGTGGATGCTCAGGCCCGCGTTCGCGAAGTGCGTGAACTCGTAGACCTGGAACCCGAGGAAGATGGAGCCGAACACGGCGACGCCAAGTGTCCACAGTCGGAACTTGCCAATGTCGCTCTCGCGCAGCGAGTGGAGCGCGAGCACCATGAGGAAGCTCGACATGAGCAGCACGAACGTGCTGACCGTGGTTAGCGGGATGTCGAAGAGGTCGCGCGGCATGGGGCCGACGAGACTGCGGTTGTGATAGGCGAGGTAGGTGCCGATCAGCGAGCCGAAGAACATGGTGTCTGACGCGAGGAACACCCACATCATCAACTTGACGTCTGGCAGTTTGCTGGAACGGTAGGGCGCTACCACGGTGCCCGTGGCGGCGGTACTTGCTTCGGCGCTCATTTGCCTTCCTCCGCGAGGTCAAGGTGCAAGTGCGTGCCGCCTACGCCCTCGTACGCCCATCCGAAGATGCAGAAGATGAACGCGAGGCCGCAGATGATGGCGAAGACGATGTTGTCGTACATGAGGCCGTAGCAGCCGACGGTGAGGGCCAGGGCAGCGACGAACGGGAACCACGACTGGCCGGGGATGTGGATGCCGTGGGCGTCGTACGCTTTGCCGCTCTCGGGGTCGGGGGCGGTTACGCCGCCCATGGCGCCTGGGTGCTTCTCAACCCAGAGCGGATCGAGGGAGTTGACGACCGGCTGAACGGCGAAGTCGTAGTAGGCGGGCGGAGATGACGTGGTCCACTCGAGGGTGCGGGCATCCCACGGGTCTTTGCCTGCTGGCTTGCCGCGCAAGAAGGCGTGGATGACGCCGGCGAGGATGAGGA
>CALCHY010000216.1 GCA_937907415.1 uncultured Trueperaceae bacterium
ACCTCGGTCATCGTGCCTGTCACGCTACCGCAACGGACGTGGCCGCGCGGGCGTCGTGGTCACGCGCTTCTTGGGGTTAGTACACAGGTAGCGCCGTGAAAGACTCAACCCACCGACGTGCCGAACAACACGCCTATCGCGTAAGTCAGCGCCATCGCTATGGCGCCCCACACGGTCACGCGCAAGATCCCCTTCGCAGGCGGGGAGCCGCCCGCCCAGGCGGCCAGCCACCCAAGGAGCGTGAGGCTGACCAAGGTGCTCAGCGCGATCGCGACGGGTGCGCGGGCCTCCGAAACTATGGCCACCACCAGCAAGGGTAGCGCAGCTCCGACGGTGAAACTCGCGGCCGAGGCCGCCGCGGCTGTGAGTGGCCTAGCGCGGTGTTCCTCCGTGAGGCCCAACTCGTCGCGGGCATGTGCGCCGAGCGCGTCGTGTTCCATCAACTGGGTCGCGACTTGCGCCGCTAGATCGGGCTTAACGCCGCGCGACACGTAGATGTCTGCCAGTTCCTTGTGTTCGGCGGCTGGGACGCTGGCTAGCTCCCCGCGCTCCCGCTCCAGATCGGCGGCCTCGGTGTCGGCTTGAGAACTGACTGAAACGTACTCGCCTGCCGCCATCGACATCGCGCCAGCAACCAGGCCTGCGAGCCCGGCAACGATGACGGCTGGCTTCGCAGCGCCAGCGCCGGCGACGCCGAGCACGAGACTCGCGGTCGAGAGAATCCCGTCGTTGGCGCCCAGCACGGCGGCGCGCAGCCACCCGATACGCTCGGAACGATGTTTCTCTGATTGCAGCTTCATCACCTCCGCGCCTGCCAGGCAAGCGAGGGCGCCGGTGGCGCTCTCTGCCCGTATTATGCGCCGACTGCCAAGCAGGTACGGCACGGCCAGCGCTTCTCACCGGTCAAGTCGTAGAGGAAGTGCAGGAGAGAACCGACTACGGCAAGCGGCAGAGTCATCCACCAACAGAGTGAGACGATGGCTGCCATGTCCATATCCGTAAGTCTAGGCCCGCCTCCGGGGTCAGGTACTTCGAGCGGACCCTCACCGTGCGCGTGCAGCTCACCTCACGGGCCGCTTCGCGGTAGCTTGGCCGTACTGATTCGTGGCCGCGGGTACTTACCCGAGGTGCGCCAGTTCGGGTGCACCTGAGCTTGTGACTACCGGCGGCAGGTAGGGAGGGGCCAATGGATACGGTCCGCTTCGTTCCCGCTAACGGGGAGGTCGCTGGCTCGTTGCCGCTCGGCGACGATGAACTGGTGGCTGGCTACATGGCCGTTGCGCGTGCGCGCCACTTCGACGAGCGTGCGGTGGTGTTGCAGCGCCAGGGTCGGCTAGGCGTTTATGCCCCGTACCGCGGCCAGGAGGCCGCCCAGGTCGGGACGGCCATGGCGCTCGCCCCGCACGATTGGCTGGTGCCGAGCTACAGGGAGAGCGCTGCCGCCCTCACCCACGGCCTGCCGCTCAGTCAACTCGTGCTCTATTGGCGGGCGCACGCCGAGGGTTGGCGCTACCCGGAGGACGTGCGGGTCCTGCCTTTCTACATCCCAATCGCCACGCAGTTGCCCCAGGCGGTCGGGCTCGCCGTTGCCGGACGCTTTCACCGCGAGCCGTGGGTCGTGATGGCGTACGTGGGTGATGGCGGCACTAGTGAGGGGGACTTCCACGAAGCGCTCAACTTCGCGGCCGTTCTCCGGGCGCCAGTGGTGTTCGTCGTGCAGAACAACGGCTGGGCCATCAGTGTGCCGACGGAGCGTCAGATGGCCAACGTGCGCGTTGCTGACCGTGCGCTTGGTTACGGCATGCCGGGTGTGAGGGTCGACGGCAACGATTACGTGGCCTGCCTCGTAACGGCCCGGACCGCCGTCGCTCGTGCGCGGGCGGGCGACGGGCCGACCCTCATCGAGGCGGTGACTTACCGCTTGGCGCCCCATACCACCAGCGACGATCCGCACCGTTATCGCGACGAGGTGGAGACGGCAAGGCGTGAGGCGGAGGAGCCGCTTGGCCGGCTGCGTGCCGTCTTGTCGGCGCGCGGGTTGTGGGACGTCGAGCGCGAAACGGCGTTCATGGCCGAACTGGACGAGGAGCTGGGCGCGGCGCTGGCGGTGGCCGACGCCACGCCTGAACCGCGAGCCGTCAGCATCGTCGAGCACGTGTTCGCGGAGCCGTGGCCGGACCAGCGCCGTGCCATGGAGGCCCTCGATGGCGCCTGAAGCTGCCACTACGCCGCTCCCAGACCGTGCGCAGACGGGCGTGACCATGGTGCAGGCCATCAACGACGCCTTGGCCCTCGCCCTTGAACGCGACCCAACCACGCTCCTCTTCGGCGAGGACGTCGGGTTGCTCGGCGGCGTTTTTCGCGCCAGCGACGGGCTTCAGGAACGCTTCGGACCCGAGCGCGTCTTCGACACGCCGTTGGCGGAGTCAGGCATCATGGGGCTCGCGATCGGCCTAGCGCTAGGCGGCATGCGGCCGGTTGCCGAGCTCCAGTTCGCTGGCTTCTTGTACCCCGCTCTCGACCAGATCATGTCGCACCTCGGCCGTTACCGGCACCGCACGCGCGGCCGCTTCTCGCTGCCCGTCGTCGTGCGCGCACCTTACGGAGGCGGTGTTCACACGCCTGAGCAACACGCCGACTCACCTGAGGGCGTGTTGGCGAGCGTGCCTGGCGTCAAGGTCGTCATCCCGTCGTCTCCTGCGCGCGCCAAGGGGCTCCTCTTGGCCGCAATAGCCGACCCGGACCCCGTCTTCTTCCTCGAGGCCATCAAGCTCTACCGCTCGCAACGCGAGGTGATCGAGGCCGATTACTACACCTACCCACTTGGTCAGGCGCGGGTGGTGCGAGGTGGCAACGCCGTCACCCTGGTGAGTTATGGCGGCATGGTCGACGTTTGCCTGAAGGCAGCCGAGGTAGCGGCGCGCGAGGGCGTGGAGCTAGAAGTGATCGACCTCGAGACGTTGGTGCCGCTAGACGAGGCGACCATCTTGGAGTCCGTCAAGCGCACCGGGCGAGTGGTAGTGGTCTACGAGGCGCCGCGCAGCGGTGGCTTCGGAGCCGAGGTCGTCGCGCGGCTGGCGGAGGGGGCGCTCTACTACTTGGAGGCGCCCATCGTCAGGGTGGCTGGTTGGGACGCTCCTTACCCGCCGTTCACCACGCTCGAGCATCACTATCGTCCCGACGCGCAACGCGTTCTTGCTGCCGTGCGACAGGTGTTGACTGCCTAGCGCTTCTAGGCAATAGGCGCTTGCGCGACCCCGCCCCGGTGCCTTAGTATTTAAGGTATCACTGAGGTAGTGGAGTTGCGGGCACACCGCCCTGCCCACGCCCGACTGGAGGCAGGATCATGGATAAGGAACGCGTTAAGGCCTTGGATGCGGCTTTGTCGCAGATTGAGCGGCAGTTTGGTCGTGGGGCGA
>CALCHY010000217.1 GCA_937907415.1 uncultured Trueperaceae bacterium
GGCGATGCGCACGGCGTTCTCGTCGAGCGCGGCGCGGCGGTTGAGGGTCGCGAACGCCAGCGTGTGGAGCACTTGCCCGTGCTTGCGGACGGGTAGCGCGAGTATCGACTGCACGCCGGTCGGTAGGTACGGTTCGTGGCGCGCCTCCCAGGTGGGGTAGTCGTCGACGTAGAGTGCTTCGCCGGTGACGGCTACGCGGCCGCTGACACCCGCTCCGAGGGGTTGCGGGGTGCGCAGGGTGCGGATGAGCTCCTCGGTGGTGCGCCCGCGCAGGCGTTCGAAATGGACGGCGCCGTCACGCACCTCGGTGAACATGGCGGTGTCGAACTCGAACGCGCGCAGGAGCCGCTCTGTGCCGTACTCGACGAGTTCGTCGGTGTCGTGGATGGTTTCGATCTCGGCGCTGAACTCGGCTAGCGCCTTGTACTCCGCCACGGAGCGCGCCAGGCGCGAGCGTTCTTTACGGAGCGTTACCTGTAGTTGCACGTGATCGAAGAGCGCCGCCAGTTCGTTCGCGAAGAGCTGCACGAACTCGTGCGCTTGCGCGTCGAACGCGTCGCCGCGGTCGAAGCTGTGCAGGTAGAGGTAGGCGACGGCCTCGTCATGCAGCATGACGGGGACGCTGAGGGTGGCGCGCACCACGCCCACGGGCGCGGGCGGCCGCCGCTGCCTCGGCGCTGGGTCAGAGGTTTCTTGCTGCGCCCTGGATGCTAAGCGGGTGTCGTGGCCGGGCTCCGTGCGGCTGAGCTCCGCGGCGGTGAGCGTGACGCCCTCGAGCGCCGCCAGTTCGAAGCCGAGCGCCGCCATTGCCTGGTAGTTGCCGTCGTCGTTGCGCCGCCAGAAGGAGCCGGCTTGCGCGCCGGGCACCATGTCGAGCGCGGCCGCGAGCACCTGTTGGTAGAAGGCGGCGTCCACCTTGTGCCTTACCGTGTGACCGAAGAAGGTGGAGAGGGTGCGCCCGAACGCCGCTTCGCGGCGGGTGCGCTCGTTCGCGCGCGCCTCGTCTGTGACCTCCACCGCCACTCCGACCACGCCGATGACGTGATCGCCGCTGCCCCGCAGGGGCGAGAGGCTCACTTTGACCTCGCGGCCCGCAGCCCCCGCACCGACAGGCTCGTGGTCGCGCCCTGGAGCGCCCGCGTGTGCGCCGCGAGCGCGGCGCTGTCGACGCCGTAGGCGTGCAGGATGGCCGTCACCGATTGGCCGGGGCGTATGTCGGGCGCGGCGCCTGGCGGCACCAGGCCGCCGCCGTTCCACGAGGTCAGTCGCAGATCGGAATCCACCGTCCAGGTGGCGGCGGGCAGTTGATCGAGCAGCGTTTCGCTGCTCACGCTGATAGTCAGCGCGAACTCGTCCATCGCATCTCTCCTCGGCCACGCGGCCACGCGGCCCCCCGGCCGTAAACACGGTACGACGTGACGCCTTACGGGAGTCTCACTCCCCGGATTCAGCTAATGGCTTGCCCCTGCAGCTTCGAACGCTACGGCTCCGCACGCTTGTGTATCGAAAACGGTGCGTTATGGCACAGGGGGCGATTTTCCCCCGACCAAAGGGGAGGCCGGGGCCGGGCTCGCTGAAGGTGGGCGTGACCTTGGCGAGGGGCTGGGTGATGGTGGCGTTGGCCGCCGGGTTGCTCGCCGCCAGGTGGGCGTGCGCCATAGCGGCGCCGCTGAGGAGCAGGGCGAGGGTGGCGAGCAGGCGGCGCGGCGCGCGGGTGGTTAGGTGCAGGTCGTGGCTCACGGGAAGCGCAGTTCGCTGAGGGTGCCGACCGCGTGGAGGGTGAAGGTGAGGTCGAGCTCGAGAGCGCCGATGAAGCCGGTGAGGTGGAGCTGGTAGGCGCCGGGCTGGGTGAGGATGAAGTCGGCGGTGTAGCGGTCGGGCTGGCCGTGGACGCCCCTGAGGGGGAGCGGGCGGGTGGTGGCGCCGTCGGGGGCTATGAGGGTGGCGGTGAGGCTGCTGGCCAGGTTGGGCACGGGCTCGTCGGCGGCGGTGCGGATGAAGAGGTCGAGGCCGTTGCGCTCGTCGGTGTAGGCGGGTTCCTTGGCGTAGCCGACGATGACCTTGTACCGGGCGTCGCTCTCGCCGCCTAGCTGGGTCTCGTGCGCCAGGGCGGTGGCGCCCGCGTGCGCTCGCCGCGGTCCGGCGGGCGTTGTACGGCGCCGGGCTCCGGTCGGGCGCCTCTGGCGGTACAGGGGCTAGATGTTGTATGGTGCCGCTCACGCCCTACTACTGGTGGGGCGTGACCGCTCAGCCTCTCCGTCAGGAGGGGGCGCCCGCTAGGGCGGCGGGGGAAGCCGGTGCGAACCCGGCGCTGTCCCGCAACGGTATCGCGTTCTAGAACGCGGAGCCCGAGTACCCGCTGCGCGGTTCCAATCCCTCGGCCCTCGATGCAAGGGCAGGAAGCGGTGCACCGTGTCGGTCCAGTCCCTCAAGCCGTCGTTCGTCTCGCGCCCCCACGTGCGCCGTGCACGTGAACCGTTCGCCTGGCTCAACGACGAGAGCCGCGCCTTCCTGGCCGGCGGCTACCTGCTGCCCGGCGTCACGCCCGAGCGGCGCCTGCGCGACATCGCCGAGCGCGCCGAGGCGCTGCTCCCGGGCGTGAGCGGCTTCGCGGAGCGCTTCTACGACTACCTGGCGCGCGGCTGGTACTCGCTCTCCTCACCCATCTGGGCCAACTTCGGCCTCAAGCGCGGGTTGCCGATCAGTTGCTTCGGCTCCTACGTGCCCGACTCCATGCTGGGCATCCTGGACACCGCTGCCGAGGTGGGGATGATGAGTAAGTTCGGCGGCGGCACCAGCGCTTACTTCGGCGACGTGCGCGGGCGCGGCAGCCCCATCACGGATAACGGCGAGTCGGAGGGGGCGGTGAACTTCATGCGCCTGTTCGACACGCTCATCGACGTCACCAAGCAGGGCGCCACGCGGCGCGGCTCGTTCGCCGCCTACCTGCCCATCGAGCATCCCGATGTCGAGGAGTTCCTGGCCATCAAGGGAGACGGCAACCCGATCCAGAACCTGTTCTTCGCCGTGACGGTGGGCGACGAGTGGCTGGAGGCGATGGTGGCCGGCGACCGCGACAAGCGTGCGCTGTGGGCGCGCGTGCTGCAGGCGCGCTCCGAGGTGGGCCTGCCGTACGTGCTGTTCGAGGGCAACGCCAACCGCGGCCGGCCCGACGCCTACGCCCAGCAGGGCATGACGATCCGCTCCAGCAACCTGTGCAGCGAGATCATGCTGCCGGTGTCCGAGGACGAGTCGTTCGTGTGCGACCTCTCCAGCATGAACCTGCTGTACTTCGACGAGTGGAAGGACACGGACGCGGTCGAGCTGCTGGTGTGCTTCCTGGACGCGGTGATGAGCGAGTTCATCGAGAAGGCGGCCGCCATCCCGCGCTTCGAGCGGGCGGTACGCTTCGCCGAGCGCCACCGCGCGCTCGGGGTGGGGGTGCTCGGCTGGCACTCCTACCTGCAGGCCAACATGGTGCCCCTCGGCAGCCTGCAGGCGGCGATGCTCAACCGGCGGGTGTTCCGCACCATCCGCGACGCCGCTGAGGTGGCCTCAGCCGACCTGGCCAAGCGTTACGGCGAGCCGGAGGTGCTGGCGGGCTTCGGGCGGCGCAACGCTACGCTCACGGCGGTGGCGCCCACCACCTCCAGCTCGTTCATCCTGGGCCAGGTGTCGCCGTCGATCGAGCCGCTGCGCTCGAACTACTACGTGCGGGACCTGGCGAAGAGCACGACCACCTTCCGCAACCCGGCGCTCAGGCGCCTGCTGGCGGAGAAGGGGGCGGACACCCCCGCCATCTGGCGCAGCGTGCTGGAGCACGACGGCAGCGTGCAGCACCTGGACGCGCTCACCGACGAGGAGAAGAGCGTGTTCGCCACCTTCCCCGAGGTGAGCCAGCTCGACCTGGTGGTGCAGGCGGGGCAGCGGCAGGAGTTCATCGACCAGGGGCAGTCGCTGAACCTGATGGTGCACCCCGATACGCCCACGGCGGACCTGAACCGCCTGCACCTGGAGGCGTGGGAGCGGGGCGTGAAGAGCCTCTACTACCAGCACTCGGTCAACGCTGCGCAGGCGTTCAACCGCGACCTGCTCACCTGCTCGGCGTGCGAGGCGTGAGCGTGCGGCGCCTCACCGAACCCAGGACGCACCTGCGGCCCGCGGAGTACCCGGAGTTCCTGGCGTACCGCGACGCCATCCGCCACGCTTACTGGCTGCACACCGAGTACAACCTCACCGACGACGTGCACGACTTCCGCACCCGCGCCACGCCGGTGGAGCGGAGCGCCATCCGCAACACGTTGTTGGCCATCGCGCAGGTGGAGGTGGCGGTGAAGACCTTCTGGGGCGACCTGATGCGGCGCTACCCAAAGCCCGAGGTCGGCGCCGTGGGCTTCACCTTCGCCGAGTCGGAGGTCAGGCACCAGGACGCCTACGCCCACCTGCTAGAGGTGCTGGGGCTCAACGGTGAGTTCGAGCGCCTGGAGGAGTTCCCCGCCCTGCGCGCCCGCGTACGCGTGCTCGACGAGCACCTCAAGAGGCCCCGTAGTAGCGACCCGGAGGCCGACGGACGCGAGCACGCCCTCACCGTGCTGCTCTTCGCCGCCTTCGTGGAGCACGCCAGCCTCTTCGCGCAGTTCCTGATCATGAAGGCGTTCGACCGCGAACGCAACCGCTTCAAGGGCGTCGCCAACATCGTGGAGGCCACCAGCAAGGAGGAGCAGATCCACGCCATGTTCGGCTACAAGCTCGTGGAGGTGCTGCGCGAGGAGAACCCGCACTGGTTCGACGCCGACCTCGAGGCGCGGGTGCTGGCCGCCTGCCGCGACGCGCGCGCGGCGGAAGCGGCGATCCTCGACTGGATCTTCGAAGCGGGCGAGCTCGACTTCCTGCCACGCCGCAGCGTCGACGCGTTCGTGGACGCGCGCTTCGACGGCGCATTGGAGCATGCCGGCTTCGCGCCGCTCTTCCGTCCGGACCCGGCGGAGCTGGAGGCGACGCGCTGGTTCGAGGAGGAGGTGCTGGCCGGCAAGCACACCGACTTCTTCCACAAGCGCCCCACCACCTACACCAAGAAGGCGAA
>CALCHY010000218.1 GCA_937907415.1 uncultured Trueperaceae bacterium
AGGCAGCCGCCTGACCCTGCTGGCGATAGTACATCTGCTCGAACTCGGCCGGCGGCATGTCGCCGATCGGTTCCAGCAGCCGCTGGTAATTGAACCAGTGCACCCACTCCAGGGTAGCTATCCCCCTCTCAGTAGCGCTGCGCCAGGGTCCCAGGTGGTGGTTTACCTCCGCTTTGTACATCCCAATGATCGTCTCAACCAGCGCGTTGTCGTAGCTGTCGCCCTTACTGCCGACCGAGGCGGCCACCCCGGCCTGGACGAGCCTCTCCGTGTAGCGAATCGATAAGGATTGCGAGCCGCGGTCGCTATGAACGATCAATCGCTGTCGAGCGCCGGGGTAGTTTCGAGCTAAGGCGACGTCCAGGTCTACGATTCCGTGTAGTTTGGCGTCATGATCTTTTGAGGAGGGTCTCGGCGTGGCGAGATCGCGCCCCGTATCCTCTGTAAATTAGGTGGCTCTGCGACTTTCTCGTGAGGGAAGGGAGCCATCGCTCCTCCAGTTTGGGAAGTGGATATCAACCCTAAATCGGAGTGAACGATGACTCAACTGAAGGATAGTGCTTTGTCGGCGCGTTTGCGTGAGGCGCTGGTGGACCAACCCGATTTCCTGCGTGACACCGTGCAGTCCACGTTGCAGCGGCTATTGGAGGAGGAAATCGCGCTGCACCTGAACGCCGATTCGTTCGAGCGCACCGAGGAGCGGCGCGGGTACCGCAACGGTTACCGCCCCCGGCAGCTCAAGACGCGCGTCGGCACGCTGCACCTGCTGATTCCGATGGACCGGGAGGGCACCTTCAAGACGGAGTTCTTCGACCGGTACCAGCGCAGCGAGAAGGCGCTAGTGCTGTCGCTGATGGAGATGTACCTCGAGGGCGTGAGCACGCGGAAGGTGAAGGACATCACCGAGCTCTTGTGCGGCACGAGCTTCAGCAAGAGTACCGTAAGCCGTCTCGCGGGCCAGCTGGATGGCGACCTGAGCGCCTGGCGGGAGCGGCGCCTGGAGGCGGTGGGTTACCCGTACCCGATGGTGGACGCTCGCTACGAGCACGTCGGGGTCGACGGCCGCGTGGTGAGCCAGGGCGTATTGGTGGTGAAGGGCGTCAGGGCGGATTGGCGGCGGGAGCTCTTAGCGGTGGACGTGGCGGATAGCGAGAGCGAGTCGACCTACGACGCGCTCTTCCGCAAGCTCAAGGAGCGCGGCCTGCATGGCGTGCAGCTCGTGACCAGCGACGATCACCGCGGCCTGGTGAACGCCGTTCACAGGCACTTCCAGGGCGCTTCTTGGCAGCGCTGCCAAGTGCATTTCCTTAGGGACGCGCGCGGCAAGGTGGCCCGGAAGCACCAAGCGGCGCTCACGGCCGACCTGAAGGCGATCTACGCCGCGCCGGACCGCGATTGGGCGCTATCGCTCGCTCGTGAGGTGGTGGAGCGTTGGAGCGCCTCTCATCCGGCGGTGGGGGCGTGGCTCGAGGAGGGCGTCGAGGCTACGCTGGCGTGCCTCTCGTTCCCCGAGCCGCACCGGCGCCGCATCCGCTCCACGACCGGGCTAGAGCGCTTCAATCAGGAGCTCAAGCGCCGCACGCGGGTGGTTCGGATCTTCCCGAACCGGGAGGCGTGCTTACGGCTGGTGACCGCCATGTGCGTGGAGCAGAGCGAGGAGTGGCTATCTGGCAGGAAGTACCTCTACATAGACCTGCTCGAGGTGGCATCGGCTGTGCCGCCGACCGAGGACCAGGAGGTGGGCTTGGCAGCGTAGTGCTGACTGGCGCTGGAGGAATTTACAGAAAGAAGGAACTTCACTTCTCACAAGAAGGTCCGGCGACGCAACTAATGCCATACCCACACACCTACTAGCGCTCCGAAAGAGTACTTGCCTAATGTTGACTCCGGGTCAACACCGTGGACACCAACGCAAGAAATGTCGACCTTCTGGGGCCAAGCCCAATTGGAGGCCGCCCCTTCGGGGCGGCCTCCAATTCTCAAGTATCTTGCTGGCCTAGTTGCTTACTGTTGCATCGCTATAGTTACCGGGCTCACCCCAGGGGTACCGCCTGTGTACGTTACCGTCACACCCGTGCCAGTGGCGTCGCAGGTTACTGCACTGACCGGCGCCGGAGCGGCCACAGTCGTCGTGAACGTACCAGAAGCCACGGTAACAACACCGGCAGCCAAGGTGCATGTGGAGATCGCATTGGCGGGGTTCGTCACCTGCATCGCGGCGGCAGCCGTGGCGACCTGACGACCCACGGACTGAGCAGCGACATCGTTGGCTCGGGCACGAGCATTTAGCAGGTTCGGGATAAGTACGGCGGCGAGGATGCCGATGATCGCGATTACGATCAGCAGCTCGATCAGGG
>CALCHY010000219.1 GCA_937907415.1 uncultured Trueperaceae bacterium
GGCCGGCAGCGGCGGCCTTCGGGCTCACGTTGGGGGCGCTGGAGGGGCACCTGCAGGAGGTACTCGCAGTCTAGGCGCCGGCCGTGCGGAACTTCGGCGAATTTCCCATCATGGAGCCGGGTGTGATAGCGCTGGGGCTCACGGCCATGGCCACCTTCACGAACGGGTTCCTAGAGGTCTTCGTCGGCGTGCCGAAGGGGAGCATGTTCGCCGTCTTCCCGTTCATGGCGGCCTGCTTCTCGCTATCGCTCCCGTTCGTCCATAGGCGCTGCCGGTGAGTTGGCGCGTCCGAGCGAGGTTCCCCTAACGGACACGCGGATTTTCCTCTAATGAATGGTGCTGCGAGCTAGCGCTGAGCGCACATGCAGATAAGCGCACAAACGCTTTTACTGGGGCATGGAACGCTGGACGATCAAAGTCAGTGCCTAGACCGACCGTAGCCTGAGGACGTTCCTCGCGTAGCGTGGAATGAAGAAGGGTGCGCTTTCCGCCTTCGTCGAGGATGCCGTGGAGGACGGGCTCTACCGGTTGATGGTCGAAGAGATCCAGGCGCGCAATTTGGACGTGACCGAGGACGAACTGGAGGATCTGGTTGAGGAGGCGGTGCGCTGGGCGCGCACGGGCCGCTCCAGTTGAGTGCGGGTCGTTCTTGACACCATCGTCATCACCTCGGGGCTACTGCGCGCAGGCAGCCCGACCGATCTACTCAGACGGGCTTGGGAAACGCGCCGCCTGACGCTGGTGGGTTCGGAGTGGCAACTTGAAGAGTTGCGCCGTGTTAGCCGAAATCCACGCCTCAAGAGCAGGTTCGCGCCGCACGAAGTAGGCCGCTTGGTCGGCCAGATACGCCGCGTGGCCGTGATGGTCGATCCGGCTTCCGGGGTGGCGGTTTCTCTGGACCCGGACGACGACCCCTCATCGCTACAGCTATCTCTGGTGCCGCGCAGTATCTCGTCACTGGAGACAAGAGCGACCTGCTGGTGTTCAAGAGCGTGAGTGGCGTCCGCATAGTTACCGCCCGACCGGTGCTAGAAATCCTGACGTAGTGATGGTCGGGTATGACCGTCCCTTTTCATACACCAGCGCGGCAATCCCATCCTTGTTTGCGTTTCGCGACGCGCATGTGTCGAGGCGCGGGGTGCGGCAGTGCGCGTTTTGCCTGCGGAACTTGCTGGCCGAGGAGTACTCCGCGTGCCCGCATCGTGGCGTGAGTATCTAGACGGCATCGGCCGGTGAGCGGAATGCGTTGAGAGGGGGTAGAGCGATGGACGAGAACCTGTTCGAGGACTTGCTGGAAAGCATTCGGGAGGCCGGCGCAGTTCTCCGCAGCGAGCGCGAAGCGACGCGGCGCACCATCTTGACTGACGAGGCGACAGAGGTCGGTCTGCCTGTTGCTGTCGAGCGGAAGGGGGTCATCTGAGTAAGCGGTGGCGTTACGCCAAGCGCACCTTTGGCCACGGTATCCAGGCCGACTACGCTGCCGTCAAGGCCGCGCTGGAACTGCCGTGGAGCAACGCCCAATGCGAGGGGCAGGTCAGTCGCCTTGCGGAGCGACCTGTTCTGAATGCAGCAGCAACAGCCGCGAAGCGCCACTGCTATTCAGTTGCAACTTCCTTGAGGAGCGACCGGTTCTGACAGAGTATCATTAGTGTAGGAGACGCGGGAGGAAAAGATATGGAAGGCCCAATAGGTATGTTCTACTACTGGATTGGTATGGTATCCAGCATTCTAGTCCTGGCCATCGTCGGGGAAGAAGAGGATAACGTGATAACGATGACAGCGGTATTTTGGCCGGTAGGGCTTGTTTGGACTATATACCGCGCCATAAAAAGAAGGAAGTAAGAGGACATCGTTTTAGAGGGGGCACCGATAGCGAACCTAGTCACCATAGCAGCTTTCTCAATTGTGGCCGGTGCCACCACATGGTTTGTCTGCCTCGGTATAGGCGCCGGGATCCGGAAGTCTTCTTACATGATAGATGGATGCGTGTACTATCAACTGGCCAGGATGTGTAAAATGCTGGACGATAATGATGAACGCATGAAGTAACTGGGCAGGAAAACGTGGCCCCGGCGAATCAACGACAGAGGAAACCGAAGCGGCGCTTTACTACTACGAGATGTTTCGTGGACTTGTCTTCTCGGTGTTCCGTGCGGAGTGTAACTTTATCGCCTTCTCAACCTTTCGAATGGCGGGCCCCCCGGCCTTAGTCAGGTTTCCCTAGTTCCTAAGCGTAACCACGACCTCAACGGATCAGGGCCAGTGGCCAAGCCAGCAGGGGGCGGAGCCGACGCTGCGGCAACCTGCAAGTTCTGTTCGTAGGCCTCCACCGGCGTGAGCGTATCGAGGCTGCTGTGCTGCCGTTCACGGTTGTAGTACTCGATGCAGCTGCCGATGCCCATCTGGGCGGCCCTCACGTCCTCGTTAGCGTGCAGGTAGACGTTCTCGCATTTCAGACTCCACCAGAAGCGCTCGATGAAGGCGTTGCCGCGCCACGCGCCCTTGCCGTCCATGCTGATCTTGACACCTTGAGCTTGAAGAACGCTCGTGAAGGCCTGCGAGGTGAACTGGTTGCCTTAGAACGCTCATGATCTCCGGCGGCCAAAAACGCTCCAGCGCTTCCTCCAGCGCCTCCAGGCAGAAGCGAATGCCCTTAGCCGCCAGGCGAGCAGGCGGCGACCGAACACGTCGATGATTCCACCAGGTAACAGAAGCCTCTGGCCTTGTTACCCATGTGCAGTTGCCATTCGGGTAGGTCGCCGGCGCGCCAACAGCGACCCAATCAGGCCCGTCGTCGTGCCCGAAAAGAAGGATCCCGCGCCGAGTGTTTCGGCGCAGGATCCTCGTGTGTGACGTCCTAGACGTCGTTTATGCGTGGTCGGGGTGGCCAGATTTGAACTGACGACCACTTGACCCCCAGGGAACTAGAGGGTGGGTCTTTCAGCTCTGTTGAGGTCAGTTCTGTGCGTCCGAGACAGGGGAGATGTTGGTTCTCTTTCTCCTCCATGTGTGGGTTCCCGTTTGAGTTCTTGCCTGTTGGGCCCAGGAATGGGCCCCGGAATCCGCTCTTTCAAGAGGTTCATTGGCTGGGACTGCATGCGAGCGCCTCCAACTTACAACAGGGCCGAGGCCGGGGGCAGCTCGACAGGAGTGAGAATGTCGGGATGCGGATGGAGAGCTTTGGAGCTTACCAGTCCAAGGCAGCACTGCGATGATGGCTGCATGATCTCCTACACCGATGACCTAGACGGGATAACCGCCGAGCAGCTCCGCGGCTTCTTCGTTGACTGGCCGAATCCACCGACGCCGGATACTCACCTGCGCCTATTGCGCGGAAGCGGCGCGGTTGAGGTCGCTAAAGATGAGACTACTGGCCAAGTCGTAGGTTTCATTTCGGGGGTCACCGATGGCGTGCTCAGCGCCTACATTCCTCTGCTCGAGGTGCTGCCGGCCTACCAGGGGAAGGGCATCGGCTCGGAGTTGGTTCGGCGCCTATTGAGCAGGCTTGATCACCTCTACACGGTCGACCTGCTCTGCGACGCGGACCTTCAACCGTTCTACGAGCAGCAGGGAATGCGTCCCACTGTCGGGATGATGTCGCGAAGGTATGCAAGGCAATCTGGCGCAAAACCGCCTCAGGAGTAGTGATCCTTTCGGTCGTCGGGGGAAGTGGTCTGCGCCTCGATGTTCCACTGCGAATCCGGGTAAAGTGTGGGTATGCCCGTCAAGAAGCAGACTGTTCAAGCGCGGTCTCAGGCTCGTTCCATCGCTGCCAACCTGAGGGTCGAGGGTTTTAGCCTAACCCCTAAGCAGGTCGGGACTATAGCTGACGTGATAGACGGTAAGCGAGACGCGGGGCGCGAGATCCTTGAACTCAAGGCCGCCTTGGCAGCGCGTGTACAGTTCCGAAGATAGGCTTTACTGCTACCCAGATAGCTCGACTCTTAAGAACCTGCTCGACATCCGAGACGCTGCCGCTCTGGCCGAAGCCGAGGGTTACATCGTTGGCCTCAGGATGGCTGAGGTGGTTCGTGGGCCTTCGAGCTTCGCCTTCAGTTTCGAGTTCTTGAAGGAGTTGCATCGTCGCTTGTTCCAGGACGTGTATGAGTGGGCTGGCGCGACGAGGCGGGTGGACATGTCCAAGGGCCATACCCGATTCGCCGTATGGGAGCAGGTCGAGGCAGAAGCAGAGAGGTTGTTCGACTCCACTGCGATGAAGCCGGCTCCGGTTTCAGGCGCCCAGCGGCAGTGGTTTATCGACACGGCTGCGCCCTTCCTCGTTGCCCTGAACGTAATACACCCGTTCCGGGACGGCAACGGGCGAACGATGCGATTGTTCGTCGAACTGTGGGCCAACTCGATGGGCCTCCAGTTGGATTGGGGCCGGGTCGAACCGGAGAAGATCGTGGAAGCGATGATCCATGGCGTTACTCTTGACGACAGCCTATTGCGGGAAGTGCTGGATGCTTGCATAGTGCCGCCACCGAAGCGGAAGATCGCTACGTAACGATCCGGTCGGGACCGGCAAGCTCGGGGCTCGTGTCCTCGTTCGGTAGCAGGTAATCGGGGACGGTGATTCGGTACCGCGGGTGCAGGCGCCCGCCTGGTGTGAGCGCGCGGTCGCCGGATCCAAGATCGAATGCCTCGGCCTCCAGGTGCTTGCGCCAGGCATGCGAGTGTTGCTCGGCGTACACGAAGAACAGGCGCTTGACCTTCACGGAGCGGCAGTTCTCCAGCAGCGTCGTCACGAGCCGAGGGCGCAGGTTGGTGAGGCATTCGAACGCGGCGTCGACGGTGCCGAACCCCTCGTTGCGCGGCAGTTCGTCGAGCGCCTCGAGGATGGCGCGCTCGGGGGTGGAGAGGGTGACCGGTTGCTCCCAGGGGTTGAGGCTGGCGCCCTGGCCGCTTGGGCCGGTGCGTTCAAGGCCCACGTCGGGCTCGGCGAACAGCTTCTTGGAGCGCCGCCGCAGCTCCGACCGCAGGGCGAGGCGTTTGAGCCAGCTCGGTGGGTCGGCGGCATAGAGGTACGCGACCTCGACGTCGCCGAAGGGCAGGAAGTGGGTATAGCCCTGCAGCGAGAGCGCGGTGGGGCCGCCGACGTGAACGTCGTAGCCGAGCCATTGCGCCGAGAGTAGGGGGACGGCCCAGTCCGCCGCGGGGCTGGTGCTGGCGCCTAGAGGTTGAGGCAGGCGGTACACGCCGTGTGCCACTCGTTCCAGCCAACCACGTCGGGCGTAATGATGGGCGAGTTGACGGCTCACGCCGTGTTGGGCGAGCCATGGTGAGTCCAGGAGGAAACCTGGCGGTGCTACAGCGATGAGATGCTTTAGGAGCTCCTCAAAATGTCTAGCCACGCTTGACATAATAGCGGGAAGATAAAGCACATGGCTCCGGTGACGGAGGCCTTTAGGGCTGCCATGCATAGCCGATCGGCCAGACGCTAACGACCATGAGGGGGTTAGATAGCGCGAGCCGCCATCTCAGGTGTGGACTGACGCAGCTCCCGCAGCATTCGGCTTCGATTGTAAAGAAGCCCGTCAAAGACGGGCTTCATTTGGTCGGGGTGGCCAGATTTGAACTGACGACCACTTGACCCCCAGGCCCTTTCCTGCTTTTCACTCCAGTTCCATTTGGTGTCAGTAGGCGCGTCCCTGACGCTATAACTGAGGCCTCGCTGCCCGGGGACTGCGTGTGCATCGGGGTCAGTTTCCGGGGATTTGGGACAGTTTCTGGGACACTCGAACGACGGTCGACTTTGAGGTTCCATGGCGGATGCTTTCCCGCCGCCAAGTTCATCGAAGCCCATGCGTCGGCCCCCATCGTCTTGAAGTCGCTGCCGAATAGTGTGGTTTTCTTGGGTGGTTGTACGCTCGACGCGTCGAGCGTACCTCGTTGCATCTTTTCGCCCAGCGGGTTGAGGCACACGGCAACTGGAAACGTGAGGCGTAGTGGTCTCTCGAACTGCCTCTGCACTCCTGAGATTGTGGAGAGGGACCTGCCCACGGCGCTCTGGACAAGGTAGTTGAGAGTCTGGGATCGGACGAACAGAGGCGATCGACCTTGTCATAGTCCACTACAGGCTTTTGTCACAACTCTACCGTTTCCGGTATAGTTGTGACATGGCTGCAACAACGAAATACCGAGAGATCGTGCGTGAGATCGCGCTCGACAACTACGGCTTCGTGACTACCAGGGAGGCCGCTGAGGCCGGCGTGCCGGCCATCGAGCTCCCCAAGCTCGCCGCGCGCGGTGGCCTCGAGAACGTGGCATACGGGCTGTACCGGGTGACGGACGTGCCGGGGACTGCCTTCGACCAGTTCGCTGAAGCGCTCTTGCGTGTGGGCGAGGGGGCGTACCTGTACGGCGAGTCGGTGCTGGCCCTGTTCAGGCTCGCTGATGTCAACCCGCGGACCATCAAGGTGGCGGTCAACCGCCGGGCGCGCCCGAACCTGCCACCTTACATCGAACTGGTTCAAGTCAAGGCGGATGAGCGCACGACCTCTTACGAGGGGCTCACGGTGCAGCCGGTCGTGGAGGCGATCCTGGCCTCGCGGGGACGAATCGAGACCGGGCGGCTCCGTGAGGCGGCCCTGCAAGCGCGAGCAGAAGGCCTGCTAACGATGGCCGAGTGGCGGCGCGTGAGGCAGGTGTTGGGAGCGTGAGCTACGTCGGCGTGCCGAAGACCGTGCGCTCCCTCGATCAGCGGATTCGGAACTTGGCCGGCGGCGCCGACCTGGCGTTGCGGCGCCGGACCAGCGTGGCGCTGGTAGTGGTCAGCCAGATGCTGCCCGAGGGCGCGATCAAGGGTTGCAGCGCCATGGCGCTGCGGTACGGCCGGAACACGCGCTTCACCCAGGACGTGGATGCCGCCAGGGTGCGGTCGCTCGACCTGTTCCAGGGCGACTTCGAGGAGTTCCTTGCTGTCGGCTGGGAAGGGTTCACCGGCAGGTTGATCAAGCGGGCCGCTCCGAAGCCGCCGGCCGTACCCGACGCCTACGTAATGCAGCCGTTCGAGGTGAAGCTCGATTACCAAGGGCGGTCGTGGTGCACGGTGAAGTTCGAGTTGGGACATAATGAGCTTGGTGACGCGGACGAGCCTGAGTACCAGCTCGCCGCGGACCTTGTGGACCTCTTCACGGAGGTTGGGCTCGAGGCGCCGCGGCCCGTGCCGGTCCTGCGCGCTGAGCACCAGATCGCGCAGAAGCTCCACGCGTTGTCGGTTGATGGAAGCGAACGTGCACGCGACCTGGTAGACCTGCAACTGCTGGAGCAGCGCGAGAACCTCGATCCTGCCGCAGTCGCTGCGACGTGCGCCCGGCTCTTCCGTTACCGCCAGCAGCAGGCGTGGCCGCCGGCCGTCCAGGCGGGAGCTGGCTGGGACACCCTCTACCTGGAGGCGGCCGAAGGCCTGAGTGTGCTGCCCACCGTGCAGGAAGCGGTGACATGGGTGAACGAGTTCATCGAACGCATCGCCGCCGAAGAGGCCTTACTGACCTGAAAGGATGGCACCGTCCCTGGGGAACAGTGGCCGCCGCGCCGACCGATATCTGTATGGCTGTACAGATATGACATAAAATACTTGCGTGGCTCGCACCCTTACACCCCCCGAAGGTCGCGTCTCCTATGAGTTCTTCGTCGAGAACATGGACTGCGCGGAATGTGCTCGAAACGTTGCTGGCGCCCTCGAGAGTGTTGATGGGATAAGCGACGTAACGGTCAACTTCACAACGCAGAAGTTGCGCTTGTCACTCGAGGAAGCCGTGATCACCCGTGGAGCGGTGGAGCAGAGCCTAAGCCACCTCGGTTACCCACCGAGGGTGACACAGGAGGGTGCGACGGACGATTCCGGGGCAAAGGCGGGAGGGCTGGATCGCCCGCCGCTCTGGTATTTCACGTCTAAGGGCCGCTTCGTGCTCGTCACTGGCGCTCTCCTGGCCGTGAGCGCTTTCCTGGCGCTCGTGTTTCCACCGCTGGCGCCTTGGGGCTTCACGGCCGCTACGGTGCTCGGCGTGGCGCCGCTGGCCAGGAAGGCTTGGGCGAGCGCGCGGCTGGGGCGGCCCTTCACCATCAACACCCTCATCTCTATGGCCGCCCTGGGCGCGGTGGCGATCGGCGAGGCGCCCGAGGGCGCCATCGTGGTGTTCCTCTTCGCCATCGGCGAGCTGCTCGAGACCGTCGCCGCCGGCCGCGCCCGCGCCAGCATCCACGCGCTGGCGGCGCTGGCGCCCAAGGTGGCGCTGCTGCTCGAAGGCGGGAGGGCGCGCGAGGTGCCGGTGGCGGCGCTGGCCGTGGGCGACCTGGTGCGCGTGCAGCCGGGCGGGCGCGTGCCCGCCGACGGCACCATCGTCGAGGGCGCAGCCGGCATCGACGAGGCGCCCGTCACGGGCGAGAGCATGCCCGTCGCCAAGGCGCCCGGCGACACGCTGTTCGCCGGCAGCATCGCCACCGACGCCGTGCTCACGGTGCGCGTCGACAGGCCCGCTTCAGACAGCACCATCGCCAGGATCATCCACCTGGTCGAGGAGGCCGAGGCCAGCAAGGCGCCCGTGGCCAGGTTCATAGACCGCTTCAGCAGCATCTACACCCCCGCCGCCATGCTGGCGGCTTTGCTGGTGGCGGTGGTGCCGCCGCTGCTGTTCGGCGCGGACTGGGGCGAGTGGATCTACCGCGCGCTGGCGCTCCTTCTGATCGCCTGCCCCTGCGCGCTCGTGCTCTCCGTGCCGGCCGCCGTCACCTCGGGCATCAGCGCCGGCGCGCGCCGCGGCCTCCTCATCAAGGGCGGCGCGGTGCTCGAGGCCATCGGCGACGTGAGGACGGTGGCGTTCGACAAGACCGGCACCCTCACCGAGAACCGCCCGCAGGTCACCGACGTCGTCCCCCTCGCCGCAAGCGAGGCCGAGGTGCTCCGGCTCGCAGCGGCGGTGGAGACGGGCTCCGCCCACCCGCTCGCCAAGGCCATCCTCGAGCGCGCCGCGGGCCTGGAGGTCCCCGCCGCGCAGGACGCGCGCGCCGTGCCCGGCCAGGCGGTCACCGCCACCATCCAAGGCAAGGCGTACGCCGTCGGCTCGCCCCGCTACGCCGCCGAGCGCGCCCCGCTGCCTCCCGCAGCCCAAGCGCAGGCCGCGCGCCTCGAAGACGAGGGCAAGACGGTGGTGGTGCTGCTCGAAGACGCCACCCCGCTGGGCCTCATCGCCATTCGCGACGAGCCGCGCGCGGACGCCGCCGAAGCGGTGCGGCGCCTGGCGCGCCTGGGCGTCAGGAGCGTGATGCTCACCGGCGACAACGCCCGCACCAGCCAGGCCATCGCCGATCACCTTGGCCTGGAGGCGCGGAGCGAGCTGCTGCCCGAGGACAAGCTCGCCGCCATCGACGACCTCAAGCGCCACGGCCCGGTGGCGATGGTGGGCGACGGCATCAACGACGCCCCCGCCCTGGCGCAAGCCGACGTGGGCGTCGCCATGGGCGGCGGCACCGACGTGGCGCTCGAGACGGCCGGCGCCGCGCTGCTGCGCGCCAACGCCACGGGCGTGAGCGACCTCATCGAGCTGTCGCGCGCCACCATGCGCAACATCCGCCAGAACGTGACCTTCGCCCTCGGGCTCAAGGCGGTCTTCCTCGTCACCACCCTCCTGGGCATCACCGGCCTGTGGCCCGCCATCCTCTCCGACACCGGCGCCACCGTCGTGGTGACCGCCAACGCCCTGCGCCTGCTGCGCTTCCAGCCGAGCCAGGGGAAGGGGCCAGCATGAACACCAGCACGCTTGTCAGCCCTACCGTCGACACTAGCGGCGAGTGCGAGGTGCGCCTCATGCACCCCGACGCCGTGGCGCGCGTCCAGGCCGCCCTGCCCAGCCCGCAGGAAGTCGAGGCAGCCACCGAGCGCCTCAAGCTCCTCGCCGACCCCACCCGCTTCCGCGTCCTGAGCGCCCTGGCGCATGAAGAGCTGTGCGTCTGCGACCTCGCCGCCGTCGCGGGCGTCAACGAGAGCAGCATGAGCCACCAGCTCCGGCTACTGCGCGCCCACGGGCTGGTCACCTTCCGCAAGGAGGGCCGCATGGCCTACTACCGCTTGGTCGACGACGCTGTCGGACCGCTAATAACCAAAGCCCTCGCGACGAGCTAGCCCGTGCGCGAGGCGACCCCGCCGCCCTAGGTTCGTGGGGCGTACATGATGACGAGCACCCCTGCGAGGGCGAGGCCGGCGCCGAGCAGGTCGAAGCGGTCGGGCCGCACGTCGTCGACCAGCCAGCCCCAGGCCAGCGCCATCGCGATGAAGACGCCGCCGTAGGCGGCGTAGACGCGACCGAAGTTGGCTGGCTGGAAGGCGGCGACCACACCGTACAGCGCGAGCGCCACACCCCCGGCCACGCCTAGCCAAGCGGGTTTGCCGTCCCGGAGCGAGACCCAGATGAGGTAGCCGCCGCCGATCTCGCACAGGCCGGCCAGCAGGAAGAGGCTCAAGGATCGGACGACGTCCATGCTCTAACTCTAGTGGGTGGCGCCCCGGCCGGGCCTCACCTAGGAAGGACGTCGCCGGCAAGGAACTCCCGCACGCCGTCGTCCCCTTCGAGCGTAAGCGTGAGGGTGGCGCCATCGGGCTCGAACGCGACGACGATACGCAGGAACGGGCAGCAACGCTGTTCGAGGGCGGCCAGCTCCACCAGGTCACGCGCGAGGTCCGGCCGAGCCGGGAGGCGGAAGGCGACCCCGCTCGCGGTAGCCTGCGGCTCGGGCGCGAGGGCGCGCACCTGCTTCCACAGGCTGGCGTGGCGCTCGCGCTCCTCTGGGGTGAGGGCGGTCATGTCGCACGCCAGCGCCGGGCGATTACTCGTATCGGTGGTGGTCATTGCTCCTCGTGGGGGCGGCCGTGGGCTCACGGCTCACTCCGCGCGTCGGCGCGCCTGATAACGCCCGTGAGGTGGGTGCCGGGCGCGATGGTGTTGAATACGGTGCCGAAGCGCTTGACGTTCTCGTGCAGCAGCGCCAGGCGCCGGTCGTCCTCGTCGGTGTCGAGGATGATCTCGTACTCGATTGACTCCATGCGCGGCGGCACATCCTGTCTCACGCTACTGACGCGCACCTCGAGGCCACGCGCCTGGAAGCCGATGGTGGGCGTGACGCGCTCGATGCCTTTGATGATGCAGGCGGCCAGGGCGGCGAGGAGGAGTTCGGCGGGGTTGAAGGCGTCGGCGCGGCCCTTTAGGTCGGTGTCGAGGGTGATCTCGGCCTGCTTCGTGCGCGCCGCACTGCCGTGGGCGTCTTGGCGCACGGCGGCCACCGAGAACCTTAGCTTCTGGTCGGGCTGGGCCATCACCGGCCTCGCGTAGGTCGGCTGGCGGCGCGGTGTCCTCCAGTATTGGCGCGACCCGGGAGGCTCTGGGCCGGGTTCGTGCCGTCCATTTCGTCGAGCCAGCCCTTCTGGCTGCGGACGCTGTTGTGGCTGCAGAGGAACGGCACGCTTGGCTTGCTCATCACGCGCTCGCCCCCTTGGCGGCGGCCCCGAGATCGGTCTCGGTCGGCGTGCGGCCCCCGGCCAGGGCGTGCACGAGCGCACGGCTGGTCGCGCCGATGGCGTCGCGCACCTCGCGCCAGCGCTCGAGGTCCTGGCCGCTGGGGTCGGGGAAGGATACGTGCAGGCGTGTGGTCCGGGCCGGGTAGGCGGGGCAGGCCTCGTTGGCCTCGTCGCAGACGGTCAGCACCAGTTCGAATTCCCAGGGGTCGGGCAGGTCGTGGAGCGTCTTGGAGGTGTGGGCCGAGATGTCGATGCCCACCTCGCGCATGACCTGAATGGCTTCCGGCTTGACGCGCGTGGCCTCGGTGCCGGCCGAGTGGATCTCCGCTTCCAGACCCTCTTCGCGGGCGTGGTGCCTGAGCCAGCCCTCGGCCATCTGGCTGCGGGCGCTGTTGTGGGTGCAGAGGACCAGGACTCTCATGGCGCCGCCCCTTCGAGGCGTTCGGCTAACGCGGCGGTGGGCGCGCACGCGTCCTCCGCGGCGGCCAGCACGCCGGCGGGCGCGGGGGTGGGCGGCGGGAAGAGGCGGCCGCGCAGCCACAGCGCCACGCCCACCAGGCCGATGAGCAGCGGCACCTCCACCAGCGGGCCGATGACGGCAGCGAAGGCGACGCCGGAGCCGAGGCCGAAGACGCTGATGGCCACGGCGAGGGCGAGCTCGAAGTTGTTGCTGGCGGCGGTGAACGACAGGGTGGCCGTCTTCGAGTAGTCGGCGCCTACCGCCTTGCCCATGAGGAACGACACCAGGAACATGATGACGAAGTAGAGCACCAGCGGCGCGGCGATGAGGAGTACGTCTAGCGGGCTCGTCAGGAGCGTGCCGCCCTGGAGGCCGAACATCATCACGATGGTGAAGAGCAGCGCTATGAGGGTGAGGGGGCTGATGCGGGGGAGGAAGACGTCGTCGAACCACGCCTGGCCCTTGC
>CALCHY010000220.1 GCA_937907415.1 uncultured Trueperaceae bacterium
CCTCGTGTCCGCTGGCGTAACGGTAGTGGTAACTCCCGAACCCGATGATGCTCGGGCCCCACATGCGCGCCTCGAAGCCCGTGATGCGCTCGAACAACTCGAGCAACGTGATGGCGTCTTCTCGGCGGCCAAGGTTCTCGACACTGTTTATGAACTCGGTGACGGCGATGTCTGTCGGCGCTAGGCGTGGCAACTACGTCCTCCTGGCGTTGAGTTGTTGCCGACGATAACCGGCCCCGCACCAGGAACGTGCCTGGTGCAGGGCCGGGGCTTGGCGTTTAGGCATCGCGCACGTGACCGATCAGGAGGTGCCAGGCGGTGGCGGCACGGGTTTCCATGTCCGCCAGGTCTGAGCGTAGTGCCAGTAGCGCTGCTTCTTTGAGGCGTTGGCGGCGTTCCGTGAGGATCGCCTTGACGACCGCGTGATGTTGGGCGCGGTGGCGTAGGTCGGTTACGTGTCCCTGTGCTGCTCGGATAGTGGATTGCTGCTCGAACATTCTGTTTGCCCTCCAGAGGGCTGTGTGCAGTGTGCTCGGGCGAACGCGTTCTCGCGTTGGTCAGCTTGTTCGCCCGTGACCTAGGTTCTCGCTGTGGTTAGTGCCGTGACTCATGACCATGTCGGCTCCTTATGCTGGCGCCAGGGCAGTGGCGGTTGCGCCAGCCACGAGCGCAGTGAGCGGAACTCACGTGCCAAGCGGGTTTAGTTGCAGTTTGGTATGGGGTCGGCCGCGAGGCGGCGCTTGCCTGGCTTCAGGCGGGCACCGGTGCTTAGGCGCGGTGCGCAGCGAGGTAGCAGGCGACAGGCGCCGCCCCACAGCAAGACCCTAGAAGACGGTTACTCAATGTCGCTCACCTCCTCACAACCCCGAACTCAAGGACTCGGGGTAGGGAAGCCTTGGCTTCCGCACAGGAAGTTAGCAGACCGCGGGTCGCCTGTCAATGAGCACTGCACGAACTGCTCAGTTCCTGAGTCGGCGTGGTTGCCTTCAGCCAGTCGCGCCGATCCCCCGCAAGACGATGAGGGGCTCCGGCTCGGCCGCGTTGGCAATTCCGTAAGCGCTGGTCACTTGCTCCTGCGCCGCGCCTAGACCCCGGCCGCCTCGGTGCCACAACGTGGCGAGGACCTCGCCAGCGGCGACCTCGTCGCCTACCTTGGCGTGGAGTTCGACGCCGACACCAACATCTATTGCGTCGCCTTTGCGGCTGCGGCCGCCACCGAGCAGGCCAGCGGCGCGACCAACGGCGAGGGCGTCTACAACGGCAACGGTCCCGGAGCGCGGCGCGCGCAGCAGCCACTGGTCTGGCGCCCTCTCCAGGTGGTCGAGGCTGCGCAGATCGCCGCCCTGAGCGCCGATCCAAGCCTCGAAACGCTCCATGGCGCGGCCACTGCCGATGGCGGCGAGCAGCTCCTCACGGCCGGCAGGCAAGCCGGCAGCCTCGAGCACTTCCTGGGCGAGAACGAGGCAGAGCTCGAGCAGGTCGGCTGGCCCCTCACCGCGCAGGCAGCCGATGGCCTCCGTGACCTCCATGGCGTTGCCGACCATGTGCCCTAGCGGCTGAGCCATGCTGGAGAGCACGGCGCGCACGTTGCGCCCGTTGAGGCGACCGATGCTAACCATGGCCTCCGCCAGCGCGCGCGCGTCCGCCACCGTCTTCATGAAGGCGCCACTGCCGACCTTCACGTCGAGCACGATCGACTTGGCCCCGCCAGCGAGCTTCTTGCTCATCACGCTGCTGGCGATCAGGGGGAGAGACTCGACCGTGCCCGTGGCGTCGCGCAGCGCGTAGAGAAGCCCGTCCGCTGGCGCTAGGTCCTTCGATTGACCCGTAACCACCACGCCAACGCTGTGCGCGACCGCTAGGAACTCCTCGTCGCTGAGTGAGGCGCGGAAGCCGGGAATGCTCTCGAGCTTGTCTACCGTGCCGCCCGTGTGCCCGAGGCCGCGCCCGCTCATCTTGGCCACCGTGCCACCCATGGCGGCCAGCAGGGGCGCGAGGACGAGCGTCGTCTTGTCGCCGACGCCGCCGGTGGAGTGCTTATCCACCGTGTTAGGCAGGTCGGCTAGGTCGAGCACGTCACCCGAGTGAGCCATGGCCTGCGTGAGGTCCGCCGTCTCCTGCTGCGTCATGCCGCGCCAGCAGACTGCCATCAACCACGCCGCCACCTGGTAATCCGGCACGGCGCCAGCCACGTAACCGTCGAGGAACTCCTTGAGCTCCGCTGCCGAATGCTCGCCGCCTGCGCGCTTGGCGAGGATCAACTGCAACGGGCTGGTCATGTGAGGCTCGGTAGGCAAGGTGCGCGGCGAACGGTCATGCGTTCAACTCTAGCGAATACCGCCGGTGTGCGCGGTGGGAACTACTCGGCGAGCGCAGCGCGCGCCTCGCTGGCCTCGTCCCACGGCAGCGTCTCGGTGGCGCGTTCGAGCGTGCGCTCATGCCCCTTGCCAGCCAGCAGTACCACGTCGCCTGGCCGCGCGTGCCGCAACGCCAACCGAATGGCCGCCGAACGATCCGGCTCGAGCAGGTAATCGGCGCCCTCGCGGGCTCCGGCGGCGGCGGCGCCCTGCGCCATCTGCGCCAAGATCTCCTCGGTGCTCTCCGAACGCGAGTCCTCCTCGGTGAACACGGCCAGCTCGGCGCCCGTTACGGCGGCGTGGCCGAGTGGCGTGCGCTTGCCTGGGTCGCGCTCGCCAGCTGCGCCAACGACCACGATGGTGCGGGCGCCCTCACGCCGCACGGCGCTCAACGCCTTGGTGAGGGCAGGGGCGGTGTGCGCGAAGTCGACGATGACGGTCACCGGCTCCGCCTGGATGAGCTGCATGCGGCCGGGCACGCCCGGGAAGCTGGCGAGACGCAGGGCCGCGACGCCAGCGGGCACGCCCTCCAGGCCAGCGGCGGCAACGGCGGCAGCCGCGTTCCAGGCGTTGAAGGCGCCGACCAGCGGCAGGTTCACGGTGAACGCCTCACCGAACACGCGCAGGTCGAACACCAGCCCGCCTGGCGTTTGCACGACGCTCCCTACCCGGACGTCCGCGCCGGTGGCCGCGCCGTAAGTGACTGGCTCGTGGCTGGCAGCCAGGAAGTAGCTGGCGTGCTCGTCGTCGAGGTTGACGACGCCGCGCGCCGCGCGTCGCAAGAGCGTGGCCTTCGCTTCGCGGTACTCGGCCATGCTGCCGTGGTGGTCGAGGTGCTCGGGCGTAAGGTTCGTGAACACGCCGACCGCGTACTCGACCGCGTCGAGCCGGTGCAATGAGAAGCCGTGCGAGCTAGATTCCAGCACCACGTGGCTGGCGCCAGCGCGCAGGAAGCGGCCAAGTAGCGCCTGCACCTCGCTCGCCTCCGGGGTCGTGAAGTGCCCGGCGAGCGGAGCGAGCGGAGAAGTGCCGATGGCCATGCCAGCCGTGCTGAGAAGGGCAGCTTGGTGGTTACCGAGGAGCAGCCACTGGAGGAGGTAGCTCGTCGTGGTCTTGCCGTCCGTCCCGGTAACGCCAAGCACGCGCAGCTTGGTTGACGGTTGCCGTTCGAACGCGGCGGCTAGGAACGGCAGGGCGCGCCGAGCGTCGGGCACCGTCATGTACGGGACGCCAAGGTCAGCGGTTTGGGGCGTCTCCCCGATCAGGGCTACTGCGCCGGCGGCAACCGCGGCGCCCAGGAAAGCGTGGGCGTCGAACTTGGCGCCACGGCGCGCCACGAACAGGTCGCCTGGCTTTACTCGCTGATGGTCTTGGGCAACGCCGGAAACACGCGTGGCGTATTGACTGGTCTGTCTACCACCACTTTCCGCCGTGGCCAACGGGAACAACTCAGGGGCGAGGGACCGCGCCGTGGCCAGCAACTCACCCAATGCGAGCGGCCCGGGTCCACCGTCGTCAGCGGTTAGCTCCTTGGCTTCGCGGCTCATGAAAAGCCAACTAACCGACGACGGGCGCCGTCAGTCCATGGCGCTCGAGCAAGTCGAGGACCTTGCGCAGGTCAGCTTGGTCGTTCACGAAATCGAGGTCGTCGCCAGGCACGACCACTACCGGCG
This sequence comes from uncultured Trueperaceae bacterium, assembly GCA_937907415.1. The sequence goes on from CALCHY010000220.1 coordinate 4,031, forward strand.
AGAGCGTGTAGTCCTCGATCCAGCCCTCGTAGAGGTCGTTGAGGCGTTGCAAGTAGCCGTCGTCGATGGTCGCCTCGTAATGCCTGCCGCGTTGCGCGATGTGGCGCTTGAGGGTGCCGAGATCGGCGCGCAAGTAGATGAGCAGGTCGGGAGGCCGTAGCGCTGCCAGCACCGCGTAGTAGAGGGTGCGGTAAGAAGTGTGGTCGCGGTCGTCCATCACGCCGTCGTCGTGGAGGAGCCGCGCGAAGATGGCGGCATCCTCGTAAACGGTGCGGTCCTGGATGACGCGCCTGCCAGGGTTGACCTCGCGCAGGTGCTGCTTGAGGCGCGCCGCCAGGAAGAAGACTTGCGAGTGAAAGGCGTAACGCGGCATGTCGGCGTAGAAGTCCTCGAGGTACGGGTTCTCGTCCACCGCCTCGTAAACGGGCGCCAAGTGGTAGCGCTGCGACAACACCCGCGTGAGGCTCGACTTTCCGGCGCCGATGTTGCCTGCCACGGCCACGTAAACCCCACCCGCGTTCATCTCGCGCCCGCCCACGTGCGGATCTGCGTTAGCAGTTCCAGCCGCTCGTCCTCGTTGCCGACGAAATCTATCGCCCCGGCGTCGATGACCTTGACGGGAGTGTGCCAGCGGCTGAAGAACTCGTCGTACGCGGCAGTGATGCGCTCTAGGTAATCGGCGGCTATCTCCGTCTCGAACGGCCTGCCGCGCTTGGCGATGCGCTCGAGCAGCACTTCCGGCTGCGCCCGCAAGTACACCACCAGATCCGGGAGGGGGAGACGCGACCTGAGCTGCTCGAACAGCTCGCGGTACAGCTCGAACTCGTCACCGGTAAGCGTCAACGACGCGAACAGGAACGTCTTGTCGAACACGTAATCGGCCACCGTGTGCGTCTGAAAGAGCGGCGCCTGCGCCAACTCCGAATGCTGCCTGAAGCGCGAGAGGAGGAAGAACGTCTCCGTCTGAAACGCGTAACGCGCCGGCTCCTCGTAGAAGTGCGCGAGAAACGGGTTCTCCTCGACCACCTCGACCAGTAGCCGCGCCCCCAGATCGTCCGCTAGGTAGCGCGCTAGGCTCGTCTTGCCAACACCGATGGGACCTTCAACGACTATGGTTGCCATCACTCTGGCGGAGCATACCGCGCACTTACAACGGTCGTCCGCTGCGTTCTGCTGGGCGGCTTGGCCGTGCTACAATCCCCGGAACCGATGGAAGACAACCCTCCGGAACGATCATCGCGCTTACGGCGCGGCTTACCCCTCCTCTTAGTCTTAACCCTCTCTAGCGTCGTCATGGCGCAGGCCCCCGCGACTGGCGCGGCGGGCATAACCGCGCTGCAGATCGTCGGGCTCGTGCTGCTGCTCGCGGCCTCCGCTTTCCTCTCGACCGCGCACACGGCGCTCACGATGGCGGGCGACTGGAAGCTCAGGCGCTTGCGTGAGGAAGGCGACGTGCCGACCGGCGCGACGGCGCTCCTCGAGCGCAACCCCGCCCGCTTCATAACCACCCTGCTCATCGGCAACACGGCCGTCAACGCCGCCATCGCTGCCCTCGTCCTCGACTTCTTCCTGCTGAACGCCAGCGCCATGGGCATCAGCCAGGTTGGCGCCGTGGCGTTGGCCATCACCGTGGCTTCTATCGTCATCCTCTTGTTCTGCGAGTTGGCGCCGAAGTCCATCGCCGCGCACGACCCGGTGCGCGTCACGAAGTTCGTGCTGCGGCCCGTGTACGCCCTCTCGATCGTGCTCTACCCGCTCGGGTTGGCGTTCAACTGGTTGACCGGGCAGTTCCTGCGCGTCTTCCGCATCGAGCCGACGCGCGCCGCCCTCATGTCGGAAGTCGAGCTGCGGCACATGCTGCAGAGCGCGGAGGAATCCGGCGTCATCGAGGCGCAAGAGCAAGCCATGATCAAGGGCGTCATAGACCTCGAAGAGACGGTCGTCCGCGAAGTCATGACCCCGCGCGTTGACGTGGTCGGCATCAGCGGCGACGCGGGGCTCAAGGAGCTCCAGGCCCTCGTCACCGAGCACGGCTACAGCCGCCTCCCCGTTTACGGCGAGGGCGTCGACGACATCAAGGGCATGATCTACGCCCGCGACCTGCTCCCTTACCTCGGCCAACTGGAGGCCCTCGCCACCACCAAGGTCAGCGACCTCATGACCGCCGTCCAGTACGTGCCGGAGACGCTCTCCGTACTCAGCCTCCTGCGCGAGATGCGCCAGCGCAAGAACCACATGGCCGTCGTCGTCGACGAGTTCGGCGGCACCTCCGGCGTGGTCACCCTCGAGGACATCATCGAAGAGATCACCGGCGAGATCTACGACGAGACCGACGAGGATGAAGTAGAAGACATCGTCGACTTGGGCGAAGGCAAGTTCCAACTGCAGGGCGGAACGCACATCGAGACCATCGCCGCGAAGCTCAAGCTAGAGTTCGACCCGAACGGCGATTACGACACGCTCGCGGGTTTCCTCATCGACCAACTCGACCACATCCCGCAGGCGGGTGAGGAAGTCACCCTTCAGGGAATGCGCTTCGAGGTCGAGCAGGCCGACGAACGCCGTGTGATCAGCGTGGTCGCCAGCCCCATCAGCGAACCTGCGCCGCCGGTGGAACCCGAGCGGGTGGAAGGCTAGGTCGCGTCAGTTCGAGTAGACGCGCTCTACGCGCGGCATCAGCCGGGTCAGCAGTTCGTACGACACGGTGTTGATGCTGCGCGCCAACTCCTCGGCGTCCGGCCCGGAGCCGCCCCACATGGTGGCGCGATCGCCAGCAGCGACCGGCCCGGCAGCTCCGACGTCGAGCAGGAGCTGGTCCATGCACACGCGCCCGATCACAGGGCAGCGGACGCCGTTCACACTCGCCCAACCCAGGCCGGTGAGGAGGCGCGGGTAACCGTCCGCGTAACCGAGCCGCACCGTGGCCACCTGCGTGGTGTGCGGCGCCTGCCATAGCGCCCCGTACGACACCGTCGTTCCGGCAGCTACGCGCTTCACGAACGTGATGGGTGCGCTGAAGCGCATGACGGGCGTGACGCGCGGCTCCATGGCCGCGATCACGTCGCTCGAGTGGTAACCGTAAAGCACGATGCCAGGCCGCACCATGTCGTAGTGCGCTTCCGGGTAGGCGAAGATGGCCGCCGAGTTCGCCACGTGCCGCAGCGGCACCTGGATGTAGTGCCGCGCCAGCTCCCGCAGCGCCAACTCGAACGCCTCGATCTGCGCGAGGGTGGCGCTGCGCGAAGCGGCGTCGGAGTCTGAGAAGTGCGTCCACACCCCCTGCAGCTCGAGGTCGTGCCCGTCGAGGATCTTGACGGCAACTTCGGCCGTCTGGCTCCACGGCAGGCCAAGCCGGCCCATGCCAGTGTCGACCTTGAGGTGGAGGCGCAACGTCCGCGGCAGGTCGGTGGCCAGGTAGGCGTCGACCGAGGCCTCGTCTGTCGCTACCAGCGCAACGCCGAGGTCGCAGAGTTCCGTGATCGTGGTTCTGTCTCGTATGGGGCTCAACAGCAGTATCTCGTTGCTTAGCCCGGCCGCGCGAATGGCGCGAGCCTCGCCAGGGGTAGCCACCCCGAACCACTGCACGCCGCTGGCAGCCAGGCGCTTGGCTACTTCAGGCAGGCCGTGGCCGTAACCGTCAGCCTTGACCATGGCCATGGTCTTGACGGCCGGTGCAACGCTCTCCCTCACGAACGCGAGGTTCTGCGCCAACTTTCCGAGGTCGACGTGCGCCACGGGGTTCTCAGACATGGGTGAGTGTAACAGGCGCCCGGACGGCTCCTAGCGCGTCCAGCTCGTCCTGCGCTCGACGGACTTCGCGACCGATGACGCCATCAAGGTCAGGATGATGTAGAGCAGGGCCACCGTGTTGAACGGCGGGAAGACCTCGAAGTTCGCCGCCTGGAACTCGCGGGCGCGCTGAGTGATGTCGCGCACGGAGAGCACCGAGAGGAGCGAGGTGTCCTTGAGCATGGCGATGAACTCGTTACCGAGCGGCGGCACCACGATGCGCAGGGCCTGAGGAAGCACGACGAACCTCGCCGTCTGCCACGTCGAGAGGCCCAAGCTGCGCGCGGCTTCGGATTGGCCGCGGCCGATGGCCTCGATGCCCGCCCGGAAGATCTCGGCCATGTAGGCCGCGTAACCGAGGCTGATGCCGACGATGCCACGCGTGACCCGCGACATGTCGATGAAGCCGCCCGTGGCGTCGCGAATGGCGCCCTGCAAGGGGAATCCCACGTACAAGATCACCACCAGCATGGGAATGCCGCGCAGCACGTCGACGTAGAGCTCAGACAGGAGGCGCAGAGGGTGGTGTTCGCTCTGCCAAGCAGCGAAAGTCAACGCCAGCCCCAGGACCCCCAAGACGAGCATGAGCATGGCAGGCCGCTTGAGGGCAGGGGCGAGGAACGACGTGCTCCACAGCACGTTCGCGCCTGCTGGCACGTCGGCGCTGGGTATGAGCGCGGAGCTCACTTGGCCGGTCGCCAAGCGGTCGAGGGCGGTGGCGGAGTCGGTTACGGCGCGCACCGACTGCGGGCCAACCGCACCAGGGTAGGTGCCGAGCTTGGCGGGATCGGTCGCGCTAGTCGGCGTGCCCTGCACTATGGCGAGCCGCCCCTCCGGCGAACCGATCAGCACGAACTGCTCCTTGGGGAGGGCGAACACGGCGGCGGCCCCCACGAGGAGGGCCGCCGAGCCGATTAGGAAGTTGCGTAACGTGTGGTCGCCTAAGCGCAGGAGCTGCAAGCCGGCTAGTAGCAAGCCAAGAGCCGAAGCGGCCAGGTAAGCGACGACGGTGACGAGCACCGTAGTGCCGACGCCAGGGAGAAGGAACTTGAGAGCGGCTTGGTAGCGCTCAGAGGACGCGAAGAGGTAGACGACGAACGGCAGCGCCGTTAGCAGGATGAGATAACTCGGTCGAATGCGACCTAGAACGCCGCGGCGTAGCGCCGCACGCCGCGCGCTCATTTACTCCTGCCGAAGCGGACGGCCTTGGACCGCCGACGATGCATCGCCTAGCTCCGATTAGGCCGTTACTGTTCTTCGCCCGAGAACCACTTGGCGCCTAGCTCCGCGAGGGTGCCGTCGGCCTTGATCATCTCGATGCCAGCGTTGAGCGCGTCGACCAACTCGTTGCCCTGCTGCACGGCGAACCCGAGCTTGTCGCCGGATTCCACGTTGCGGATGGGCGCGGCGATCTGGCCGGCGTACTGCTGAACGAACGCGTCTGCCGAGGTGTCGTCGATCATGACGCCGTCGACGTCGCCGTTGATGAGCGCCAAGATGGCGGCGTTGAAGTCGTCGTAGATGCGCGTGCGGTCACGGCCGACGAGTTCGAGGGCGAGGTCAGCGTTCGTGGTGCCGTTCTGGGCCCCGAGGATGAGCGAGCCGCCCGTGAAGTCGGCGAGGGTGAGGTCGGAGTCCGCGGTGCGCACGGCGACGGCCTGGTTGACCTCGTGGTACGGCTCGGTGAACTCCACGACCTTGGCGCGCTCAGCGGTGATGCTGATGCCCGAAGCGATCATGTCGAACTCGCCGTTCGCGAGGGCGGCGAAGATGCCGTCCCAAGCGGTGGTCTGGAACTGCGCGACGCAGTTGATGCGCTCGCAGATGGCGTTGACGACGTCGATGTCGAAGCCGACGATGTTGCCGGACTGGTCGACGGTTTCGAACGGCGGGTAGGTGGTGTCCGAGCCGACCACGATGGTACGGCCACCGAGGTCAGGTGCCTGGGCGAACGCCAGCGAGCCGGCCACGACTAGGGCGAGCAAGGTCGAGAAGATGCGCAACATGTGATTACCTCCGCAGGTGAGCGCGCCGCTGCGCGCCAGCAGTTTTACTGTCCCTGCGAGCATAAGCGTGAGCAGCTAGTGGGCGCAACCGCCGCTCGCCCGCGGTTGCCCGTCAGTTAAGAAGAGGTTAGCTCGCGGCGTAGACTTGCCGTGCATGAGCACGACCCTCGACCTGGACGCACCACTGACCGCGAAGACTGTCGACCTCGGTGCGCAGGCCCCCACCAAACTTGCAGCGGTCGGGCTGACCAGCTACCGCGACGTCCTCGGGTACCTACCGCGGCGCTACGAGGACAGGCGCGCGCTGCCGGACTTCGGCAACCTGGTCGATGGCGAGACGGCGACCGTGTCAGGCACGGTCATGAGCCGCGTAGGCAACCGCTCACGCCGCGGCCTGCACGTCTTCCGTGCCGGCATGACCGATGGCCGCGGGCAGCGCCTGACTGCGGTGTGGTTCAACCAACCGTGGCTCGAGAAGCAGGTCTTTCCTGGCGTGCGGCTCATCCTGTCAGGCCGCGTGAAACGCCAAGGCAGTCGGCTCGAGCTGGCCGTGCAAGGGTTCGAGGTCGACGACGACAGCGAATCGCTCTCCTTCAACCGCATCGTCGGCATCTACCCGACCACGCAGGGCCTCAGCCAGGCCTACCTGCGCCGCGCCGCCAAGCGGCTGCTCGACGCGCTGCCGACCCTGCCCGACTACTTGCAGCGCTCCATCCTCGAGGCCAACGACCTCGTGTCGCTCGACCGCGCCATGCGCTCAGGTCACTTCCCTGAGTCAGAGGAGGCGCTCGCCGCCGCCCTGCGGCGCCTGAAGTTCGACGACTTCCTCTTCCTGCAACTCGCGCTCCTGCGCAGCCGCGACCCTGGCCGCGTGGCGCGCAGCTTCGAGGTTAGGCAGGAGTACCTCGACGACTTCAAGGCCCTCCTGCCGTTCTCGCTCACTGAGCACCAGGAGAGCGCACTGCAGGAGATCCTCGCGGACTTGACGGCCCCGCGGCAGATGGCGAGGCTGCTGCAAGGCGACGTCGGCTCTGGCAAGACGGCCGTAGCCGCCGCCGCCATCTACGTGGTGGTGCGCAACGGCGCTCAAGCCGCGTTGATGGCGCCGACGGAGATCCTCGCCAGGCAGCACTTCCTCAACCTGCAGCAGTACCTGTTCCCGCTCGGCGTGCGCATGGAACTCCTCACGGGCACCTTGACGGCAGGGGAGCGGCGGGCGGCGCGGGAGCGCCTGGCCTCTGGCGAGGCCGACTTCGTGGTAGGCACGCAGGCGCTCATCCAAGAAGGCGTGGCGTTCGCGGACCTCGGCCTGGCCGTCATCGACGAGGAGCACCGCTTCGGGGTCGAGCAGCGCCGCAGCCTCATAAAGGACCTGCCAGACGTGCTCGTCATGAGCGCAACGCCGATCCCGCGGTCGCTCGCCCTGACTAGTTATGGCGACCTGGACCTCACCACCATCGCTGGCCTGCCGCCAGGCAGGGTGGCGGTCAAGACGGCCCTCGTGCCAGCCACCAAGCGCCTCGAGGTTTACCGCTTCGCGTGGGAGCAGGTTAAGGAGGGGCGCCAAGTGTACGTCGTGACTCCCCTCATCGAGGAGTCGGAGGCGCTCGACGAGGTGCTGGCCGCCACGAGCCTCGAGGCCGACTTGCGCCAGATACTGCCGAGCGCGGCGCGCATCGGCCTGCTGCACGGGCGCTTGGCTGGCGCGGACAAGGACGCCGTCATGGCGGCGTTCCGGCGCCACGAGCTCGACGTGCTCGTCTCGACGACCGTCATCGAAGTCGGGGTGGACGTGCCCAACGCCACCGTGATGGTCATCGAGAACGCCGAGCGCTTCGGTCTGGCGCAACTCCACCAGCTACGGGGCCGCGTTGGCAGGGGCGCGCACGCGAGTCACTGCGTGCTGGTAGCAGGCGACGCCAGCCGTAAGACCCGCGAGCGGCTCGGCGCCCTCGTCAAGCATGCCGATGGCTTCACGATCGCCGAACTCGACTTGCGCCTGCGCGGCCCTGGCGACATCCGCGGCACGCGCCAGTCCGGACTGCCGGAACTCACCATCGGAGACGTCGTCAACGACGGCGAGATCATCGAGGCCGCGCGGGCGCTAGCCGAGCGCATGTTGGCTGCCGATCCCGAACTGACGGCGCCGTGGGCCGCGCGCCTCGTCGTCGAGTTGCGGCGCCGCAGCAGGGCGGTGATGGTGCGTGAGATCATCTGACGTTGTTCGCTTACGCTGGCAACCAGCCCGGGGCGCCAACCAGCCAGGGCGGGTTCTCAGGGAGGTGGTCGTAGCGTGAGGTTGCTGGTGCGCTTCGGGTTCTTCGCTGTGCTGTTGGGTGCGCTGCTCGGCGTGCTGCTGCGCGTAAGCCTCGGCCGCAAGCGCTTCTCGCTAGTCGCGGCGCTGGCGCTACTGCCTTTGGCGGTGCACGCCGGCTACCTGCTGGTGCTGGCGGTCAGGGCAGGGGTAGGCAGCGTTCCTATGCTCGTGTTCGCCGCGATCACGCTCGTGTTGCTGGTGGTGGCGGCGCTGCTGGCGCGCACCTGGACCACCACGCGACCCTGGCTCGTGCCACTCGCGCCGCTCGCGGCCGCGCTCGTCTACTTCTTCCTCGCCACCCTCGCCCTCACCCCGTCTTGGGAGAACCTCGCGTACGCCCCGGACGCCGTGGCGGGCGCCGTTTACGCCCTAGCCACCCTGTTCGCAGCCGCCGTCTTGCTGCCGTTCGCGCCGCGGGCCGCCGCGAGCGCGCAGCAGGTAACGGAGCGGTCTGGATAGTAGACTCACCTCGTGGCACCTGAACGCCAACGCGCTACTCGCGCCGCTCTCCTACTGCTGCTACTCGTGGCGGTGCTTGCCGCTTGTGCTCCACGCACGGAGGTGCGCACGGTCGAGGCCATCGGTACGACGCTGCCCGTCGACCTCGAACTAGTGTCTGGTCAGACGAGCATCGAACGCTTCGACCCGCCCGGTGCGGGCGGACGCCTCGAACTCACCGTTGGCACCCTGGCGCGCAACCCTAACGAGTTCGGCGTGCGCCTCGAGACCATCAACTACGTCGTCTTCCTCGAGGGCAAGTCCGTCGCGCGTGGCGCCATGACCCCAGACATCTACCTGGAGGCGGCAGCCACCGCCCCAGTCCGCTTCGACATCGCCACCAGCCTCGCTGGGCAAGCCGACCTCCTCAAGGCCGCGGCGCGAGCGTTCGCTGACCGTCCACTGCAGTTCAAGGTGGAGGGCACCATGCGCTTCGCTACGGCAACGCACGTGTACGAGACCCGCAACAAGGTCATCGTCAGTGGCGCCACGTTGGCGCGCCAAACGGTGCAGGGGCCGGTGCTGCGGCTCTCGGAAGCAGACAGCAAGGTGTTCATGCTCCGCCCCGACGTCCCCGTCGTTCAGTTAGTGCTGCAGGCCGTGAACCCAGGCGACATCGGCTACTTCCTCTACGGCAAGGACTTGGGCCTCACCCTTGGCAACTGGCCGATGGCGACGGAAGACATGAGCCCAGTGCCGCTAGCCGCCGGTCAGAGTTCGCGGATCGACATCCTCTTCTACCCAAACCTTCACGAGCTGACGGACGACGCGCGCGTGGCGCTCGAGGCGGCCCTCGGCGGCTACACGACCCTCGTAAGACTGGACGGCGAACTGTTCATGGATGTCCTCGGGGTCGACAGCTTCCCGGTACCGGGCGGCTGGAGCGTCACGGGCTTCGTGCGCTGAACGGCACGAGAGTATGGCGCGTGAGCGCCACCATGACGAGCGTCCGGCCTGTGCCGCCCTAGCGCCCGGCGGGTGCTACAGTTTCGCCTTATGACGCGAATCCTCGTCACCGACTCCATCCAACTCGGCACCGTGAGCGACCCTACTGTCACGGTCGACGACCGTGCCGGCATCAGCCGCGCGGAGCTACTCGCGGTCGTCGGTGAGTACGACGCCATCATCACTAGAAGTCGCACGCAAGTAGACGACGAGCTCCTCGCCGCCGCCACTCGCCTCAAAGTCGTCGGGCGCGGCGGCGTGGGCGTTGACAACATCGACCTGGACGCCGCCAGCCGTCGCGACATCCTCGTCGTGAACGCACCGGACGCCAACAACGTCTCGGCGGCGGAACTCGCACTCGCGCTCATGCTCGCCGCCGCCCGCGGCGTGGCCCGCTCCGACCGCCTCGTGCGCAACGGGGAGTGGGACCGCGCGTACCTCGGCCGCGAACTAGACGGCGCGCGCCTCGGTGTCGTCGGGTTGGGCCGCATCGGGTCGCTCGTCGCGCGTCGCGCCCAGGGCCTAGGCATGAAGGTGGCGGCGTACGACCCGTACATCAACCAGCGCCGCGCGGAAGAGTTGAAAGTCGAGCTGTTCGACGACCTCCACGCCATGTTGGCGCGCTCCGACTTCCTCACGGTGCACACCCCCCTCACGGACGAGACGCGCGGCATCATCGGGCGACGCGAACTGGACGCCCTGCCAGAGCGCGCAGTCGTCGTGAACGCGGCGCGCGGCGGCATCGTGCAGGAAGACGCGCTGCTGGCCGCGTTGGAGAGCGGCAAGCTCTTCGCGGCTGGCCTCGACGTGTTCGTGCTCGAGCCGCCAACCGCGGACCACCCGCTGCTCGGCCGCGATGACGTGGTGCTCACGGCCCACCTTGGCGCCAACACGAGCGAAGCGCAGGTCAGGGTAGGCACGCAGATCCTCGACCGCACCCTCGCCGTGCTCAAGGGCGACTACTCCGTCGGCATCGTCAACGCCCCGGCGCTAGCTCCGCAAGTCATGGCCGCGCTAGGCGGCTACCTCACACTCGGCGAGCGCCTCGGGGCGATGGCGGCGCAGTTGGCCAAAGGCCGCGTTCACGCCCTCGAAGTAGAGTTCTCAGGTGACTTCCCCCTCGACCCTGACCCGGTTGCCACGGCCGTCATCAAGGGCCTCATGGAGCCGTTCCTCGACACGCCGCCAAGTTACGTCAACGCACCGTCGTTGGCGCGCGACCGCGACATCAGCGTCAGCAAGGTCACCTCGAGCAAGGACCACGGTTACACCTCACACGTGCTCGTCACCGTCACCACGGCGGAGGGAGCAACGCGCGTCGGTGGCACGGTGCTGGCTGGGCAGCCGCGCATCACGAGCATCGACGGCTACAACCTCGAGATCCGCCCGGAGGGCGCCATGCTCGTCTGCTCCAACTACGACAGGCCGGGCGCCGTCGGGCGCGTTGGCACGGTGTTGGGAGACGCGGGCGTGAACATCAACAGCATGCAGTTGGCGCGCGTCAGCGAAGACGGCCTTGCCATGTTCGTGATCACGCTTGACAGCGCGCCGTCAGACGAGGTCATCGACGTCCTCGGCGGGCTCAGCGACGTCATCCAGAGCCTGCGCCTGGTGCGCCTGTGACGCGCGAGTTCTTCAAGCCGCGCCTCATCGCGCCCGGCCCCGTTGAGGTACCCCCAGCCGTGCTCGAGGCCATGGCGCGGCCGGTGCCGCACCACCGGGCTCCCGAGTTCGTGACTACCTTCACGAGCGCTCGGGTTCGCCTCGCCGAGGTCTTCGCCGTGCCTGGCGACGACGTGATGATCCTGACGGGCAGCGGCACCGCCGGGTTCGAGGCGGCCCTGGTGACCAGCGTGCGAAGCGCCGGCAGCGTGTTAGCGCTGCAGGCGGGCAAGTTCGGGGAGCGCTGGGGCGACATGGCCGCGCGGCTCGGCCACCGCGTCGAGCGCCTAAGCTCCCCAGCAGGCGTCGACTTCGACCGAGACGCCCTCACGGCGAAACTGCGCGCCATGCCAGACCTGAGCGCCGTGACGCTCGTTCACAGCGAGACCTCGACGGGCGCGCTGCACGACGTGCGGGCCATCGCGGAGCTGGTGCGGCGCGAACGACCGGACGCCCTCGTGCTCGTCGACGCCGTCACCAGCCTGGCCAGCGCTGAGCTGCGGCCCCGCGAGTGGGGCCTTGACGCCGTGGTGTCCGGCTCACAGAAGGGCGTGATGACGCCCCCAGGCCTGGCGTTCGTGTGGCTGTCAGAGCGCGCCTGGGAAGCGAAAGTCGAGCGCGGCAGTTACTACCTAGATCTGCAACGCGAGCGCGCCGCGCAGGCGCAAGGGCAGACGGCGTACACCCCCGCCGTGTCGCTCGTGGCTGGTCTGGACGTGGCGCTCGGCATGCTCCTCGCCGAGGGTTTGGAGCGCGTGTGGCGCCGCCGCGGCGCGCTCAACGCCGCGCTGCTGGCCGCGGGCGCCGCCCTCGGCATGCGCCAGCTTGCCGCGCACCCGAGCCCGGCAGTCGCGGCGCTCGTCGTGCCAGACGGCGTCAGCGCGCCTGCCGTGGTGCGAGCCGCGCTGGCGCGCGGCGCCACCTTGGCTGGCGGCCAGGACGAACTCAAGCCAACCCTGTTGCGGCCCTCGCTCCTCGGCTACTCCGACCGTTACGACGCCGTCGCAGTGGCGCAACTCCTCGAAGACGCGCTGAGCGACGTTGCGCCAGCCACGCCACGCGGAGTCGCAGTTGCTGCGGCGTTGCGGGCGTTGGAAGAGCGCTCGTGAGGAAGGCCGTCCACGGCGACCTCGTGATGGTTAGGCACGCACCGACCACGCCGGCGCCCGGCGTGCCTTCGAGCGCGTGGCAACTAGCGCCAGGCGCCATGGAGCGCACGGCCGCGCTGGCGATGGCGCTGGCGAAAGTGCGACTCGCCGTGCCAGGCGACGAGGGCGCGCTCGGTTCGATTGACGCCATCGTCTCGAGTGTCGAGGCGAAGGCGCTCGGCACCGCCAAGACGCTCGGCCTCGTCCTCGGACTGCAGAGCGTGACGGGAACGGACTTGGAGGAGCACCGCCGCGCCAACGTGCCGCACATGGCAGACGCCGAGTTCAAGCGCACCATGCGGCGCTTCTTCGCGCGCCCTGACGTGCTGGTGTTCGGCAACGAGACGGCAGACGAGGCCAAGCGGCGCTTCCTAGCTGGCGTGGGCGCCGCCGTCAGTGCGCGGCCAGGCAAGCGCCTTGCCGTCGTTTCTCACGGCACCGTCATCGCTTTGGCGCTAGCCAAGGCCAACGACGTCGACCCGTTCACCTTGTGGGAGTCGCTGCGCCTGCCCGAGGCGATCGTCGTGCGTCAGTCCGATTGGCGCATCATCGAGCGCCTAGCGTTGGAAGAGTGATCAGCGGCTAGCCGAGCCAACGATGGCGAGGCTGCTGGCCAACAACCGCGACTTGTCGAAGCCGCCGAACAACCTCACCTGCTTGAAGCCAGCCTGCGCCAGCGCGCGCTCCAGCTCATAGCGGTGGTAGTAGCGCTGCAGGAGCCGCGCCGTGCGGCGCCGCACCAAACCGTCCGTCAGCACCTCGTCGAAGTAGTAGCGGCTCTCGACCAGCTGCGCCTCGGCGTCGTGGTGCTGGATCAGGAAGAGTTCGGTGCCCTCTGCTAGCTCGCCCCACGTCTCCTCCCGGCGCATCACACCTAGCGCGCCAAGGTGAGGTTGGTAGACGTCGAACGCGAACGTGCCGCCCTGCGCCAGGTGGCGGTGTACTCCTGCCAGCGTGCTGTCCTGATCGCTAAGCGTGTACGCGTGCATGAGCGTGTTGAACGGCGCGATGACGAGCGCGAACTGTTGCCCTAGGTCAAGGGCGCGCATGTCGGCCTCGACGAACCTCACGTTGGGCGCCGTCACGCGCGCCCGTGCGCGCGCGAGCATGGCTGGCGCCACGTCGACGGCCACCACCTCGTGGCCCGCCCGCGCCAACGCTTCGGTCAAACGCCCGGTCCCCGCCCCTAGCTCGAGGATGGGGCCGCCGAGGTCGTCAGCTAGGCGCAGGTAGTGCGGCACGTCATCGCGGTAGGCGGCGTACTGCAGGTCGTAGAGGTCGGCCGCGTCGTCGTAGATCACGCCTTCACCGCCGCTTGCCCCTCGGCCATGACAACCACGTCGGCGCTGCGCGCCAGGGCGGGCCGGTGCGTTACGGCGAGGACCAAGCGCTCACTGGCCAGGCGCACGAGGAGGGCGACGATCTCGGCTTCGCTGGCGTCGTCGAGGCTTGACGTCGGCTCGTCTAGCAGCACGGCGTCGGGGCGGCCGAGGAGGGCGCGGGCTATGGCGAGGCGCTGCCGTTGCCCGCCGGAGAAGCCGCCGCCGTCCTCGCCGAGCCGCGCACCCAACTGTTCGGGCAGCGCGCGCACCGCCGCCGCCATGCCGACGGCCTCGAGCGCCCACCACAGCTCGGCGTCGGTGACGTCCCTGCCCATCTTCAACGCCGCGCGCAGCTCGCCAGAGAGGAGCTCGTGCCCTTGCGGCACGTAAGCCAGTCGCGTCCTCAAACTGGCCTCCTCGACCGTCGCTAGGTCCTGCCCAGCCAGCGTCACGCGGCCCGCGCTCGGCAGGGCGAAGCGTAGCAGCAACCTGAGCAGCGTCGTCTTACCGCTGCCGCTCGCGCCGCCGACCACCACTAGACCGCGGTCCGGGAACGTGAGGTTCACGCCGGACAAGACTTGGCGCCCGGGAGCGTAGCCGAAGCTGACGTCCTGCAACGTCAACAGGGGAGCAGCGCCCGCGAGCGCAGGCGACTGGCGTAGCGCCCTGAACCGCACCGCCGCCGGTTCGCTGGCGCCAAGGTCGGGGGTGGGGCTTCCGCCGCGGTAGAGGTCGTTGAGGCGCGTGGCGGCCGCCCGCGCCTGGCGGTACATGGCGTAACCCTGCGGTAGGAGCTGCGTTGGGGTAGCCGCAAGGGCAACAAGGGTGAGGAACGCGACGACGTCGCCGACCGTTAGGGCGCCGCGCCCGACGGCGTTGACCAACAGCACTACCAGCAACCCTACGGCGCCGAACACGATCAGTTGCGTGAGTGGCGTCTGCAGGCCGGCGATCAGGCTGCGCCGCGCCGTCGCCCGCGCCGTGCGCCGATTGGCGGCCTCGAAACGCGCAAGCATGGCGCGGTTGGCCCCGAAGGCGCGCACGAGCTCGTGGTGCTTCAGGCCCTCCTGCAGGTGGTGAGCGACTTCTTCCGTGCCTTCGAGCGCCCCACGCGTGGCGCCCTCCAACCAGCGGCCGACGAGGCGCAGCGCGAACGCGGCGGGCAAAGCAAGCGCGAAGAGCGCGCCGGCCGCACGCGCGTCGGAGCGTACGAGCAGCGCGAGGATCAGCGCCAAGGTGGCGCTTTCGGTGATGAGCGTGCCGAGCCCGTAGCGGAAGTACGTCTCTACCTCGCGCAGGTCGCTCACCACCCTGCCGGCTAGGGCGCCGCTCGTCCCTGGCAAGCTGCCTGGGGCCGCGGCGAGGAGTTTGCCGTAGAGGCGCTCGCGCCACAGCGCGCCGACGTGTGCGGCCGCACGACCGAGGAGCGCGTCCTGCGCCCACAAGGCGAGGCTGCCGCCAAGCGCGATGGCGCCAGCTACCAGCAGCACGCGCGGTAGCGCGGACACGTCCTGCGCCTGCAGCACCTCATCGAACAGCGGCGTGATGAACAGCGGCACGATGGCCACCCGCATGCCGGCGCCGATCAGCGCGGCCGTCACCCCAAGCCAGGCGCTAGTCGAGCGTGGCCACAAGAGCGCGCCCGGGCCGCTGCCGCCCCCTGGCTCACTGGCCGTCATGGCCTCTGCGCCGCCTCTCCCTCATGCATGACTTCCGCGAGTAGCGCGGCTGCCGCACCGCGTCGCGGCATGGTGGCGGCCAGGCGCTCGCGGCGCCGCGCCAAGTCGGCTTCGTCCGCCAGCATGTTCGCCACGGCGTTCGCCACCCGTTCTGGGTCGACGTGGCCACTTAGCTCGACCATCAAATCCTCGCCTGCCATGCGGTTAGGCAGCGATACCGGCACCTTGAGGCCACTGACGAACAACCTAACGGCGTGGCGCTTCAGGTACTTGCCGACGAGCGGCACGAGCCCGAGCCAATGACCCGCGCCCTCGAGCGGGATGAGTTCTGGTCGGTTCAGCGGAAGGAGGACGAGCGCGGGAACGCCTGCGATGCCCAGCTCCAAGGTGTTGGTGCCGGGGATCGTGAGGGCGATGTCCGCCGCCAGCATGTGGGCGTAGCGCTCTTCTTCAGGCAGCAGTTCTATGCGCCCGCCGGACGGCGTGACGATGGTCCTGGTGGCGCCGTCGTCCTCGAGCTCACCAGCCATGCCGCCGAGCGTGGCCGCGTGCTTGCCTGCAACGCCGTCGCTCAGCGTCTTCGGTTGCAGGAGGCGGCTTACCGGCCAGACGAAGCGCGCGCCTGGCAAGGTGGCGCTCAGGCGGTCGACGACCCCGATGAGTAGCGGGATAACGTGGACGGCGAAGGCGTCGCGGCTGCCAGCGAAGAGCAGGACGTGCGGATCGCCGGGCGCCGGCGCGGGCTGGGCGTCCTCGACCGCGTCCGCCACGAGGTTGCCGACGACGCGCACGCGCGCTGCCGGCGCACCGCCCTTGAGAGCCCGCTGCCTCACGCGCTCGTCTGGCACGAGGAGCGCCTCCAAGCCGGTCTGCCAGTTGGGCTCGAAACTGTACCGGTAAGTCGGGTAGCCGAGGCGCTTGCCTAGCGCGACCGCCAGCGCCACGTTGCCGCCCAGCCCGACGACGACGCCGCGTGCCGGGCCCTGCAGGCTCTCGGGCGCCGCCCCCACCGCGGCGCCCCTGAGGTACTGAGTCGGGGTCGTTAGAACGTCGGGTTGGAACGTTCGCGCGATGCTCGCTTCGTTCCCGCCAGCGAACTGGCACGGCACGAGGCTGATGGCGGCGCTGACGTCCGGCGCGGAGCGCCGCAACTCCTCCAAGACGGGCCGCACCCAGGTGTAGAGCTCGCCTGGGCCGTTGCTGACGAGCACGACCTGGTAATCAGGTCGGCGATCAGGCGTGCTCATCCGCCGGCCGTCACGAAGCGCGCCACGCCGCGCTCGCTGGCAGCGATGAAGTCGAGCAGTTCCTTGGCGTCGGGGCTTGTAGCCGCCAGGTCGGCCAACGCGGCGAGCTCCTTGCGGCGCACGTAACGCAGCGCCCGCTCGAGGTCGCGGTAGCGTTCGCCGCTGATGCCGTTGCGCTTCAAGCCGATGCCGTTCAGGCGGTAGTGCCTAGCGGGGTTGCCGCGCGCCATGCTGAAAGGTAGTACGTCTTGGTTCGCTGCGCTCGCTGCGCCGAACATGGCGTACGCGCCCACGCGCGTGAACTGGTGGAGGAGCGCCCCTGAACCCAAGACTGCGTGGTGCCCGATCTGAACGTGCCCGCCCAACTGCGCCGCCGTCGTGATCACGGCGTGCTCGCCGATGACCGTGTTATGCGACACGTGAACGTAACTCATGACTAGGCTGCCCGTGCCGACGCGCGTGGCGCGGCCCGCGCCCGTGGCGCGGTGCACGGTGACGAAGTCGCGCAGCGTAACGCCGTCCTCGACGACCGCGTACGACTCCTCACCGCCGAAGTGCGAGTCCATCGGCTCGCCGCCAACCACGGCGTACGGGCCGATGGTGCAGCCCGCGCCAACGCGGCTACCTGAATGCAGCACGGTGCCAGTCAGCAAGCGCGTGCCCGCACCGACCTCGACGTCGTCCTCGATGACGACGAACGGCCCGACCTCGACGTCGAGCGCCAGGCGCGCAGTTGGCGAGATAACGGCCGTAGGGGAGCGGCCGGCAACGGCGCCCGTCATCAGCGGGCGTACATGAACGACAGGCTCGCCTCCGCGGCCACCTCGTCACCGACGAGCGCGCGCGCTTCGACCTTGCATAGCCCGCGCCTGAACATGACGATGGTGCCCGTGAGGCGCAGTTGATCGCCAGGCACGACCTTGCGGCGGAACTTGGCGGCCTCCACCCCTGCCAGGTAACCCACTCCTGGCTCCGCGGTCTTGCCCTCACGAACGGCCAGCCCGACGGCCGCCGCCTGCGCCAGCGCCTCGATGATGAGCACGCCGGGCATGACGGGTTCGTCTGGGAAGTGCCCGACGAAGAACGGCTCGTTGTGGCTGACGTTCTTCAGGCACTCGAAGTCGTCGCCCTCTTGGCTTACGAAGGCGTCGACCAGCAGGAACGGGTAGCGGTGCGGGAGGATGCCGCGGATGTTTACGGCCATGCTGATCAGTGTACCGGTACGGCGCGGTCGGTCGGCATCGCGGCGAGGATGCGCGTCGCGAGTTCCAGGGAGCGCAGATCGTCGGCCAGCGTGCCGATGGGATCGGCCTTGCGGCCGATGCGCGCAAGGAAGTGCTCGAGCTCCTTGCGTAGCGGGTTCTCGTCGTGCACGAGGTGACGATCGAGGTTCACGTGGCCCGTGCTGAGGACGGCTCCTGGCGTCCGGAAGAACTGCACCTCGCTGTAAGGTTCCTTGCCGAAGTCGACCCTCACGGTCTTGTCGCGCGCGGCGATGAGCATGGTGCGCTCGGGGTCTGGTGAAACGCGGCTGGCGAGCAGGCGCGCAACGCAGCCGCTCTCGAAGGTGATCTGGGCGGCGGCGACGTCCTCGAGCGGCGAGCCGTTGAGCGGCAGGCCCGTAGCTGCCAGGTCGACGACTTGGCTGTTGACGAGTCCGAGGAGGATGTCGATGTCGTGAATCATGAGGTCGAGGACCACCCCGACGTCCTTCACCCGCTGCGAAGGCGACAACCTGCGCGCCTCGATCAGGTAGGGGTCCTTCACCTCGCGTGCGAGCAACTGCACGGCTCCGTAGAAGCGCGTGATATGCCCGACCTGCAGCACCAGGCCGCGCTCCTTGGAGAGCTGCGCGAGGGCGCGCGCCTGCGCGACTTCGGTAGCGACCGGCTTCTCGACTAGGACGTGCACGCCCGCGTCTAGCAGCATGCGCGTCACTAGGTAGTGGAGGCTGGTTGGCACGGCAACGCTGGCTGCGTCGATGACCTCGCGGGCGAGCATCTCCTCGGCGGTCGCGTAAGTAGCGCACTTGAAGGCGCGGTGCGCTTCTGCCCGCCTGGCCGGGTCGGGGTCGACCATGGCTACGAGGCGCACGTGCGGCAGTGACAGGTAGTTGGTGGCGTGGTGGCGGCCCATAACGCCGGAGCCGATCACGGCCACTCGCAACGTGTCTGGGTGGTCCCCCAGCGCGCTCACTCCGTTACCGCGCTGCGCTCGAGCGCTCGGGCCAGTTCGTGGTGGAGGGCGTGTGAGCCGCGGTCGATGCTCACGCGACCAAAGACGGGACGGCCGAGGAGCGCCAGGTCGCCTAGCGCGTCCAGTGCCTTGTGGCGTACCGGCTCGAGGGGGTGACGTAGGGGACGCGAGGGTCCGTCCATCAGGAAGACGATAGCATGCTCTTCGCTCGCTCCTAACGCCATTCCTTGCGCCTTCAAAGCTTCCCAGTCGCTCTCGAACCCGAAGGTGCGCGCGTCCAGTAACTCGGCGTACGTCCCAGGCGTGCCGCGCCACGTTTGCGCGCCGATCGCCGGGTGGTCGAAAGCGATGCCGTAGCTGAGCTCCTCCGGGCCAGGCACCGCGCTGGCGACGCCACCGCGAGCGCTGACTTCGAGGCTGCTAGTCACGACTATGGCCGGTGGTGGGGGAGGCGGGGCCCCGAGTTGCGCAACAGCCTCGACCCACGGCGCCGCGGAGCCGTCGAGGATCGGCAGTTCATCAGCGCTCGCCTCGATCAGCACCCCGGAGTAGAAGCCCGCTATGCGCAGCGCGGCTAGCAGGTGCTCGACGAGGTGAACGCTGGCGCCGTCGGCGCCCAAACTCGTGGCGCGCTGAGCGCCGATCACGTGGTCGAGGTCTGCTGGCACGCTGACGCCTGCCCGTAAGAAACGCGTGGGGCCGGCTACGCGGTGGAGGGTGACGCTGCAGGTGAGGCCGCTATGGATGGCGAGGCCCTTGACGTTCGTCACTCTTCGGTCGACCCCTCTCGCTCCTCGCCCCTGGCGCCAGCTTTGGCGCGCCGCCACAGGTCCTCGAGCTTGCCTAGCAGGTAGAGCTCGCGTACGAACTCACGATGCGGCCGCGCGGGGAAGCCCGCCCAGGTCGCGCCCGCTGGCACGCTCTTGGTCACGCCGCTGCGGCCAGCTAGGCGGGCGCCGTCACCGATGGTCACGTGATCGCTGATGCCTACTGCGCCCCCGATGATCACGCCTGAACCGATCTTGACGCTGCCAGCGATGGCGGCCATGCCTGCTATCAGGGTGTCGTGACCGATCTGCACGTTGTGGCCTACCTGGCAGTGATTGTCGATCTTGGTGCGGGCACCGACCACCGTGTCTTGCAGCGTGCCGCGGTCGATGCAGGTGTTGGCGCCGACTTCCACGTCGTCTTCCAAGCGCACCCCGCCGACGTGGTGGACCTTGACCGCGCCGGCAGGACCGGCGGCGTAACCGAAGCCGTCCGCGCCGATGACGCTGCCCGCGTGCACGACTACACGGTCGCCGAACACTACGCCAGGGTAGATGGTGACGTTCGGATAGAGCCGGCAACCAGCGCCGAGCGTTACCCCCTCGCCGATCACGCTGCCTGCCCCAACGGCGCAGTCTTGGCCAAGCACCGCGCCAGCGCCGATGACCGCGTAAGCAGCCACGCGCACGCCGGCGCCAAGCGTGGCGCTGAGGTGAACGCTTGCCCGCTCGTCCACGCCGACGGCAGGCAAGTGCGGCCTTACGAAGTGGGCGCTGGCGTGCGCGAGCGCGAGGCGGGCGTCTGGCACGCGCGCTACGGCGCCGTCGTAATCCGCGACCCAGGTCGTGGTGGTTGGCACCACCAGCAGCGTCGGCTGGCTGGCAGGCGGTCCGCCGACCACCTCGGAAGCGCTCATGACGCACAGGCTCCCCTCGGCGTTGGCGGCCGTCAGCGTGCTGGCGTCTACCAACCTGACGAGGCGCGCGCCAAGCGCACCGGGCGGTCCGTGCTCCAGGTTCGCCCCGATGGTGGCGAGGAGCGCGGCTACCGTTACGCTACCGAGGTCACTCATCACTGCCGCCTTCCGGTGGGAGGCCCCCACTTTCGGCGTCGTCCTCACTCGGTGCGCTCGCAGGCGCGGCCACGGTGAGGTCGAGGCTCTCCCTGCCTTCCACTACGAACGCGAACGGCGTGCGCAGCAGCCGCAGCACCTTGCCGTCTGGCGTCACTACCTCCACGACGAGCTCGCTTGCCTGCACTTGCTGCCGCAACGCGTCGAGGAGCTCGCGGTACGAGCGGGGCCGGTCGACTTCTTGCTCGTCGACGTCGGCGTCGCCCGTGTCACGCGCGACGTCGCCGCCGCGGATGAGCAGCGTTACCTCACCCTCTAGGTCGGCTGGTAGCGGAACGCTGATGTTCCTCACGATGGCGCTCTGCCTGTACGGCTGCAAGCGCAAGTGGACGATGGCGTTCTCGCCCGCCGTGACGACCGGTTCCTCGGCGACGGCCTCCTCGAGGGAGGCGACGCGCTGCCTGTCGTCGATGCGGATGGCCAGCGCCACCTGCGTGACGTTGCTCTCGCTGAACTGGTTGCTCGCCAGGATGGCTAGTGGTGAGAACGCGAGGACGGCGGCCCGATAAGCGATGTCGTCAGGGTCGTTGGTCTGCTCGAGCACGTTGACGCGCTCTCCACTAGCCAGGCCGATCTCCCACGCCACCTCTGCGTAGCCGCCGGTCGTGGCGCCAAGGTAGCGGTCGAGGAGGGCAAGCACGCCGCTTCCGACGATGTTCGGGTAGAGGCGGTCGTCGGCCGCGGTCTCGAACGCGTAGGTCGTGGCGGGTCCGCTGCCGACCAGGCTAAGCTCGACGCGCACGCTTGCAGGCGCCACCCCGAGACGCCCAGCGATGG
Organism: uncultured Trueperaceae bacterium; assembly: GCA_937907415.1. Next base: position 25,517 of record CALCHY010000220.1, read on the forward strand.
CGCCAGGTCGGTCCTGCTCGATGGCGCCGAGGACGGCAGTGCCGGCGTTCGCGAGCTTGAAAGGCACCTCCGCGCTAGGCACGATGGCGGTGATGTGGGCCGGGGCGATGGGGAAGGCCACCTCGCCTAGGCCGAGGAATGGGTGCCCGAACGCGAGGACCTGGTCGCCTTCCACCGTGGTGACGGTGCCGATCGCCTGAATGCTCACGTCGCCCCACGCGAGGGAGACGGCCAGCGGTGAGCCGGGCACGAGCTCGCTGGCCAGTGGTGTGCCAGGCGGCAGGACCCCGCCGCCGCCCTGCGCGCTAAAGAGTTCGAAGCGCGTGTCCTTGACGAGCGGCCCCAAGAGTTGCGCCGCGCGTGCAGACACGCCGGTCATGAGGATCGGCGTGGCGGCGGGCACGGCGACGCCAACGCCTGGCACTTCGACGAAAGGAGGCATGCGCTCGGTAACTGCCTTGCGCATGACTCCGATGGGCGTTACCAACGCCAAGTCGTGGTCTGCGCGTGGGAACACGTAACCGATGGCGCCGATGAGGGCGTCACCCCCTTCGGTGACGATGTAGACGGGGCTGCCGCTCATGCCAGCCGCGACACCACCGGTGGCCTCGATGAACGGGCCGCTAGCGCGCACGAGGACGAGTGGGAAGCCTGCGCCGCCATCCCACTGCACGCCGATCACCTCGACCGGGAAACGTTCGAGGACGTTGCCCGCCCCCGCTGTAACGGCGTAACCCTTGTCGCCGACGACGAGTCGCTCGACGCTCAGGTCGGTCACTTGGCCCCGCGGCGCCTGCGCCAGCGCGAAACTGACTAGCACGGCGAAGCCAAGGCCGAAGCCGAGGCTCCGGCCCTTGGCCCGGTGACTTTGACGCGCGGCGCGCTTGTGCGCCGCCACTCTCAGCGCCTCAAGAAGTGGTCTGAGATGAGCGCGTCTTGCAGTACGTGGATCATGTCGAGCGCCTGGCCGGTGCCGAGCGCGACGGACTCGGTGGCGTTCTCCGCCACCATGACCGGGATGCCGGTGGTTTCGCGCAGCAACTCGTCGAAGTTGCGCAGCAGCGCCCCGCCGCCAGTCATGATGATGCCGCGGTCGATGACGTCGCTGACGAGTTCAGGTGGCGCCTGCTCGAGAACGCGCCTCACGCCGTCTGCGATCTTGGCGATCGGCTCCTTGAGAGCCTCGACAACGTCGCGCGTCGTGACCGTGATGCTCTTGGGGAGGCCGTTGATGAGGTCGCGGCCGCGGACTTCCATGCTCACGTCGTCATCCGGCCCGCGCAGCATGGCGGCGCCGACTTGCGTCTTGACGTTCTCCGCCGTGCGGTCGCCGATGAGGAGGTTCTCCTTGTGGCGGATGTAGCGGATGATCGACTCGTCGAACTCGTTGCCAGCGATGCGCAACGATTCGGAGACGACGATGCCGCCGAGGGAGATGATGGCGATGTCAGTCGTGCCGCCGCCGACGTCGACGATCATCGAGCCGGTTGGCTCCGCGATCTTCACCCCCGCGCCGATGGCAGCCGCAAGCGGCTCCTCGATCAGGAACGCCTTGCGCGCCCCGACCTCACGCGTCGCCTGCAGCACCGCGCGGCGCTCCACCTCGGTGACGCCAGACGGCACGCACACCATGATCTGCGGCTTGAATAGCCTGCTCGGCCCCGTAAGCACTTTGCGTACGAACGCCTGCAGCATCTTTTCGGTTAAGTCGTAGTCGGCGATCACGCCGTCACGCATCGGGCGCACTGCGACGATGTTGCCAGGCGTCCTGCCGAGCATGCGGTAGGCTTCCTCGCCCACGGCCTTCACCTCGCCCGTATCGCGCACCATGGCGATGACCGACGGCTCGCGCAGCATTATGCCTTTGCCTTTCACGTAGATGAGGACGGTCGCCGTACCTAGGTCGACCCCCATCTCTTGTCCGAGTTTGAAGAACATGCTCACTCCCGCCCCTTGGGGCTCACGGCTCAACGACGTCGCCGGGGCCGCTCCGACGCCTTAGCGTCCGTTAGATGGGCGAGGCAGGCGGTTGCGGTCCACGAAGACGCCGACGTCTCGCGGTGAGGCAGTATAACGCCACTTAGAGGTAGTAGGGACTGACCTCGCGGCCCGGCGTTGCCGCCCACGCGACGGCGGCGGCGTCGGGCGCGACCCCCTCGACCTGTCGTAAGCCTGGGTACGTCACGGCCAAGGCCTCGCGTGCGAGTTTGCGCGGTTCGTCGAGCTCCTGGTAACGGGCCAGCCACTCAGGAGTCGGCGAGCGCCGCAAGCGTTGCGCGTAGCAGTTGCCGCGGCGCGCGTCACTGACCGCCACGATCTCCTCACCCATGTCCGCATGGTAGCCGGCCAGGGCGACGAGGCTCGAGACGCCGGCTAGCGGCACGCCCAAGGCGCTGCTTAGCCCTGTTGCGCTGGCAACGGCCACGCGCACGCCCGTGTAGGAGCCGGGGCCGACGCCAACGCCGATCATGCCGATGTCGTGCTTGGCGACGCCCGCGCCGGCCAAGAGGCTAGTCAGCGCGTCGAGCAGCTGCGCAGCGTGCGCCCTCCCGACGTCTTCCGCCGCACTCGCCAACACGCCTGCCGTTGGGCTGACGACGGCGATGGCGAGGTAGCTGGTGGCGCAGTCGATGCCGAGGCGCAAGTCGGGGGCGGCGCTCATGGGCGGTGGCGCCACAGCGCGTACCGCCGCCTGGCCGCCTCTGGGTCGGGGCTGGCTGGGGAGTCGAGGAAGCCGAACTCGAGCCACCAGGCGTCCGGGTAGGCGCTTAGCAGGTCCTCGCCCCACTCCACGATCACGAGGCGCGCGTGTTCGAGGTAGTCATCGAGCATGGCGCCAGCCAACGGCGCGCCGCCGCCGAGACGGTAAGCGTCCAAGTGCACGAGCGTGCCTGCGGGGGAGGGGTACTCGTGCGCGAGGGTGTAAGTCGGACTCGTCACCGGCGCCGTGACGCCGAGCGCGGCCGCGACGGCCTGCGTGAACGTGGTCTTGCCTGCGCCAAGTGGCCCGGAGAGGAGCAGGAGCGCGCCGCTCGGCAGCGCGGCCGCTACGGAGCGCGCCAGCGCGCGCGTGTCCTCGAGGTCGGTTACCTCCTCGGCGCCTGGCGGCAGGTCTTGCGCCACGGCCGTGCTCACACGCCGAAGGCGCGCGACGGCTCAGCCGCCAGTGGCCAGGTGGTGGCGTCGCGCCTTACCCGGTTGACCATCAGACCAGCCAAGTCCGGCTCGGCTAGTTGGAGAACGAGGCGCTCGCCGTTGGGCAGCCACGCGATGACCAACGCGGCGGCGTCGGTCTGGAGGCACGCGGTGCTCGTCTCAGGCAGCACGGCGGCGACCGCGGCCCCTAGTGCGCTGAGGGCGCCGCCGCCGGCCGCTGCCACCTCTGCGTCGCCTGCCAACAACTCGCCGGCCGCGTCGGTCCACGCGCCCGCCTCGACGTGCTTCTCTGCCAGGTAATCGGCCAACACGGCCGCGCGCGAGAACGAGCTACGTTCGGTCGTTAGCGCCCGCTCGTCGGTTGGGGACTTGAAGAAGCCGAGGACGCCGTCAAGCAGCCCGCCCGCGACTACCTGGTCAGCAACGAGGCGCGTGGCCTCGTACTCGCTGCGAAGGTCGACAAGCATGCGCTCTGACTGGCTGAGCGCCTGCTCGAGCTGCAGTTGCAACCCGCGGGACAGGCGCGGGAGGGCGTCGCGCTGCGAGTCGAGATGGTAGAGGATGCGCCGCACCGTCGTCACCCCGTCGCTGTTGAGCTTCGATACCGGCTCCAGCGCGATGAGGGCCGCGTCTAGGCGAGCAGGCAGGCCAGCCAAGCGCGCGTCCGCCTGCTGCTCGAGGTCCTTGACGAGCTCGGCAGCGCGCTTCAGCGTCTGCGCTGGCTCGCCAGCCTCGATGCGCGCGCGGGCGTCTGCCAGCAGCGTCTTCAGCTCGGCGCCGCTGTCGAGGTTCTCGAACGGTGCCGCGTCCTGCGATAACCGCTTGAACTCGTCGAGTTGCTCCTGGCGGTGCGCCTCGCGCTCCTGCCGCAACGCGGCCTGGAACTGCGCGAGGTCGGGATAGCGGTCGAGTTCGAGGCCAAGGAGGGCGCGTTGGATGTGCTCGATGAGCGGGTGGTTACCTAGCTCGGTAGCTTCCTCGGCCAGGCGCATGAGCCGACTGCGCAAGCTGCTCGTCAGCTCGAGGCGGAGCGCCTCGATCTCGGTGCCGAGCGCCTCAAGTTCGGCTTCGTCCAATGCTGGCGGGGCAGTGACGTCGTCTAGGAGCAGCCCGGCAACGGCCGCGGCGTTCTCCTGCGCCTGCAGCAGCCGCTGCACTTCGCTACGCAGCGCGGCGGCGCGGTCGGTGACGGTGGCCGTGACCGGCAGGCGCTCGAGCTTGGCGCGAAGGGCGGTCAGTTGCGCTAAGAGCCGCTCGGACTCCTCGGTTGCGCGCGCCGCGAGGCTGCGTGCCAGCGCCTCCTCCGCCTGGCGAGCCGAGGACACTAGCTCGTGGGCGACGGCGTTCTGCGAATGCGCCAAGCGCAAGTGATCGAACTCGGCGCGTAGCCGCTCGACTTCCTCGCGCACGTCCTCGTCGCCTTCGCGGTTGAGAAGCGTCATCTCCAGGCGCTCGATGAGTTCGGCTTGCTCCTCCAGGCCTGCGGCGCGCTGCTCGTCCTCGCGCTTGAGGACCTCCTCTTGCTCGCGGACGAGCTGGTAGAGGCGCCTGACGTGCTCCACGTCCGAGCGGTTAGGAAGCCCAGTGCCGAGGATGCCGAGGGTGACGCGCAGGGCCTGATCGAGTTCGGAAGTCCCGACGTCTTGGCGCATCCCGGCGAGGGCAGCGCTTAGCTCCTCCAGCTCCTCGCGCAGGTCGTCGCGCAACGCGACGGCACTTGCCTCGAGGTCGGTGCGCATGCCGGAGAGGACGCTAGCCACCGAGCGCTCGGCCTCCAACTCCGCGCGCAACTCGCTGATGTGCGCGCCTAGTTCGGGGAGGTACTCGAGCAGGTTGGCGTGGTCGCTCTCGAGGGTGCGGAGGTCGTGCAGTTCACCGTCGATGTCGAGGCGGTGGACTCGTCCTACGGCCTCGTCACCCTCGCTTGACTGGTCGTGGGTGCGCCCTAAGTCGTCTGTGTTGTCTGCGAGGTCGACGCGCGTCGCCGCCAGCGGCTGCTCAAGTGCGCCGGAGCGCTCTGTGGGCGAGTCTTGCGCGGCGGCTGCTGGCGCCTGCTGGCCGTCCTCGCGACCAGCCTGGGCCTTGAGGAGCTCGCGAGCCAAGCGGTGAGCGCGCTCCAGTTCGGCCTGCACGAGGTGGCGTTGCTCTTGCGCGGCCACGACCTGGTTGACGAGCGTCTCGAGGCGCCGCTCACGCGGGTCGTTGCTACCACGCACCTGATCGAGCGCGTCCTTTACCACGACCAGGTCGCGGGCCTGCAGCACGAGTTGGTCCTCGAGCTTCTGCTTGACGACCGCCAACTGGCTCTCTGCCTCACCGAGTAGCCCCGGTGCTTCGCGGCCAGCCGCGTGGTCGCTCTCAACGAACTGCACTTGGGCGCGGAGCTTCTGCACTTCGGGCCACTCGAAGTAGAGGTTGAACGGTTTCAGCTCTGACTGCAGAACGCTGAGGCGCTCACCTTGAGCTTCGAGACCGCCGCCCTCCGCGGGCGCGCTCGCGCCGGCAGCGGATGCAGCGAGGCGCTCCAGGATGCCCGCCACCGTGTCCTTGGCTTGCGTTACCGGCATTAGCACCTGTAGTTGGCGGTACACATGCGACTTCATGACCTTCTCTATGTCGCTGAGGTCGGCCGTATCCGGCGAGCGCCCGAGCTGCCTGAGGCCGTCCTTGAGCGCCCGCGACACGATGCGCGGCGACAGGACCTGCTCGAGTTCTGTTACGGCAGTCTGGTAGACAGGGTTGACGAGAACGCTCATCGCGCTCTAGTCCGGCGGGCGCCCTTGGTGGGCATACCCCTGTCAACCACGCGGTTCATGTTCAGAACTCCTCGTCCCAGTCGATGGTGGTGTGACCGGTGTTGCCCTTGGCAGCCACGGCAGGCGCCTTGCTCGGACTGCTCTTCTTGCCGCCGCCGAGGAGACCGAACTGAACGCAGATGCCGCGCAGGCCGACGATGGCGAGGATCAGCGCGATGAGGACGAGGAAGGACCAGCCGACCTGGCCGGTCAGGCTGTCGAACATCGACCAGCGCGTCAGGTCGGGGAACCAACTCATGTCGACGACGCTACCGAGGAGGTCGACGAGCCCAAGGACGCCCTCGTAGAAGACGGGCACGAGCAGGAGGAAGAGCGCCCAGCCGACGAGGCGCCAGTTGCGGTTGCTACCACCGAACGCCATGTTCAGCAGCACGAGCGGGAAGATGGCGAGGATGCCGAGGATGAGGAAGACGACGCTCCGCGTCATGCCCGACCAGAACTTGGCTACGCCGCCTTCGACGTTGTCGGCGGCGGTGGGCGCCGCGCCAGCGTAGGCGTCTCGGATGACCGCCGTGCGCGCCGCGAGGAGGCCGGCGTCGGCCTGCGTGAGGCGTTGGCTGTCCTTGAGGGACGTCAGGAGCGCGGTCGTCGACTGCCCGAGGCTAGGATCGATCTGGTCGATCACGGGGGCGACGTCCTGTTGGTAGCTGGCGCTAAGGTCGGCGAGCGCGGTGCGTGCGCTTGACGCGTCACCGCGGCCAACGCTGGCAACCACACGGCCAGCAGCAGCCTCGAGCTGCTCGAACACGCCTGACAGGGCGTCGTATCCGCGGGCGGCGAGGCGGGTAGCCGTGGCGCCAGCGAACTGAGGCGGAAGCCCGGCAGCGGTGAGCTCCCGGGTCAGGCCGTCGAGCTTGGCCTGCTTCGCCTCTTCGGTTAGTGCCAGCACGCGGGCCGCGACGGCGGCTTCCAGGGTGCTCTCGTCGACGGCGGCAGCGGACTCGCCCGGAGCCGTCGCGGCCGCTACCGCGGCGTCTGTAGCGGCGGCGCTGGTGGCGGCACTCTCCGGCGCGGTGCCTTGTGGCTCGGCCGCGCTCGTGGCGGCATGCTCGTCGCGCGTAGCGGCAGGAGCCGCACCGGCTTCAGGCGTGTCGCTGCTCGGTGTTTCAGCTAGGGATGGCAGTTCCTCCGGGGCGGGAGAGGAGAGCGGACCCTCGGAGGCAGGCGTGCCTTCCGAGCCGCTTCGCGCTGCGCTCGCCAGGCTGCTTAGGCTCGCTTGAGCAGCCTCCGCTGCGGTTGCCAAGGCGGCGGCGTCGTTGGCGACGAGCGCCTGCGCGGCGCCGACGAGGTTGCGGTTGAGGGATGCGTCAACGCGTGGGGAGTCCTGAACGAGCAAGGACTCGCCGTACGCCTTGGCGAGCCTCACGTACGCGGCGTCGGGCTCCGTTGCCACCAGGCCGTCTGCGGTGGTCAACTCGGTGGAGATGGCTCCCGCTGCGCCGGCCTCGAACGCCAGTCGTAACCCAGCGGCCGTCGTAGCCGCCGCCAGCGCGGCCTGGTCGCCTTGCGCGAAGCTCAACCGTTGGGCGAGGTGCTGGAGGCGCCCGCGTGCCGTGTCGAGGTCGCCGTTGCTGGCGGCCAGGTAAGCGGAATCCATGACGAGGCGGCTGAAACCACCGGCTAGTACTGCCGTCTGAACCGCGATGTCCGTCTTGCTTTGGTTGTCGACGGCGACGCGCGTGCGCTCGAAGGTGCGCTCCATCGCCTGCACGAGGCTGGTGCTCGTGGCGTCGCGCGAGAGGGTCAGAAGCGCGTTGAGGGCGCGCTCGAGTTCGTCACGTGCCTGCGCGCCGTCTTGCGGCACGCTTGCCGACGCCACCTGGAGGTTCTCGATGGCGAGGTCGTAACGTTGGAGCACGGAATCGCCTTGCGCGAAGGCCCCGCTCAGGCAGGTGAGCACCACCAAGACACCAGTAGCGAGAATCAGTTGACGCCGTATCATGCAGCCTCCTCGAGAGCGGCGCGCGCGTTCAGTACGGCACCGATGTTTACGTTGGCGTTGGTGACGACGACTACGCTGTCCTCACCGAAAGGGAAGAGGAAGAGAACGCCACCGGCGCGCTCGACCGAAAAGGCGCGCAGGTCTCCCGAGCGCGCCAACAAGTGACGAGATGAAAGTACCAGACCCGGGAGCCGCGCTGCTTCGATACCGTGGCCGCGCTCCAGGACAACTTCCTGGCGCCTGACCACGATCACTTGCCGGACCGTCTCGATGTCGCCGAAGAGCTGGAGCGCCTTGCTCAACGCCTCCTCGCTCAGGCGAGCGATGACCTTGGCTGGCGCAGGGGCACCTTTGCCGGAGCGCTTCGCCTTCGCGGGCGTTGCCCCGGCCTCAGCAAGCTGGGCGAGATTTCGGCCAGGTAGGCGCCCGACGCCGGCGGCCGGAGCGTACGGCAGAACCGTGACAGGTGCGAGGCGGGGGGTGACGACCTCAGCGCCCTGAGCTAGCGCGCCGGCGGCGTACTGAGCCTCCGGTGGCTCTGCCACTGCCGCACCGCTCGCTGTCTCAGCGACCAATGCCGTAGAGGCCGCTGCCGCCGCGACCGCTGCCTCAGCGACCGCTGCCTCAGCGACCGCTGCCTCAGCGACCGCTGGCGA
>CALCHY010000221.1 GCA_937907415.1 uncultured Trueperaceae bacterium
CGCTCGAGTTGGCTCGAGGTCATGAACCTCGACTTCGTGAGGACGGCGCGCAGCAAAGGCCTAGCCGAGCCCCGCGTGCACCTCAAGCACGTGTTCAAGAACGCCTTCATCCCGGTGCTCACGATCCTCGGGCTCATGCTGCCGCGCCTAGTCGGCGGTTCCGCGATCGTCGAGTCGCTCTTCAGTTGGCCGGGCATCGGCTCGATGGCCGTCAACTCCGCCGTGAGCCGCGACGCCACCGTGATATTGGGAACGACGCTGTTCGTGTCGGCCGGTGTGATCGTGAGTAACCTCGTCATCGACGTGCTCTACGGCATCGTCGACCCCCGGATCAGGTACGACTGATGACCACTGCCGTCACCCGCAAGCGCCGCACCGTATGGCAGGTCTTCTTCGCAAGCCTCGGGCGCAACAAGCTCGCCCTCTTCGGCGGGATCTGGTTGGTGCTCCTCTGTGGGGTGCTCGTCTTCGAGCCGATCCTGCCCCTGCCGTCCCCTACTCGTATCGACATCTCCAACACTTTCGCCGGTCCGAGCGCGGCCCACCTGCTCGGGACGGACGAGAACGGGCGCGACGTCCTCGCGCGCCTCATCGACGGCGGCCGCGTGTCCATCCTGGTTGGGCTCGTTGCCGCGCTCCTCACCATGCTGATCGGCGGCACCCTAGGGGTGGTAGCTGGTTACGCGGGCGGCTCTGTCGACCGCGTCATCATGCGCGTCACGGACGGCGTTCTCTCCATCCCGGTCTTCTTCTTGCTCCTCGCCGTCGTTGCGCTGTTCGGGTCGAGCATCACCGTGCTCGTGCTCGCCTTGTCGTTCACGCGCTGGATGGGCCCAGCGCGTCTGATCAGGGGTGAGATCCTCCGCGTCAAGGAGCTCGAGTACGCTACCGCCGTCAAGGGGTTGGGGGCGGGGCACTTACGCATCATGTTCCGTCACCTGCTGCCCCAGGCCATGCCGTCTCTCATCGTTGCAACCTCCATCGGCGTCGGCAACGTCATGCTCGTCGAGGCGGGGTTGAGCTTCCTCGGCCTCGGTATCCTGCCGCCCACCGCGTCGTGGGGCAACATGCTCACCGCCAGTCAGTTCTACATGTGGTCGGCGCCGCAACTCGCCGTTTACCCGGGGCTGATGATCCTGCTCACCGTTCTCGCCTTCAACGCAGTAGGCGACGTCATTCGCGACACCCTGGACCCTCGGCGCCGCGCCGGAGGGGATTAAGGAGACCAGTGCCCCACACCAACCAGCCTCCCTTCGAGGTGCTCATCAGCCACTTGTACGAGAAGCGGCACGTCGAGCGCCTCATCGCCGACTTCCCGGACGTGAACTTCACGCAGTTGCCAGCCGCCGCGCCGTGGCCGGAGGTCGTCGGCCGGGCTAACGCGATGCTCTTCGCTGGGCTCAAGAAGCCAGAACTAAGCGCCCTCTTGCGCAGTGCCCCGCAACTAAAGTGGCTGCACACCGGCTCGGCCGGCTTCGATTGGGTGATGGTCCCAGAAGTCGAGGAGCAGGGCATCGTCGTCACGCGCTCGCTCGACGTCATGAGCATCCCGATGGCCGAGTTCGTCCTCGCCGCCATGCTGCAGCACGCCAAGAACCTGCCCGCGTTGGCCGCCGCCCAGGCGCGCCGCGAGTGGACGCTGCCCCTCCACCAGGAACTGCGCGGCAAGGAGGTCCTGGTGGTCGGCGCTGGCAGCATCGGCACGCGCGTTGCCGGTCTCTGCCGGGCGTTCGGCATGCGCGTAGTCGGCGTCAACCGCAGCGGTGGCACCAACATGGCCTTCGACGAGCTGCACACGGCCAACGCGCTCGACGACCTCCTGCCGACCGCCGATCACGTGGTGCTGACGGCGCCGGGCACGAGTGAGACGCACGGCCTGCTCGACGAGCGGCGCTTCGGCCTCATGAAGCGGGGAGCGTACCTCGTCAACGTGGCGCGCGGAGCGCTGGTCGTGGAAGCGGCCCTGCTCGCCGCGCTCGCGTCAGGCCACTTGGCTGGCGCCTGCCTAGACGCCTACGCCGTCGAGCCCCTCCCGGCAGACAGCCCACTGTGGAGCGCAGAGAACTTGTTCATCAGCCCCCACACCTCGTACCGCACGCCAGAGATCAGGGGCCGCGTGTTCGACGAGTTCGCAGCCAACCTACGCTCCCGCCTCGCGGGCGAGCCGTTGGCCGGCCTCATGCGCAACCCGGCTTTGGGTTACTGAGCGTCACTTGCTCTGCGAGAGGGCGAAGCCGCGCATGAACTGCTCCTGCAGGAGCATGAACACCAGCAGCGGCGGCAGGATGGTCAGGAGGGCTCCCGCCATCACGTAACCCCACTGGACCCCCTCGCCGGTACCTATGATCAGGTTCAGGCCGACCTGCACGACCTGCAGCTCTTCGCGGCGGATGATGACCCTCGGCCACAGGTACTGGTCCCACACGTACACGAACTGGATGACCGCCAACGCCCCGATGGTGTTGGCGCTCATCGGCACGAGTATCCGCGTCAGGAAGCGCAGCGGCCCGGCGCCGTCCATCCTGGCCGCGTCCGCGAGTTCCCTCGGAATCGACATGAAGTGCTGACGGAACAGGAAGATGCCTGTGGCCGACGCAAGGAACGGGATGGTGAGGGCGAGGAAGCTGTTCGACCAACCGAACCCGTGAGGTAGCGGCTTGAGGAGGACCGTTGCCGGGTTCTGGAACCACGCCCAGAAGGCAGCCCACGATGCGGGCGGCCGTTGGGCGATGAGGTCGAAGAGCGGCACGATCAGCACTTCGGTAGGCAGCATGAGGGTAAGCAATATGAGGATGAAAACTACGGATTTACCGCGGAAATTGAAGTAGACGAGGGCTAGGCCCGCCAGCAGCGCCGTGACCGTCTTGCCTAGGGTGACGACGAAGGCGATGAACAGCGAGTTGCGGATGAACATGCCCAACTGCGCCTTCACCCACACGGCCTCGACGTTCGTGAGCAACTCTCGCCCTGGCAGCAGGCTGGGGGTGAGGACGGCCGCGTTCGACTGCGTAGCCTTGATCGCGGCGAACAACACGGGCGCCATGACGAACAGGCAGGCCAAAGCGAGGAGCAGGTGAGTCAGCCAGCGCTTCGGCACTCAAGCACCCCCGTAGTACACGCGCCTGCTGCCGAAACGGAACTGCATTACCGTCACCAACGCCACCAATGCCAGCAAGACCACGCTTTCTGCCGCTGCGAAGCCTAGGTTGGCCGCGCCGCCGAAGCCGTCCTGATAGATCTTGTAGATGAGCGTGCTCGTCACGCCGGCCTGGTCGAAAGGCGGCGAACCGACAGGGCCGCCGGCCGTGAGGATGTCGATGAGGCCGAAGGTGTCGAAGAAGGCGTAAACCAAGTTGGTGAAGACGAGGAAGAACGTCATGGGCGAGAGGAGAGGCAGGGTGACGGCGAAGAAGCGCTGAACGGCCGTCGCGCCGTCGATCTGCGCCGCCTCGCCGAGTTCGGCTGGCACGTTCTGCAGGGCCGCAAGGTAGAAGACGATGTTGTAACCGAGGTTCTTCCAGATGGCCGCCATGCTGACTACCGCGAACGCTAGTTGCGGCGTGTCGAGCCAGCGCGGCTTGATGCCGAACGAGGCGTTGAGCAGTTGGTTGATGACCCCAACCTCAGGGTTGAACATGAACAGGAAGATAGTGCCGGCCACCGCAGGGGAGAGCGCGAACGGCCAGATGAGCAAGAGGCGATAGATGCGCGAGCCGCGTACGGGCTGGTTCGCGAGAACGGCTAGTGCCAAGCTGACGCTGAGGCCGACGAGCACCACCACGCCGCTGAAGAGGACCGTCTGCAGCAGGACCTGGCGAAAGCCGGGCGCCAGCACGCCCGTGAAGATGTTGCGGAAGTTCTCGATGCCGATGTACTTCTGTGTGCCGAGGAACAAGTTGCTGCGGTAAAGGCTCAGTACGAACGACTGGATCACGGGGAAGTAGAGGAAGAGTAAGAGGATGAGGATGGTCGGCAGTAGCAGCAGCCACGGCAGCGAGCGGCTTCTGAAGACTGGGCTACCTCTCATGCGCTCCCCTTAGCGACTCACTAGCGCCGCGGCTAGGTGGTTCTCGTCGGCGCGGCTAGCGGCTGGGGTCGCCGCGTGTTGCGTGCGGCGACCCCAATGAATCAGACGGTGATGACGTGCGGTTTAGAAGTTGGCGTTGTACTCGGCGAGGGCCGCGTCGGCTAGGCGCTTGGCTTCTTCCAATGCGGACTCAACGGTGGCGCCAGCGAGGACCTTCTGAACGGCCTGCTCGACGATGGTGCGGGTGGCCTGGAAGGTGCCCATGAGCGCGCCTGCAGTAGCCGAGTTGGGGATGGTGTCAAGGAGTTGGTCGAAGGCCGTGCTGGCGTTCGGGAACTCGGTGAACCAGCCCTCGTCACGCAGGAGTTGCACGCTGCTGATGCGCACCGGGTAGTAGCCGGTTGCCTTGTGCCACGACACCATGTTCTCTGCGTTCGTCATGTACAGGACGAAGTCGCGGGCAACGAGGAGCTCTTCCATCGGGTGGTCGCGGACGATCCACACGCTGGCGCCCCCGATCACGACGCCGTTGCGGGTTACGCCGTCCTGGATTGGCAGCATGCCTGTAACGAGCTCGAACTTGTCGCCGACGGCGTTGGTGATGTTGACGAGGTCAGCGGTCGAGGTGATGTGGAACATGACCTTGCCGTTGGTGAAGATGGCGTCCGAGCCGTCCCAGTCCTCGAGCTTGCCCGTGTAGGTGTAGTAGCCCTTGTCGTTCATGGCCTTCCACCAGTTGAAGACGTTGGTCACGGCCTCGGACGTGAGTAGGACTTCGGTGGCGCGCCCGGCGCGCCCGTTGTCATTGTTCACGAGCGTTGCGCCCTGCTCAGCGACCCACTGCTCGACGAACCAACCGTTGAGGCTTACCCCGAAGCACTTGACGTCGGAGGTGAGGACCCCGGCCGCTGCCGCTGCGTCGCAGGCGGCCAGCATCTCGGAGTAGGTGAGTGGCACCGTCGTCACGCCAGCTGCGTCCATCAGGGTCTTGTTGGCGTAGGTGATGGGGCTGGAGGAGTTGAAGGGGATGGAGTTCACTTGCCCGTCGATGGTGTAGTAGTTCAGTACCGGGGCGATGTAATCAGAGGTGTCGAACTCGCCAAGTTCGCCGACGGGGATGAAGATGCCGGAGTCGACGGCGATCTGGCTGCCTACCTCGTAAAGCTGCACGAGGTGGGGAGGGTTACCCTGGCGAGCCGCAAGAACGGCCGCCTGCTGCGTTTCAGGGTAGCTGCCCTTGCGCTCGCCGACCATCACGTACGGCCGACCGTCCTCGGCGAGTTGAGCGTTGAACTCGGTCATGCGGTCTTGGATCCAACCAGAGCGGTTGGCGTCCGAGAATGCATACCAGAACTCTATTTGGGTTTGGGCGAGTACGAACGAGAGCGAGGCGAGGGTAGCTATGGCGAAAATAACGCGTTTCACGTCGACCTCCTACATTGTCGAAGGCTAAGCCTCCGCATGGCCTTGAAAAGCCCGGTACCTGCACTATACGACCGTGAGGCTCCAAAGTGGCCACGGGTCAAACGTAGGACGTCGTTGTCAGGCAGAGGTCAGCTCCCAGGCGCCTCCCCTTCGTCGGGCGCTGGAACGAAGTTCAACGCGGCCGAGTTGATGCAGTAGCGCAGCCCTTTCGGCCCCGGCCCGTCGGGGAAGACGTGCCCTAGGTGCGCTCCGCACGTTGCGCACCGCACTTCGGTGCGCTGCATGCCGTGCGAGAGGTCCTCATGAGTCGTGACGTGACCCTGCGCCGCCACCTCTGAGAAGCTCGGCCAGCCGCAGTTCGAGTGAAACTTGTCCGGCGCGTCGAAGAGTTCGGTGCCGCAGACCACGCAGCGGTAATCGCCTGGTGCGAAGTGATCCCAGAACTCACCCGTGAACGGCGCCTCCGTGCCAGCTTCCTGCGTTACGCGCCACTCCAGCGGGCTCAAGCGCCCGCGGAGTTCTGCAGGCGTTTCTAGCTTCGTGTCGTGTTCACCGTTCTGTCTCATGACCGAAGTGTAGGCCCGCGTGCATGGTGGTCGTAGCGCTTGGGATAC
>CALCHY010000222.1 GCA_937907415.1 uncultured Trueperaceae bacterium
CCGGCCACCTGTTCCGAGCGTAACCGGCCACTGATTCCGAGCGATTCCGGCCGCCTCCCCGGGTGGGGTGGTTGGGAATCGAGCTGGTGTCTGGCGCCTCGTTTAGGCTGCCGGATGCCGAGGAAGAGGTTGTCGATGCGGAAGATTCGTGAGGTCCTGCGTCTCTTGTGGGATCAGCGGCGGAGTGTGCGTGAGGCGGCGCGGAGCTGCGGCTTGGCGCGCAGCACAGTGGGTGAGTACGAGCGCCGGGCATTGGAGGCGGGCTTAGGGTGGCCGCTGCCGGATGTGGATGACGCGGGATTGGAGGCGTTGCTGTTCCCGCCGCCGCCGGTGCTGGCGCCTTCTGAGCGGCCGTTGCCGGATTGGCATGCGCTGGATGTGGAGCTCAGACGTAAGGGCGTGACGCGGATGCTGCTGTGGCAGGAGTACCGCGCGCAGCACCCCGAGGGGTACAGCTACACGCGTTTCTGCGAGTTGTTCCAGGAGTGGCGCGGCTTGCAGGGGCTGTCGATGCGGCAGGTTCACCTGGCAGGTGAGAAGGTGTTCGTGGATTACGCCGGCGCCACGCTGCCGGTGGTGGACGCCGAGACGGGCGAGGTTCGTGACGCGCAGGTGTTCGTGGCGGCTCTGGGCGCTAGTCATTACGCGTTCGTGGAGGCGACCTGGTCGCAGGGCCTGGCGGACTGGTTGGGTTCGCAGGCGCGGATGCTGGCTTACTTCGGGGGGTGCCCGCAGGTGATCGTGCCTGACAACCTGAAGGCTGGGGTTACGAGCCCGCACTTGTATGAGCCGGATGTGAACCCGACTTACCTGGAGTTCGCGCGGCATTACGGGCTGGCGGTGATCCCGGCGCGCCGCTTCAAGCCGAAGGACAAGGCGGTGGTGGAGAGCGCGGTGCAGGTGGCGGAACGCTGGATCTTAGCGCGGCTGCGGAACCGCACCTTCTTCAGCCTTACCGAGCTGAACGACGCCATTCACGAGTTGCTGGTGGAGTTCAACGGCCGGGCGTTCCAGAAGCGCCCCAGTTCCCGCAAGAGCCTGTTCGAGGAGCTCGATAAGCCCGCCTTGAGGCCGTTGCCGGCGGAGCGTTACGTGTTCGCGCGCTGGGTGAAGGTGCGGCCGCACATGGATTATCACGTGAGCTTCGAGAAGCATCATTACTCGGTGCCGCACCAGTTGGCGAAAGTGCAGCTCGACGCGCGCGTGACGGCCGCCACCATCGAGGTGTTCCACCAGAACAAGCGGGTGGCGAGCCACGCCAGATCGAACCGGAAGGGCGGGCACACGACCGTGAAGGAGCACATGCCACCAGCGCATCAGGCGCAAGCCGGCATGACGAAAGAGAAGCTGTTGGCGTGGGCGGAGAAGATCGGGCCGGCCGCCGGCGAGTTCATGGCGGGCGTGATCGAGCGGCGCGCGCACGAGCAGCAGGCGTTCAGGACCTGCCTGGGGGTGCTGCGGCTCGGGAGCAAGCACGGCGACGAGCGCCTCGAGGCCGCCTGCAAGCGGGCGGTGAAGCTCGGCTCGTACTCGTTCAAGAGCATCGACGCGATCCTGAAGAACAACCTGGATCAGCAGCCGCTGCCCGCTGCAGAGCCCATGGCGACGCCCAAGACGGCGCACGTGAACGTGCGCGGCGCCGGTTACTACGCCAGCCCCAGAGGCGGCGACGAAACTGAGGCGAGCCGCGCATGCTGAGCCACCCGACGCTGGAGCGATTGAGGAGCCTGCAACTGCGCGGCATGGCGGCCGGACTCGAGGACCAACTCAAGACCAAGGACATAGGTTCGTTGAGCTTCGAGGAGCGCCTGGGGCTACTACTCGACCGGGAGGCCACCAGCCGCGCCGACCGGCGCCTCAAGGCGCGCCTGACGCAAGCCAAGCTGCGCGTGAACGCCAGCATCGAAGACATCGACCACGCCGCCCGGCGCAACCTCGACAAGGGCGTGCTGCTGGAACTCGCCGGTTGCAGTTGGATCGCTAGGCACCAGAACCTGGTGATCACCGGCCCCACCGGCGTGGGCAAGACTTACCTAGCCTGCGCGCTGGCGCACAAAGCATGCCTGGAAGGGCACAAGGCGTTTTACCAGCGCCTGCCGCGCTTACTGCACGACCTGGAGATCGCCAAAGGTGACGGGCGCTACCGGACCCTGCTCGCCGGCTTGCAACGCATCGACCTGTTGATACTCGACGATTGGGGCGTGACGCCCATGACGGACGCCAATAGGCGCG
This sequence comes from uncultured Trueperaceae bacterium, assembly GCA_937907415.1. The sequence goes on from CALCHY010000222.1 coordinate 2,233, forward strand.
ACCTGCTGGAACTCCTGGACGACCGTTACGCCACCCGCAGCACACTGATCACCAGCCAATTGCCCGTTAGCGGCTGGCACGATTACCTGGCCGACCCGACCCTGGCGGACGCGATTCTGGACCGCTTCATCCACAACGCCCATCACCTGGACCTGAGGGGCGACAGCATGCGCAAAACCAAGAGCTCATTGACAAGCGAGGAACCCATCAGCGAAGGTTGAACCACCCGCCAACCCCCACGGGGTGGGTGGCCGCTTTCACCCGGAAAGGGTGGCCGGATAACTCCGGAACGAGCGGCCGGAATCACGCGGACCAGACGGCCGGATAGGCCGGAATACCCATCCGCCTGTTCACCATCCCACCGCGCACCCCCAAAGCTAGCGCCATGGTGGAGCGGTTACAGCGCACCTTCAGAGACGAGCATTACGCCTTCGAAACACCAACCTACGACCTAGAAGCACGCCGCAGCGCGCTACGCGACTACGTCCACCACTACAACCACGAACGCCCCCACCAAGCCCTCAACTACCTCACCCCCAACGAGTACACTGCCACGAGGAACCTCTAAGTCTCAACTAGCCTGAACCAGTGCAGGCTCATAGTTCGCTTCGGCCTTGGAGCTGCCTGTTGATAGCGGAGTTGTGCGCATCGCAGGAATGTCGATGCGCGGTAGGCACAGTGTCGCCCTCAACGCTCTAGATGAGGTTGAGCCCTTCAGCGATGAGGGGGCTCGTGACAACCTGATTGCGCGGTACGAGAGAATCAAGGGCTTCACCATCCCTGCGAATAGGCGACGGCAGAAGCCGGAGCTTGACTTGAGCCTTCTCCTAGACGTAGACAGCAAGGTTCACTTCTTCGCGGCCGTTGAGTTCCATGTGGAGGAGCTCCGTGCCGGGCATACCGCTGCTAGGGCGACGGTACATGCTCCTTGAGGCCGCCTGTCGCAGGCATTGAACCTCTGTAATGCTCCACGCAAGTTGGGAGAGAGCGCACCCGGCGCGGCTCGGTGCATGCCCCTAGGTTAAGACAATGGAATCTGGACTACACTGTTGTCACAAGAGATGACCAAGGCCGACAAGATTCGCG
>CALCHY010000223.1 GCA_937907415.1 uncultured Trueperaceae bacterium
CATCACTCATGGTGACTCCGGCGGTCTTGGCACCCTTACCCAGCCGCACCGTCAGGCGGCCGTTACGCAGGTCCAGATCGTCCCAGGTGAGCGCCAGCATCTCGCTGACTCGTAGGCCGGCGTGTGCGCCTAGTAGGAGGATGAGGCGGTCGTCCCAGTCGCGGCACACCATCGCCATCCACTCCAGCTCCTCGAGCGTGTACGCCTTCGCCTTCGCGCGCTCCACCGGCTTCTCCGTGAGCTTCGGTAATGCGACTTCCGCAAACGGGTCGGCCGCTGTCAGGTCCACCCACCTGAGCGCCTCGTAGAACGCCCGGGCGGCCGCCACGCGCTGCCGCACCGAGGCGGAGGAGAGCGCCTTCACCGGCCTCTTCCCCAACCGCCGCTGCGCGACCGCCTGCAGGTCATGCGGGTCCGCTTCGCGCCTCGGGTTGCTCAGGCGCCGCACGAACGCCTCCGCATCCGCCCGTGCCGGCCGCAAAAGGTCCACACCCTCCCAAGCCGCCAGCAGCACCATCACGCCCTTGCGGTACGAACTGATCGTGTTCGCGGAGCGCTGCTGCGCCTCAAGGTAAGCACGCGTCAACAACCACAAACCCTCGAGATCCCGCTCACCCACCGCCCTGGCCGCGAAACGCTTACGCTCCGCCTCACTCGAACCGATCAACTGATCAACCCGGGTGAGCTCCGCCTCCGGAGACCACCTGGCGAGTCCCGTATTCGCCATCAGCGAGCAACCTCCGACCTAGAGCCGACCCAAGCAAGATAACGCCCCTTGCGGCAGGCGCGATGACCTCTCTTGTAGTAGTTAAGCGCGTCAGGAACACACATCATCTTGCCAAAGATAATACACCTTATGTTCTGTTGTAGTTAGGGGAGAGTGTTCCCATGAAATGACGCCTGCTGAATTCAAGGAGATTGAGGATAGGAATGGCGGACGCCGTTCTGTGCCCGCGCCAGAGCACTTCAGTTTCGACAAGGCGGCCTCATAGCCAGGCGTGACGGGCCTTACAATAGGTACCTCAACACTGAGGATTGCGGTGGACTGCGAGACTGGGCGGTCCGATCGGAATCGCCGTACTTGACATCAGGGGTGAATTAATGGGCGCTTCAGCAGCGTTAGGCGATGGGCTATCTCCACTGACTCCCATTTACGATGAGGAGCATCATGCGAGCTACGTCGCTCACTTGTGTAATGCGATTACCAACGACCCGCCCGTCCACAACATCGCTTTGGCCGGCGCCTACGGAACCGGTAAGAGCAGCATCCTCCAAGGGGTAAAGAAGAGCCTACTAAGCGCGGCAGGGTGTCGAGCCCGAAGCCCACTAATAGAAGTCTCGCTCTCGAATCTCAATGAGCCTCCCGAAAAGGTCACCGAGGCGAGCGGCGAGTCTTCCCTATCTGCAGTGCTGCAGAAGGAAGTAGTAAAGCGCCTCCTCTACTCCCAGAACCCAAACAGACTGACCCTCTCTCGGTTCAAACGTATTGCGGAGTTTCGCTGGGGACGCGCTCTGATAGTTGCGTCGGTGGTCACGGTCATCCTATGTGTGATCTTATGTCTCATCTTCGGCCCACCCTGGATAAGTCAATACTTCGAGAACCGCTCCATACCCCTATGGTTCGGAGTAATGCTGAGCTCTTTCGTCAGTTTTGCCACCCTTTTCGTTGTCCAGTATGTGATGCATCGGCATGCGGTGCTTGAGGTCTCTATCGGCGCGGCAAGCATTAAGATCAGCGGCAACGCTGGGAGTTACTTCGACCAATACCTCGACGAGATGATCTATTTCTTCAAGCAGACGAGAACTCGCTACGTCTTCTTTGAGGATCTCGACCGGTTCAACGACGCGAACATCTTCCGTGCGTTGCGCGATCTGAACGCCATTCTCAATGCCTCACAGGTGATAAAGCAGGATGTTGTCTTCGTATACGCTGTGCGCGACAGTCTCTTTGAGCCCGCGATACCGGTCCCCTGCCACACGTCCGGTGCACCCGATGTTTCAGAGAGCCCCGAGCCAAGTGTCGATTCCCCCGCCCCTATGGCGACGAGACTTGATTCGGCCCGCCACAAGTATGGAGTGAGCTCGCCCGCATCCGATCGCTCAAAATTCTTTGACCTAATCATCCCCATAGTGCCATTCATCTCGCCCGAGGTGTCCGCCAGCCTCCTTCTTCGAGAGTTGAACGAGAAACACATCGAGGACGATGCCAGGCCGTCAACAGACTTGATTGCGCTTGCAGGCCGCTATTTCACCGACATGCGAGTGGTTCGCAGCATCGCGAACGAGTACCAAGTCTATGCCAAAGAGCTATTAGGGAAAACCGACGTCCGTGGCTTGCATCCGGATAATCAGCTCGCCATGGTCCTCTATAAGCACGCCCATTTGGCGGACTACGAGAAGATCCGAAGCGGCGAGAGCAAGCTTGACCAGGTCGCGCAGAAGGCCCGAGAGGTCATGAGCGACCGGCTCAAAGCTATCGACGAAAGGATCGCGCAGTTGCGCACGGAGGCCACCGCAGCAAGCAAAGTCAAGGGGCGCAGCGAAACAATGGGAGAGCGACTTCACGCGCTCCTGCAAATCGGCTCGAGGGCTACCGGTTACTCCGCAGAAGGACCAGTACAGCTCGAGCCTGGCGGCAGGATTTTTCAGTGGGAAGAGCTCAAGACCGAGGCGTTCTGGGCTGCATACGCCACCGAGCCAGGGTCGCTGAGGCCCCACCACGCCAATCGGACTCGGGTGGAACTGTCTCGCGGTGAAATCGAGCGGTTCATTGATAAGGCGTCATCAATATCAGCTTGGCAAAGCCACGCTCAGAAAGAGGTTGATGATCGCGTGCAGGCACTAGGCAGGCTGCGAGCAAGGAATGTCGCGTCGACTTTCACGCAACGCGTAACGGACCGCTCGCTTTGGGATTCGAAGGTGTCCGAAGAGGTGCCCGACCTTCCAACTTGCGTCCACGAAACCCTGGGAGACGGGCTGGCGCTCGAGCTTCTTAGGGCTGGATATATCGACAACAACTTCGCGCTTTACGCGAGCGTCTATCACGGTGACTTGCTTAGCGCAGATGCGCGCAGCTTCATGCTCCAAGTGATGGACCAACACGAAACGGCGCCCGATTTCAAGTTGTCTGAAGAAGACGTGGAGGCGATTCTTAAGCAGCCTGGATACGATTTCCTAAGAACTCGGAGCGCGCTGAATATCTCTGTCTTCGAGCACCTCATCGACGATGACCGGCTCGATTCAACCGTCCAAAGAATTGTCGCGAGCACGCTAGATATGGACAACGTTTTCGTGACCACCTTCCTTGCTCGCAGCAAGGCGGCAACAAAGCTCGTAGAGCGCCTCTCCCCCATCTTCGACAAGATCCTAGTTGTGATAGCCGAGAATGAACAGCTTGAACCAGAAGCAAAGCTCCAACTGCTGAGTACAGCGCTTGCCCACCTGACCAGTAAGGCGGATTACGCAGCCAGCGACGCCACGGTTGAACTTATTGCTGGGAATATCGATAGCTTGCCTGTGATTCTGGAGGACCTATCCGCGGAGCGAAGCATCGCCTTCGCACAGCTGTTGAGTCAGAACTCCATCAAGCTTGCGTCTGTTGAACAAATGTATGAGGGCACTAGAGAATCAGTGGTGGAAGCGAACGCGTTCGAGATCAACCTTCAGAACCTGTTGGTGATAACGCCAATCGAAGAGCAGGTCGGGATTGACACGCTATCAGGCGGCCACGATTCACTAGTAGTGTACCTGCTCGAGAATGCCGAGACCTATCTCGGCGCGTTGGAATCGGCCGAGGTAGAGGTGTTCAGTGTCGACAATCCAGAGCGCCTACCAGAAATACTACCGTTTGCGGCGGAGTTAGAAAACGATTCGCTCGACAGGCTACTCATGCTCGCCCACCCTGACGCCACCGTCGAACACTTTACTGACGCTCCGGAAAGAAGCTGGCCAAACCTTGCACGCACGAAGCGTTTCTCTCCCACCGCACTCAACCTGGTCACGTACCTGAAGCGCGAAGACCACAACGGTTCCTACAGCACACTAGCCCGAAGCCTAGCTACAACCAGCGCACTTCTGTCTGTGAATGAGGTAAGCGACGATGACAAGACCGAACTAGCCGTGTGGCTAGTCAATCAAGAACAGGTTCCTAGCCCTGTCAAGCTGAGGCTTCTCTCGCAACTCGACCTAAGTGATCCCCTGCCCCTCGCGAAACTGCAAGTCAATGATGGACAGCTCCTCGCCGAGCTAATCAGCGCGCGACGCATCGGCGATACGGCCGAGACCTTCATGCACTTTAGCTTCCTTCCTTGGGACCAAAAGGAGCTGGCTCTGGCGGGGTCAGTGCAATTGTCTGATTTCGTAACACACGTCGATTTCCAAAGTGATGAGTTCGTAGGCATCGTCCAAAGCAATACTATTCGTAGGGCGGCAAAGGCAGCTGTTCTGACTGAGGTGAATAGTCTTCAGGGAAGGGGGGTACTTACAAAGAGTCTCGCGACCGTGTTGGCGGACTACGCAATCGCGGAGAACCATCCCGTCCCTGACGGCAATCTATCCACCCTAGCGGCTAAGGGTGCGCCACCAACACGAATAGCGAAGCTACTTGGCAAGGACATAGAGAGCCGGACCGATGAGGGAATCTTGAGCGTGCTAAGCCAACTGCATGGTGAATACAGGAAACTGGCCGCGGCGGATGGGAAGAAGCCAAGACTCGAAGCAGACGATGACGTAAGACGGCTTCTTGACAGACTGAAAGAAATGAACCTAGTAAGCGATTACAAGGAGGAGACAAAGAACGGAAAATACCTCCGGGTATTCATGAGGCGTCACAAGCGGTAGGTACACCCAGTTGCTGACCACATCTACTTCAAACTCCCTCTTCTCGCAACGCACATTTCTGCGGCCTACACGCGCTCACCGTGGTCATCACCGTCCTATACAGACTAAATGAGAACGGCTAGGATTGAGGCGGAGGCCCCGTGTTCCGCACTGTCACCACCCAGGAGTTGCTCGGACCGCTCAACGAGTTCGAGCAGGCCAAGCTCCCGCAGGAGCTCTGCTACGCGGGCCGCCTCATCCTGGCGCGCAAGACCCCGCGCGTCGCCATCGTCGGCTCTCGCAACGCCTCCGCCGCGGGGCTGGAGCTTGCCGCCAAGCTGACCGAGCACGTCGTGAGCGTGAACGGCGTCGTGGTGAGCGGCTTGGCCAAGGGCATCGACCGCGCCGCCCATGAGGGCGCCCTGGAGTCCGGCGGGAACACCATCGCCGTGCTCGGCACCCCTCTGGATCATTACTGCCCGGCTGAGCACCGCGGCCTCCAGGAACGCCTCATGAGCGAGCACCTGGTGTTGAGCCAGTTCGCGCCGGGCAGCGCCGTTCACCGCAGCAACTTCGTGATCCGCAACCGCACCATGGCGCTCGTGTCTCATGCCACCGTGATCGTCGAGGCGGGCGAGAAAAGCGGCACGCAGAGCCAGGCGTGGGAAGCCATCCGCCTGGGACGCGGGCTCTACATCCCCGAAGAGCTCGCCAACGCGGGCTTCGACTGGCCCAGGAAGCTCCTGCAGTACGGCGCCGTGACCTTCGCGAGCGTCGAGGACCTGCTCTTCGACCCGCTGATCAACCCCGAGGCGGAACTCATCTGGTGAAGGCTGACCCCGGTCGGAGCTGAGCCTTGCCCCTCGCCACTGCCCGCCCCGTTCACCAGCCCGCCGGCTTGGCGATGTCTCCCTTGCTAGACGCCACAGGGTTTGAGAAGTGAGCCTTGGCCAGCACCGAGTCGATGTGGCGCACGTCGCTGGCGAGTCGCGCCAGGCTAGCAACCGGTCGTCTATCTGTCGCCAAGAGGATGACCGGCAATCCGACCTCCTCGATTACGATACGCAGTGGCTCAGCCAGGTCGGAATCGTTGGTGACGATCGCCGCCTGCTCGAACGCCCCCAGGAAGGCATCTCGTACCAGATGGGCACCTAGCGTGACGTCGCTGCCCTTCTCCTCCGTCTTGATGACCTTACCGAACCGCGGCAGCGGGCTTGGGGGTGTCACCATCGGCGGCGTGAACTCTAAGGGGTCCGCGAACCTCATCATCACCTCGTGCACCAAGAACTTCCCCAGGTGGATCTTCACGCAAGGAAGTGTCTTCAGGGCCGAGAAGTAGATCTGTTGTCGCCGCGGCATGTCCGGATCTCGCTTACCTGACACGCGGGCCGTGTAGTAATTGATGCGCTCCACCTGCGCCGCCGCGGTCAACGCCAGCTCAGACAGCCTCAGGAGATCAAGCCATTTGTGCTTTGTGCCCTTAAGGGCACGGTAATACAGGTTGAAGCCATCGACATAGACGAAGGTGCGCACCATGACTCCTGATGCAGGAGAGCCCGCAGCATGAACTGCGGGCTCTCCTGGGCCTACGGCACGCCGTAGGTGGGTTAGAGACATTATAGAACCCAACGGTTTCCAAGTCAAATTCGCAAGGCGCAATGGTGCAGTAGTAAGACCCGGGACGCCATGAGCCACCATCGCGAACCCGATGCTCGGGACTCGGGCCATCATGGATTAGATCCATGCGCAGTACGGCGTCGAATACGCGGCCAACATGCGGGAGACCATCCGCCGCTTCACCCTGCACCAGTTCATCGAAGCCGGCCTCGTCGCGGAGAACCCCGACGACCCCTCCCGCCCGATCAACTCCCACAAGTGGCGCTACCAGCTCACCGCCCAGGCGCTTGAGGTGTTGCGAGCGATTGGCACGAGCCGCAGGAGAGCGGAGGTGTCCGGCTACCTCACGGAGCTACCGGGCCCGCTCGCGCAGTACCGGTCGGCCAGGGACCTGGCGAAGATCCCGGTGACGCTTCCCGACGGCTCGACCGTGAAGCTGAGTCCGGGTGGCCAGAACGAGCTGCTGAAGCAGATGGTCGATGAGTTCTGCCCGCGCTTCACGCCCAACGGCCAGGTGCTCTATATCGGCGACGCCGCCAAGAAGGCCGATGAGGTCCACGACGCCAAGAAGCTGGTAGAGCTCGGGATCGTCCTCCCGGAGCGAGGCAAGAAGCCTGACCTCGTCGTCTACCTGGCCGATCGCAATTGGCTAGTGCTCATGGAGGCCGCGTCGAGCCATGGCCGGTTGACGCGAAACGGCACGGGGAGCTCAAGACCCTCTTCGCGGGTAGCACCGCCGGTCTCGTCTTCATCTCCTGCTTCACCTCGCGTGCGGACATGCGTAAATACCTAAATGCAATCGCGTGGGAAACGGATGCTTGGTGCGCGGAGGACCCCGGCCACCTCATCCATTTCAACGGTGAGCGCTTCCTCGGGCCCTACGAATAGGCCGCCACCCAGTAAGTAAGTCGCTCGCTGATGTTAGAAGCGAACGACATGGCGCCCCTCGGATATCATTCGCCTTCTATGAGTAGGCGTCCTCGCACTCATGTCGGTGCGATCTTCGGTGGTGTGGTCGTTCTGGTGGTCGGGCTGGCGTTGCGAACGCCCATTATCAGCGTGTCTCCGATTCTGTCGGATATCCAAGAGAATTACCGTCTTGGCAGCATTGCAGCGAGCCTCTTGACGAGCCTACCCGTCCTCAGTTTCGGGGCTGGGGCGTTTTTCGCGCCGTGGCTTGCGCGACGTTTTGGTATTGAGCGCATCATCTCGTTGATGATGGGCACGATAATCGCGGGAATGCTGCTACGGGCCCTTTGGGGTTCGGTAGGCCTCTTCCTTGGAACGGTGGTCCTTAGCTTGGGCATCGCGGTAAACAACGTCCTATTGCCTGCGGCAATCAAGCGCCACTGGAAGCGATCGGTGGGTCCGCTCATGAGTACTCTCTCCGTTTCCCTTGCCCTCGGTCCCACCCTGGCGGCATTGTTCACGGTTCCCAGCTACCAACTATTAGGCGCCAACGTGCGTTCGGCGCTCCTACTGTGGATTGTGTTGCCAGCCGCGGGGTTCATCCTCTTCGAAACTGTACGGAGCCAGCTAACGACCAACTCGGGAAGCATAGGCGAAGCGGTAACGACGGGTCGCGGACTGTGGCGAGAGCCACTGGCATGGCAAGTCTCGGCGTACCTAGGCCTCCAGTCACTGATGTTCTTCTCCGTGACTGCTTGGTTGCCGACTATTCTCCACGATTATGGGCTTAGCCCCATCGAAGCAGGTATAGGCTTCTCCGCATTTACATTGCTGAACATCGTCGGTTCGCTTGCTTACCCCATGATCGCGGTGAAGGTGCGCCAGCAGCGCGGGCTCGCGGCCGGCGCGGCGGCGCTGTGGCTGGTCGGTACGGCAGGCTTGCTGCTGGCGCCGACCTCCACGGCCTACGTATGGGCGGGCATAGCGGGCTTAGGGAGCGGCGCATCGTTCTCGCTGGCGCTCACCTTGCTGGTGTTGCGCACGAAAAGCGCCGCCGACGCCTCCAGTCTTTCCGGCATGGCGCAGTCCGTGGGGTATACCCTGGCAGCTACCGGCCCGCTGTTGATGGGTTGGTTGTTTGAGGCGAGCGGCAGTTGGACCCTGCCACTCCTTCTCCTAATGACAGTAGTGCCGTTAATGGCTGTGGCAGGGTTAGCCGCTGGGCGGGCCTTGAGCATAGACACAAAGGGGTAATAGGTAGCGCCCTATTGTCCGAGTAGGGTGCTGGGAACTGAAGCCCTGGGTGACCGTACGAGTCTTGAGAGCGACCCTCCTTCGCCGAGCGACCCCGGCTTGGGCCAAGGCCCCAAACAGCGTAAAGCATGATACCCCCAGCATTTCAGGCGCCTCTGCGACACCATGCTTACCTTCGCAGGAGCGTGCGCGCCATGGGCACCAAGCGCACGGTTAGCTTCCTTCAGAAAAATGACTGAGGGCGAGCCTCCCACAGTGGCTCGCCCCACTTGTCCCAGGGCCCGCCTCAGTAACCCAAGGCCAATCCTTCCTTTCGAGGGTCGCTGCCAGCAATGTAGCCGTTTCGGGTGCGGTAGATCAGTTGCGCTCCACCGAACGCGAAGTCCTCGCCGATTGTCGATTGGGTGATCTGGTGGCCACGCGCCGTCAGGTCGTTCAGAACGGCGTCTGCAACTCCGCGTTCGAGCGCGACCCTAGTGCCCTCAAGGACCTGCCAGCGTGGTGCGTCGGCCGCGGCTTGAGGGTTCTGCCCGTAGTCGATTACCCTCACTGCCATCTGCGTGTGGCCTTGCGGTTGCATAGGCCCCCCCATAACACCAAAGCTCATTACTGGTTGGCCGCCACGCGTTAGAAACGCCGGGATGATGGTGTGGAAAGGGCGCTTGCCGCCAGCCACAACATTCGGGTGGCCAGGGGTAAGCACGAAGCCAGCGCCGCGGTTCTGCAGGGCTATACCCGTGCCAGGAACGACCACACCGGAGCCAAAGCCGTAATAGTTGGACTGGATAAACGACACCATCATGCCCGCGCTGTCGGCTGCTGTTAGGTATACGGTGCCGCCTGGCTTGGGTAAACCGTGTACCGGCGTGCCAGCCCGATCTAGGTCGATGAGCTCGGCGCGGCTCGCCAGGTAATCGGGGTCGAGCAAGTGGGGCGCAGGAAACTCCATGGTTGCCGGGTCTGACACGTACCGGTAGCAGTCGGCAAATGCGAGTTTCATGGCTTCAATCTGCAAGTGCAGGGAGTCGGCCGATTCGGGTTCGAGCGAGGCCAAGTCGAAGTGCCGCAGTATGCCGAGAGCCATGAGCGCAGCGAGACCCTGGCCGTTCGGTGGGATCTCATGTAACTCGTGCTGGTGATAGTGGGTAGAGATGGTCTCCACCCAGTCGGCCTGGTGCTCCCCCAAATCAGACTCAGAGAGCGGATTGCCATTACGCTGCGCGTCGGCAACTATCTTCTGAGCCAAAGCGCCCCGGTAGAACGACTCGCCGTTGGTGCAGGCGATCTCCTCTAACGTTGACGCCTGGTCAGGGTTACGGAACAACTGGCCCGGCTGTGGAGCTCGGCCGCCCGGAAGGAACACGCGCCTGAACTCATCGAATCCCTCGAAGGCAGCGTCGGCGCGCTGCCAGGCGCGGGCGGTGACCGGCCCGACCGGAAAGCCATTGCGGGCGTAGTGGATGGCGGGCTCGAAGAGTCTGCTGAACGGTAGCTTGCCGAACCGTGCATGCAGTTCGGCCCACGCTGACACAGCACCAGGCACGGTAACGGTGTCCCAACCACGCAACGGGATCGCAGCCATGCCGGAGAACTTACTGGCATTCAGACCCTTGGCCGAACGGCCCGAGCCGTTGAGACCACGCAGTCCTTGGCCGTCCCAGACTATTGCGAAGGCGTCGCCGCCGATTCCATTACTGGTCGGCTCTAGCACGGTCAACGCAATAGCCGTAGCCACTGCGGCGTCAGCGGCGCTACCGCCCGCCATCAGCATGCTGAGGCCGGCCTGCGCTGCTAGCGGCTGTGAGGTTGCCACCATGTTGGACGCCAGAACGGGCGAGCGGAAAGTGGGGTAGGGGGCGTCGAATCTCAAGGCTTCTCAGGCTCGCTCGCGTGGTGTTCGCCCGCCAAATTCAGCCATGCTTCCCAGTCCCAGGAACTCTTGACTACCTCTGCCAGTTGAAACGTTTCCATGCCCCTTATGGCGGGCAAGGCGGCCGGAAGCTCCTCTGCGAGGAAGCGGTGCAGGTCCTTTTGAGAGCGGTGCAAGGTCTGGATGATAATGTCGGCGGAGCCGAACGACATGCCTACGAAACGCACGTTGCGGTAGGTCGCCAAGTGGTCGGCGGCTTGCGTGACGCGCCCGGGCTCTAGCCGGAGCAAGGTCACCGCTATGACCTCGATACCGAGCCTTTGCGCGTTGCCTACTGCGGTCACCTTCACGTAACCCTCGTCCATGAGACGGTTGGCGCGAAAACGGGCAGTGCCTTCCGCGATGCCAAGGTTCTGCGCAATCTGCCGGTAAGAGCGGCGGCCGTCCTCGGCAAGTTGCATGATTATCTTCTTGTCCAGTTCGTCTAGCGCGCCATTCGGGGCCGATTGGGCCCCGCCCCCATCATCAGTCAGGAACATCGCTCCTCCTTCTAGGCCGTATTACCTGGGCTGTTGCATCCATCTTACTACTCGCGCGTCTGCGCAGCATAGGAGCGATGCATTGACATTATACGCACACCAGCTATAATGCGCCTACTGATTCCCGCAGCTCTGGATACGCCTGCTACGCGAAGCAAAGGAGGCCGTTACCGACCCCTATCGTTTAGGTGCGCCGAATGTTGTGAACACTTGAGCCGAAATTGGAGGTGAGCCGATCTACGTCTCCCTACGCAGCCTCCCCCGCTAGGCGCTGCGGAGCGGAATAGAAACATTGAGTGAAGTAGGTCCCGCAGTTCGTGTCTGAAGGTTGCCGATGATTTTGGCTGCCTCGGTTGGAGTCCCCCAGCCTTCACGGGAGTGATGAATGAAGATAATTGACGTCCACGTGCACATCGGCCCGGCTTTCAAGAATGAGCCCAAGAAGTTCTTCGATCAGTCCATCACGGCCGAAGACACACTCGGCTTACTAGACAGGTACGGCATCGCCCAGGCCTGGGTGTTCCCTCCCGCTTGGCAAGGCGGCGAATACCACGACCCGACTTACGAGCAAGCCAATCGCGCCACCTATGAAGCCGTGCAGAAGTACCCCGATCGCATGGTGGGACTCGCACGAGTGAACCCGAACATGGGTCAGGCTGCCGTCGAGGAGTTTGAGCGCTGCGTCAAGGAGTACGGGTTCCGGGGGATGATGCTGCACTCCGATTGGGACTCATTCGGCTTGAATGACCCCAAGCTGCACTACCCGCTGATGGAGGTGGCTGCGGCCCACGGCCTACCGATGGTGTATCACTCGGGTTATGCCCCTTCAGACCCAGCAGGCTTCCTGCGGCTCGCTCGGCAGTTCCCCACCGTGCCGATTGTGTTGAAGCATATGGGCTACCAGTTGGCCCAAGATGCCATCGTTGCTGCTCGCGAGGCAAGCAACATCTTCCTGGAGACCTCGGCCAACTGGCCGGCGTGGATTCGTCACGCATTACGGCAGTTAGGGCCAGAACGCATTCTTTATGGATCTGACGCGCCGTTCATGACTCCCGACATTGAGATGGCCAAGATCACTATGCTTCCCGGCCTGACCGACACTGCGAAGGAAATGATTCTTGGCGGCAACGCCATGAGCATCTTGCCGGAATGCGCCCCGCGAAAGGAGCACGCATGATTCTTGACGGACAGGCTCAACTGGGGCCAATGCTCACTGAGCATGACCTGTCGATCTACCCTTCGGATAGCGCAGCCGATCTGCTTCGGAGTTACGACGAGCAAGGCATCAGCGGCGGCTTGGTTCACGCGGCGTCGGCGGCCTTCTCGGAAGTGACCCCCGATTACATTGCGGCTAACAACTACGCGCAGGCGCAGGTCAGAGAACATACGACTTTGCACGGGGCGCTTCGAGTGAACCCGAACGCTCGTGGCAGCCACGATGAGCATGTAAGAGCAGCGGTAGAGGAAGGCAGCGTCAAGGCGCTAGTCTTCGCACCATTAGAAGACGGTTTCGCGGTCGACGATGCGCGTCTAGGGCGTTACCTGGATCTAGCCCGCCGCCACGGCCTCTTGACGGTATTCCTGCTTGGCAACTTCCACCACAGGGACACCATGCCGCTCCGACTAAAAGGCTGGCTCTACGATTACCCCGACGTGCCCGTATTGCTGACTCAGATCGCGTACCGAACGCAGAGCGACGCCGTCATGATCGCGCAGGATCACGCCAACGTCTACCTCGGCACCAGCGACTCCACCATGCTGTTCCTCCTGAACACGGTTGAAAGACTCGGCGCCAAGCGCTTCGTGTTCACGACCAATTTCCCGTTCAGCATTCCGGCTCTAGAAGTCATGAAGATCAACAAGCTACCCATCAGTGAAGAAGATAAAGAACGAATCCTCCACCGCAACCTCAGTGAACTCATCAACAAGGAGACGGCAAAGTGATGGCTCTTAAGCGGCGGACAATAAGCCTACTGGTGACAGCGCTGGCTATCATGATCTCTCTCCAGGTGTACGCGAACGCCTCGGCTCAGCGCCTTCCTGGCGTGCCCTATCCGGAGCAGCGCATAGCCGAAGGGCACGTGGTGATCGTCTATCACACCGAAGCCCAGAACCTAGATCCGCGCCGCAGGGCAGGCTTCCAGGATGAACGCATCACCACGCTTCTCTACAGCTCCCTCATGAAGATTGATTCCAACGGCGAGCTCTATGGGGATCTGGCCGAAGAGTGGGCATTCCCGGACCCAACCACGCTTACGTTCAAGATCAGAGAGGACGTCCTATTCCATGATGGTCAGCCGCTGACCGCCGGGGACGTCAAGTACACCCTAGACACGGTTCGCGATCCCGAATTCGCCTCACCGCTGCGTGATCAGTTCGCCGTCATTACAGAGGTAGAGGTCGTCGGCGAACATGAACTCACGTTGCATCTGGCCAACCCCACCGGCGCCCTTCTGAACTCACTCACGCTCGGAATCGTGCCGAAGCATGTGGACGGACAGCAGCTCAACTCGAACCCGGTTGGCTCGGGGCCGTTTGCCTTCAAGCTCTGGAGAGCTCAACAGTTCATTGAACTCGAAGCCTTCAATGGCTACTACGGTGGCGAGCTCGGTATCAAGCGCCTGACCATAATCCCAGTGCGCGAGAACACCACGAAGGTACAGATGCTAGAGACCGGCGAAGCTGACGTGGTGTGGACCGGTGTGTCGGCCCAGGCCGCGCGTTTGGCGGCCGGAGGCGTGTACGGGGTGCAGGAGCTGCCGGGGAGCATCGAGTACATCCACCTCAACTTGAGGGAGGATTACCCTTGGAACGACGTACGCGTGCGCCAGGCTTTGCTGCACGCGCTTGACCAAGACGCCATGCATCACGTGCTGTACAGCGGATTCGCGCAGAAGGGCAACAACCCCCTCATAGCGGCTATGCCAATGTTCGAAACTGACACACCCTACTACGATTACGACCCCGAGAGAGCCAAGGAATTGTTGGCCGAGGCCGGGTATGCTAACGGCTTTACGGTCGACATGATCGTTGTGGAGACCGCAATCTACGAGCTGGTGCAGCATTACTGGAAAGAGATCGGGGTGACCCTCAACATCCTGCAGCGCGAGGTTCCCGAGCGTTCGGGCGCCACCTTCACGGGTGAATACGAGATGGTAGGAAGCCCGTTCGGCATCCGTCCTGACCCCGACGCGTTGCTTCACAACCTGTTCCACTCCGACAGTATGGTTCCCAATAACGGCCGCAACAACGGCTACGTCAATGCCCGAGTAGATGAACTACTCGACCTGGGCCGGTTCACGCCGGATCAAGAAGCGCGCCGCGCTTATTACTCCGAAGTTCAGAAGATACTGACCGAGGAAGTGCCGATGCTAGTGCTCGGCTACCCATCTTCGCTGCTGCTCTACAACCCATACCTCGAAGATGTTCGATACGGTACGTACACCTTGTTCCTCGACACGGCCCTGAACGCCCGCTGGAACGCCCCACAGTAAGCCAATAAGCCCACAGTAGTGCTCGTAGCTGAGCGGGGGGTACTCGTATCCCCTGGTCAGCTACGGCACGGGATAGGTTGGTGATGTGATTGAGTCAGTACTTAGGAAATCGACTTCTACAACTCATCCCTCTTGCGATTATTGTTACCCTGCTGATTTTCACGATCTTTCACGTTCTGCCAGGAGACGCAGCAGCGATCTTTGCGAGCGAGGGCGCCTCCCCCGAAACTGTCGAGCTCATCCGGAGCA
Organism: uncultured Trueperaceae bacterium; assembly: GCA_937907415.1. The sequence continues at coordinate 14,751 of CALCHY010000223.1, forward strand.
GACTTGGCCTAGATAGGCCGCTGCACGTTCAATACCTGGACTGGGTGTCTAACCTCCTTCGGGGCGACATGGGGAACTCGTTTTTGGATGATCGGCCGGTGTTGCAGGTGCTAGCGAACCGGTTCCCGGCCACGCTGTACCTGGCTTTGGCCAGCATGTTGGTGACAATCGTAATAGGCGTTCCAGCTGGTGTTGTAAGCGCAGTGAAGCAGAACACGATCTGGGACCGCGTGGCACGCATTGTGTCGCTAATCGGCTTATCAATGCCCTCTTTCTGGTTCGGGCTCATACTCCTGCTGATCTTCTCGTACCACCTGAAATGGCTGCCTCTAGGGGGCTATGGCAGTTGGAAGCACGTCATCTTGCCAGCCCTTGCCTTAGGCACAACCTTAGCAGCGACGGTCATGCGGCTCACGCGCTCATCGGTACTTGAAGTGGCGAGGGAGGACTTCGTTCGCACCGCCCGAGCCAAAGGGCTTTCGGAGCCCAAAGTGATCTACAAGCATGTGTTGCGCAACGCATTGATCCCAGTTATCACCATCACGGGTCTCCAGGCCGGAGCCTTACTCGGCGGCACGGTGGTTACGGAAACCGTGTTCCGGTGGCCAGGGGTGGGGTTCCTGCTTTATGACCGCATGATCAACCGCGACGTTCCGTTCGTCATGGGAAGCCTGTTCGTCTTCGCTGTGGTGCTGGGTCTCATCAACCTGATCACGGATCTGTCGTACGCGCTGGTTGACCCAAGAATTCGGTACTCATGAACTTGTTTGAGGACTCCCACTAGTGACCATGCTTAGTCGCTTCATTCGAAACCCCCTGAACACTACCGGTCTGTTAATCGTAGCCGTGGTCGTTCTGGTGGCTGTGCTCGCGCCCTGGCTCGCTCCGCATGACCCTTATAAGATCGACCCGTTCCAGGCCCTCAAGCCGCCGGGCGGCGAATACCTCTTAGGAACCGACAAGTTCGGTCGCGACGTGTTGAGCCGGTTGCTGCATGGCGCGCGAATATCGTTGCTTGTTGGGCTGATAGTGACCGGCATCAGCACGACAGTTGGGGTGATTATTGGAGTCGTATCAGGTTACTACGGCGGCAGAATCGACTCGATCTTCATGCGCATTACAGACGCCTTCATGACCTTCCCAGGCATCATCCTGGCACTAGCGGTAATGGCATCCTTAGGTAGCGGTTTCTGGACCTTGGTCCTGGCGTTGGCGTTATCGGGCTGGAGTACCTTCGCCCGGCTTACCCGCGCCGAAACGCTGGCAATCAGGGAGAGGGAGTTCATAACAGCCTCCAGGGCCATCGGTGGTTCGGACTTCAGGCTGATGTTCCGCCATATAGCTACCACTCTCGTTCCGACGCTATTGGTTTACGCCAGCTTGCGGCTGGCAGTTCCAATCCTCTCGGAAGCTTCGTTGAGCTTCCTCGGTCTGGGCCTACCAGCACCTTTAGCAAGCTGGGGTCGGATGATCGCCACGGATCGCGAGAACCTAAGCATCGCGTGGTGGGCAGTGACCTTCCCAGGACTCGCCATCATGTTGGTGGTATTGGGTTTTAACCTCCTGGGCGATGGCCTTAGGGACACGCTGGATCCAAAACAGAAGACGAGCTAACGGGAATCTACTGACCGGAGTTGACAATGGACAACGCAACCGCACATCTGGAGCATGCAATTCAACTTGCCTACGACAACGTAAGAGCACACGGCGGACGCCCATTCGGTGCTGTGCTGACGCGCGATGGCGAAGTGATTGCAGCCGGAGTGAACACGTTCATGGCTACAGGCGATCCCACGGCGCACGCTGAGCTAGAAGCTCTGAGGGCAGCGGGTCGTGAGGGCGCCTTCAACAAGCCAGGGGAGTTCGTGATGTATGCCAGCGGTAATCCCTGCCCTATGTGTCAAGCAGCCATGACGCTGTTAGGTGTAGATGCCGTTTATTACGCGTACTCAAACGCCGAAGGCGAGGAGTATGGACTATCTACTGCAGATATAGAAGAGGAGTTGGCTAAGCCGGCCAGCGCTAGGCGAATGAAGTTCGTGCATGAGCGTGTGCGCGTTGACGGAGCTGACCCCTACCAGGCGTGGCGGGACCTTACAGCCAAGTGATCCGTGCACAACACCGACTTAGAACCAATGGCCGAATCGGGGCACTTGGTGACGACTGAAGGGGTGCTGGCATAGCCGCGGTAGCCGTCACAACTCAGATAGCCGACAGCTTCGGACTCCTCTGGTCGTTCGCCAAGGCGGGCCTCCTCGGATTCGGCGGCGGGCCATCAATGATTCCCCTGATTCAGGAAGAGGTGGTCGAGGTACAGGCTTGGCTAACGCAAGACGAATTCCTCGACTCCTTTGCCCTCGGCAACACACTCCCGGGCCCAATCGCCACCAAACTGGCCGGTTACGTCGGCTACAAAGTCGCTGGCCCACTGGGAGCTACCTTCGCAATCATGGGCGTCGTACTCCCAACCGCGATCGCGATGATCCTCTTACTGGCGGTCTACTTACGGTTCCGCGACGCGCCCCAAGTAGCGGGTTTCTTGCGCGGAGTACGCCCCGTGGTCATAGCGCTACTCGCGCTCGTCGTATGGGAATTTGCTCCGCGGGCATTCGGAGCCCCGGCTGAATGGTTAGGCAACTGGGCGCTCTGGCTCATCGCCTTGATGGCGTTCGCGTTGTCGATCAAATTCAATGTGCACCCAGGGATCCTGATTGTCATTAGCGGCACCCTTGGTGCACTACTATTGCGAGGTTAGGTGGACCAGCTCGAACCCTCCCGCGAGAACTTCAGTTGCGCCTGACAACCCTCACTCGGCCAGGAACTCCTCGACCGGGAACAGGTGCTGCACGCCCGCTGCCTCGCGGCGCTCGTAGTGGTGCACGATCATGTGCGCGCGCTGGTCGGGCAGCACCTCGAGGTTGTCGGGGTGGTTGTCGTCGCGGTCGCCGTTCTTATGGTGCACCACCTCGCCGGGCCTCAAGGGCCGCCCGAGCTTCCACTCCGCCACCGCGCGGTGCTCGTAGTACACCTCACCGGTGCGCGGGTCCTTGCGGCGCCGGTACCACTTCCTCACGCCCGCTCCTCCCCCGCCCCGTCCGCGCGCAGCGCCCGGTAGAGGGTGTTGCGCGACACCCCCAGCATCTCGGCAACCTCGGTGACGCTGTGCTTCCCGTCGCCCAGGAGCGTGCGCGCGGTGGCCACCTGGCGCGGGGCGAGCTTCCGCGGCCGCCCGCCCTTGCGGCCGCGGGCGCGCGCCGCCGCCAGTCCGGCGTTGGTGCGCTCGCGGATGAGCTCGCGCTCGAACTCAGCCAGGGCTCCGAAGATGTGGAACACCAGCCGGCCGCCTGGCGTGGTGGTGTCGATGCTCTCGTTGATGCTCTTGAAGCCGATGCCCTTAGCGTCGAACTCGTTGACGGTGTCGATCAGGTGCTTGAGGCTGCGGCCCAGGCGGTCGAGACGCCACACCACCAGCGCGTCGCCCTTGCGTAAGGCGGCGGTGGCCTTGGCCCAGCCGGGCCGCTCGCTGCTGGCGCTGCTGACGTGGTCCTCGAAGGCGCCCTCGCAACCCGCCTTCTCCAAAGCGTCGCGCTGCAGCTCGAGGTTCTGGTCGAGCGTCCTGACGCGCGCGTAGCCGATAATCATGTGTTGTCCCAAAAGCCGTTGTGCAATGTGTTCACGATACTTCGCCCGCGCGATGACGCCGACGCATCCAGCGCATCAAACGTAGCTGCCGGCCAACGCCGCATCAACCAGATCGACGACCACCCCGCAGCCGAAGCTGGTCCGCAACAACCGCCACGGGACCTGCCCGCCCAGCGACGGATGCGGCTCGCTGAACCAGGCCGCCGCGTAAAGCGGACGGACAGCGGAAGCGACTCGCACGTAGATTTCTAGAACCGCGTAGGCGCGGTCCAACATCTCGCCGCTCAAGACGTCGTTACTCCTGACGCGGCTATCGCTGACGCCCAAGAGTGTGCTGGCCTCCGCTGGGCGGCAACCTAGCAACTCTGCCAAATGATTCCTCAAGCGGCGTGCGCCGACCACACGAGGCATCTCGGCCCTACCCAGCACCCAATCCAACAGCGTGTCCGCATCGACCCCGGTGAGTTCCTGGAAGACCCGGTCCACTACGCCGCGGGAAGACAGGTGGCCGCTGGAGGCCATCACCTGCGTCACCGCCTCAATCACGTCGGTCGCACCTGACCTACCCTTGGCCCGGAGCATGGCACCAGCCTCTCGCACGCTCTCCATCAGATCCTCGAACAGGGCAGGCTCCATCTCCCCGCTCCCCGGCTCGGCTGGCGCGAAGCCACCGGCCACCACACCGGTCTCGATCTCCTCCTCGGTAAAGTTCTCGAGCAGCTCGCGGATCTCGGGCGTGAGCTCCACCTCGGTCTGCGGGTAGTCGGCCTTCCGCTTCGTCACTTCGACGCCTCCATCCCGACTCTAGGCTAAAGCCTCGTGCCACGACCCACCCAGACCCCGCTGCCGCGAACTCATCGTCACGAAGCATGAAGCAGAATAGGTTTGCGAAACATAGATTATGGAACGCCTTTTGCAGCGCTCGGAACAGCCGGAAACGCCGTCGTGCAACGCTGGACGGCAGGAGTCCCGAAAACGACCATTATGCGGGCCCCTCCCGCGTTGCACGTCTTGGTTCGGTATGCAATCTTGCAAACCGCCTGGCCTTCGGGCCGGCCGATTGCCTACCTGCAAAGCGCCTAACTCAGCAGGGTCTTTACCGTTGCCATCGGCAGGTAAAGGCGCCGCGCGTCATCGGCGAACGGCAGGAAGCCGTACCGCTGGTAAAACGCGGCCGCCTGGTCATTGAGGGCGTCGACCACTACGGCGAACGACGCCACGCGGTCGCTGTTCTCGAGTGCCCTCGTCAGCGCCTCCAACAAGAGGAGCTCGCCGAGTCGGTCCCCTCGGTAAGCACCGTCACGAGCTAACCGCCCGATCAGCGTCGTGGGAAACCGATCATGGCGCGGCAGGCACGCAGCCAACTCCTCCGGGAGCTCACTCGCCAGCACGGCATACGCCGATAGGGTGAAGTACCCGGCCACGCGCGCAGGCTCGTCACACGGCGCGAGCACGTAGGTGACTGCCAAGCGACGCTTCAGGTCTTGGCTCGCACGCCGCTTGAGGTAATCATCCAACGACGGCTCGCCACACGAGAACGCTGCTCGATCGTGAATCTTCGAGTCGAGCAGCGCAACCGTGAACTTAGGACTAGTGGACGGCATACAACGCTAGCGTTCCACCTCGGCCGCATGGCGGTCCCGGGCGGCACGCAACGCCTCGTTCGGCGCGGGCGGGTTGATCAGCGCCTCCACGAACGCGAGACTATCTCGCGCGCTCAACTCCAGTTGCTCGTGCGCCTGCAGAGTCTTGTTCGCCTGCTGTAAAGCGGACGAGATGATGAAATCACTGAGGCTGACGCCCCGCACGGCCGCCGCTCGCTCCAGCACGTCTTTCGCGCGCTTCGTCGCGCGCGCCTGAATGCGCTCGGACCGGTTCTCCTGTCGCGTATCCATAGCCATGTGGGCCTCCCTCCTTAGGGCTGGCAGCCAGTCGTCTGCCGCAATACTAATGTACGCCACATTGGCTCACATGGTCAAGGAGTCGTGAGCAATTCATCCTATTCAACTAGACGTACCCTATCGTCCGTTAGGGGAACCCGTGCGCGACTCGCGCCTAAAGCCCAAGAAGACTAACCGCACACTCATGCGTTAGGGCCTCAGTCGAGAGCGCGCCGGACGCAATACGCCTGCATGCTGTAATCGTTGCGCCACTCCAGTTCGCACGCGTTCACTAGGCGGCCCCACGTACTTGTGGGCACGGTCGGGGGGCGGTTGCGAATGAACGCCAGCCCCTCAACCTGCTGCCGCTGGCAATACGCTTGCATAGAGTAGTCGGTCGGCCAGTCCAGTGAGCAGCCTCGGGTGATCACCGCCGCCTCCTGCGCGGTCACGTTGACCAAAGGAGAGGAAGGGCCCCGCGAGACCGCCGCGTATCCCTCCAGTTGCTGTCTCAGACAGTACGCCTGCATGCTGAAATCATCTGGCCAATCAGTGACGCATCGACCACTAGCGACCCGGTAGGCATCCGCAGGGACGCCTCCATTGCGGGCGTTCAGCTGCTGCACCTCCAGCAGGCCCTCGCGCTGCATGCGTTCGCAATACGCACGCATCTGCGGGTCCCCCGGCCATTCCGCGGCACACTTCGCCCGTATCGTCGCCTCGGCATCCTGCGCGCACGCCAACGAGCCGAGCAACAGAACAACCAATACCCCCACACGCTTGATCATGAAGGCCACAGTAGCGCACGCCCCATCGTGCTTCACTCCAGCCGGCAGGACGCGCGGACAAATGCACCTTGACCGGCTATGGAAGGAAGCCCGCAGGCCGGCGGTCGCCCCCTAATGGAAAAGCGCACGCCGTCTTACGCCCGCGGGAGCCTATGCGCGAGCCCGCACGGTCTGACCTGCATCACTACCAACGCCGTCATCACCAGATCCCGCCTAGTAATGGGCACCGGGACGACTCTCGGGTCCTGAAGGTCCGCCACTTCAGCCCGCCACGAGGGCGCATGGAAACCGCTCCTCAAGAACACGAACGGTTTATCGCTTCCCTCAATCACGTAAGAACACCGTTAGGGGCCTGCGCTAACCTAGTCAGAGCCACGCAAGGAGATGCTCTAACTCTCCACCTGATTGGCAGTGCGGATGATCTCTAGGGAATAACGCCAGAAGAAACAGACGAATCCTCGTCGACAGGGGGCCTCAATAATGAAGCGTGTCCAGATTCTAATTCTTGCCTTTTTGTTTTTGGTGCCTATAGCTAGCGCTCAGGAATCCGGGGCTACCGTTGCACGAGGGCCAGGCGGCAGCATTCAAACAGAGCTCGGTTACGGAATCGTACTCAACAAAGATTCGACCCTGGAGCGGGAATGGATAGTAATCAACGATTCTGCGCTACCAGTGCAGTTTGCAGGAAACGCCGTCGGACTTACAACTGTCTACAGCAGCAATGACCGTGCATATCGGTACAAAGCCGACTTCAGTGTGCGCGTTGCGGAGCCAATCTCGGCTTTAGAGATTCGCTTCATTGCGTTTGACATCTGGGGAAATCACGTCCGCAACTATGTGATTACCGAGATTGCTGATTTTGAGCCCGGACAAAAGGAGATCAGCGCCACCTGGAGAGCTCTTTCTGAGAATGAGGTGGCGGAGTTCTATGCATCAATTGCCTACATTTCGCGCGTCAGAATAAGCAGTGGCCAAGTCATAGAAGCAAATCAAGAGCCCGCTATTATCGAGGCGCAAAGATTCTCCGAGAGCTTCACAAATTCGGATCTCAACCTGAACGAATAGGAAGACTCGCCAGCTCATCCTGAACCGCTGCTCCGGGCCCTGGCGTCACCTTGCTCTTCAATGAGGTGATGGGTGGCTGGTCGGTGGCCAGTTGAGCCCCCGAGTGCCCCTATCCTTTGCGTGATGGCCCGTCCGTTAGGGGAACGCTCAACGGACACCCCGGATCTCCAGGCGCGAAGACGGGAAACGCGGGGCGGGGCGCATCTCATATAGGTGGTCCGATAACATTCTCAGTGAAGGGGCGTCATGCGATACACTCACGCATGGCGCCCACCCTTATCGGCTACGCCCGCTGCTCCACCGACAAGCAGGACCTCGCCGCCCGGAAGCAGGCCCTCTTGGGACTCGGGGTGGCGGCCGAGCGCATATACACCGACCACGGCTTCACCGGCACCAACCGCGCCCGCCCCGGGCTCGACCAAGCGCTGGCCGCTGTCAGGAAGGGCGACACGCTGGTGGTGCCCAAGCTCGACCGGTTGGCGCGTTCGGTGCCCGACGCACGCGCCATCGGCGACAGCCTTGCCGCGCGGGACGTGAAGCTCCAGATCGGCGCCAGCGTTCACGATCCCAACGACCCGATGGGCAAGCTGTTCTTCAACATCCTCGCCACCTTCGCCGAGTTCGAGGCCGACCTGATTAGGATGCGCACCCGCGAAGGCATGGCCATCGCGCGCGCCAAGGGCAAACTCAAGGGCCGCAAGCCCAAGTTGTCGACCCGCCAGCAGCAGGAGCTCAGGCGCATGCACGACACCGGCAACTACTCGATCAGCGACCTCGCCGAGCTGTTCTCCATCTCGCGCCCGACGGTGTACCGCACGCTCCATCGGCAAATCAGCGCGGCCGCGGTGGAAGCAGGCTAAGCCCCGGCCCCGCCTTCGGTCGCTGGCCGCGGCGCCCGCGAGCATCGACCAGCGATCCCTGACCGCGTCCGCAAGGCGCCGGCGGCGCCGCATGCTAGGTTGGCTCTTCATGAGCCAATGGGACGCGATCTACGCCCGACTGCAGACCGAAAACGCCCTGGAGTTGAGCGGCCAGCAGCGCGAGGGGACCGCCTGGATTGACGAGTTCCTACCCCTACTGGGCACCCCAACAGGCGAAAGCCTGGACGTCGGCTGCGGCATGGGCAGCGATATGATCCGCTACGCCGAACTAGGCTGGCAACCAACCGGCATAGACCTATCCACGCGCGCCGTCGAACACGTAAATAGCCTCGGCTTCCCCGCCCACACGGCCGACATGTCCAAGGCGCTGCCGCTCGAGAACGAACGCTTCCACCTCGTGACGGGTCGCTGCTCACTTCACTTCCTGCCGCCAGCACAAACACGAGAGCTATACGCGGAACTTCACCGCGTGCTGAAGCCCGGCGGCCGACTACTGTTCATCGTCAACAGCGAACAGCACCGCGCTCAAGGCCTGCAATACGACTACCAAGGCGCCAAACGGCTCGACCAACACTACTGGGAACTCCCAGCAATCAACCGCCGTTACCTCTTCTATACCCTCGACCTCGCCAGAGACCTACTCGCGAACGGCTGGGATATCCTCCACCTCGACGAGCGGCCCTTCAAGCAGTGGGGAATCGAAAAGCGCGTGATCGCCTGCGTCGCCGAACGCCTAGAAACACCCAAGCAACGCCAAGGCGCCGCCCTGGATTGAGCCCAAGCACGCCCGCGCCCGCTGCTGTCAGCAGACCCCAGTCGCGCGAATGTATTGAAAACCGTCCCAAAATCAATGTAGCGAGAACTCAAAGCCCCTCAGCTTCCGCATCTCCGCAAAGCCTTTCGTCCCCTCGGCCGATACACACAGCCTCAGCCATAAAGGGCGACCCGGCGCTAATAGCCACGGGAAAAGTGACCTCGTCGCTAAGGAGCCGAAAAGCATGCCGGCCAGGACGGCCCAAAGCAGCCAATATTGTCGCGAAAACCACCGGATACTGTTGGCGAAGTCACCTCATGAGCCAGCAGCATGCTGGGGCATGTTGAGACTTAGTGATTCCCAGGCTATTCCGCCCGAAACCGCCCGAGTCGCGCGCGCCGCCTTCCCCAAGGGTAGCCCTTACCTGGTTCTGAGAGATGAACTTGGCACCGTCTTCCAGGACGAGGACTTCGTTGACCTCTACCCGCGGCGCGGTCAGCCGGCGCTGCCACCGTGGCGCTTGGCGTTGGTGACGTTAGTGCAGTACCGCGAGAACCTCTCCGACCGGCAGGCGGCGGAGGCGGTGAGGGCCAGGATCGACATTAAGTACCTGCTGGGTATGCCGTTGGCGGACGCCGGCTTCGACTTCTCGGTGCTGTGCGAGTTCCGCGCCCGCCTGCGGGAAAGCGGTAGCGAGGCGACGCTCCTAGACCGCTTGCTGCAGCGTTGCCGTGAGCTGGGCCTGGTGCGGGCCGGCGAGCGAGCCCGCACCGACGCCACGCGCGTACTGGCCGCCGTGCGCGTCATGAACCGCCTGGAGCTCGTGGCGGAGACACTGCGCGCCACCCTGAACGAACTGGCGCGCGTCGCGCCGGCATGGCTGCGGAAGGTGGCGCCAGCCGCGTGGTACGAGCGCTACGCGCGCCGTATCGAGGACAGCCGCTTGCCGGGCAACAAGGCCGCGCGCGAGGCGTACGCCAAGACCGTCGGCGAAGACGGGTATCACCTGCTTGACGCTGCCCCGCCCGGGCTGGCCGACCTGCCGGCATTTGCAGTGCTTAGGCGCGTGTGGGAGCGGCACTTCAGCCGCGATAACGATTCCGGTGGCGACGGCGCTGCGGGCACCCGGGCGCGCCTCAGGCCTGAGCGAGAGCTAGCCAAGGCGGCCGAAGCGACCGAGTCGCCTTACGATCCCGACGCGCGTTACCGCAGCCGCTTCGGGGTGGAGTGGACCGGGTACCTGGCGCACCTGACCGAGACGTGCGAGGCGAACGAGCCGCACCTGATCACGCACGTGGACACCACCGCCGCCACCGTGCACGAGGTCAGGCGTGTGGAAGCCATCCACGACGCGCTGGCTGCCAAGGACTTGCTGCCGGGCGAGCATCTGGCGGACGCGGCCTACATCGACGCGAAACTAGTGGTTAAGGTGCGCGAGGAGCACGGCGTGAGCATGATCGGCCCGCCGCGCCGCGATGCGAGTTGGCAGGCGCGCACCGCCGGGGGCTTCACCAACGAGGCGTTCGCCATCGACTGGGACAATAAACGAGCGTGCTGCCCGCAAGGGCACGAGAGCAATTCCTGGCGGGAGTACGAGGACGACGCGCGGGGCGCGTACGTGGTGGCGCGCTTCGCAACTGCCACCTGCAGGGCGTGCCCGCTGCGATCGCGCTGCACCCGCTCAGGTAAGCAGGGGCGCAGCCTCCATCTACACCCCCGCGACGCGCACGAGGCCATCGGCGCCATGCGCGAACGCCTCGCCAGCAACGCGGGGCGGGAGCTCTACGCGCTGCGGGCGGGCGTGGAGGGCACCATCAGTCAGGGCGTACGTGCCCTGGGCCTGAGGCGCGCTAGGTACCGCGGCCTTGAAAGAGTGCATCTACAGCACGTCGCCACGGCAGCCGCCATGAACATCGACCGGGTCACCAACTTCCTGGCAGGCCGCCCGCTGGAGCGCACCAGAACATCACGCTTCGCGGCGCTCAGAGCATGACGATCCGACTTCGCTAACCGGACCCGTGCGATTATGAACGCGCTGTTGGTTGTGTTCTTCGGTTTGGTATGTTTATCGCACAGTGATTACCGAAGGCCATGTCGAGCGCGAATCAGTGCGGTTTCATTACTTGATGCAACGTGGTGATGAGGGCCTTGCGCCGTTGGTTTATGTCCCTGGTTCGTTGGGCGGCGCTGACGACTTCCGGGACGAGATGAGCCGGCTTGCACCTAGGACCACGGTGGCAATCAGCCCTCGCGGTGTAGGCGCCTCGAGCGCTCCGGAGCATGGCTACGCTCTGCAGGATCGAGTTAGAGACTTGGAGGCGGTGTTAGACCAACTCCAACTGGCACCTGCGTGTGTGATGGCCTTCTCGGCGGGCGTGCCCATCGCCCTTTCGTACGCGTTGCAGCGACCTAATCGAGTAACGGCCCTGATTCTTCTGGACTACCCTGCGGTTAGTAGGCAACTCACCGATGGATGGGCTGAACAGGCCAAGCCGTTCGCGGCGAGTCGTGGCATTCCAGAGCACGTGATTCGTGCGATGATCTCAGAGTCGACAACCGTTGAACTCTGGGAAGACATCGAGCGCATCACCTGCCCGGTACTTCTCATCGTTGGTGGGCAGAGTCCCTTCGTGACTGAAGAAGACTTAGGGCGTTACCGGAAGGCGTGGCCTCGACTCCAGCTCGAGGTCTTCGAAGACTCTGGCCATGAGGTCTTTCGACCGGACTACGAGCGCTTCATGCAAGTCATCGAGCGGTTCCTGCGAGAGATCGGCTGATCCAGCCGGCGAGACAGGCTTTAGGGTTCGAAGCCGCCGGCGCCTCGGGTTGCCAAGTTACGCGCTCGCGCCTTGTCCTCGACTTCGCCAACAGTATCCCACCGTTTTCGACACGCCGGGCCGCCCCGCTGGCTATACTCGCGACCTGGCAATGGTGTCTGCCGCAACCGCCCAGCGCTGGCTGATGACGCCTACTCCTCGACGCGCTGGGAGGTCTCATGGCGATAGTCGGACTTATGCTTGGCGGCGCGCTCGGCACCCTCGCCCGCTACCTGGTGACGCTGGCGTCGCAGTCGCTGCTCACCAGCGCCTTCCCGCTCGGCACCATCCTTGTCAACGTGCTCGGCTGTTACCTGATCGCGCTGCTGACCGGCCTGCGCCACGGCGGCCTCCTGCCGCCCGCCTGGCACTTCGCGCTCGGGACCGGCTTCCTGGGGGCGTTCACGACCTTCAGCACCTTCGCGCTCGAGGGCCACACGCTGGGGCAGGAGGGCGCCTGGAACCGCGCCACCCTCTACGTGCTCGCCAACCTCGTCCTCGGCTACCTCGCGCTCGTCCTGGGCCGCGCCACCGCGGCGCGCCTGGGCGCCGGGGCTCCATGAAGATGGCGGGTCCCGTCGGGGCGGGCACGGCCCGCGGTGTCCGCACCGAGCGACGGGGTCGTCACCCGCCCACGGCGCGCCCCGCCAGCCGCAGCAGGGCGCTGCCGACAAGCAGCCAGGCCAGCACCACGAGGCCCAGGCCGGCCGAGCCCCGCGCGAGGCGCTCGTGCGCGGCGGCGCGGTGCTCGGCGAGCACGGCCGGCGGCACGAGGCGCAGCGCCAGGGCGATGCCAAGAGGCAGGAGCAGCAGGTCGTCGAGGTAGCTGAGTACGGGGATGAAGTCCGGGATGAGGTCGATGGGGCTGAGGGCGTAGGCGAGCACGAGCACCATCACCAGCTTCGCCGCCAGCGGCGTCCGAGGGTCGCGATGGGCACGGTGGAGCACCGTCAGCTCGGCCTTGAGGCGGCGCGCGCGCTGCTTAGGGCCGTCAGCACGCCCCCAAGCCTAGGGCACGGCGGCCGTGCGCCTAACCGAACAGGTCGTCGGCCGTGATCGCTTTCGCCTTCTTGGTGTAGGTGGTGGGGCGCTTGTGGAAGAAGTCGGTGTGCTTGC
>CALCHY010000224.1 GCA_937907415.1 uncultured Trueperaceae bacterium
TCTTCTCCTGCGTCCATCACCCACATTGCGAGGGCGATGCCGCCGAGGACGATGAGGATGGCGAGGCCAGCTATGACCTTGAGGCCGAACTCGCGGAGTCCTGGTGGTGCGTTCTCGTTGGCCAGGCCGTAGATGGCTACGGCGATCACGGCGATTACGGCGATGACGGCGTAGCCGATCAGCATGAGGCGTTTGGCGATTCGGCGGTCGGGGTGTTTCGGGCCGCCCTTGAGCATCACGGCGTGCGCGTGCACGAACCCGCCGAACAGGCCGATTAGGAGGAGGGTGAACGAGAGGATCACCGCGGCTATTGTCACGGGGTTGGAGCCGCCGAAGATGATCATTAGGACCGCGGAGACCATCAGGCCGATGCCGCCGTACTTGCGAACACTGAGGGTCCTGCTTAGGGGCCAGCTGCGCTTGCGCCTCTCCTTCTCGACGATGGTGGCGCTTGCGTTACTAGTGGTGAAGTTGTCGTTCATGGTCCCCCAGGTCGTTCGGTAATCAGGTGCGGTGTTGGGTCGCCGTGCTGACGAGGCGCTCGCGCTTGGTGCACGCAGCCTTCGCCCCCCGGCGTTTGTGGGTCGCCTTCTCTTCTATCTAGAAGTGCGGCACAGGGCTCCTACTCGCGACCGTGGGCTCGTCCGGCGGCTTCAACGCGTTCTGGGTCTTTAACCGGGAACTCGATGTTGACGACGGCTTCGTGCCCATCGAAGAGGCTGAGGTCCTGTCTCTCGTAATGCTCGGTCTCATAATCAACGACTAAGAGCACAAGGTCGATGTCGTCGCGGTTGAGGGTGTAGTCGATGCCGTGTTCGCTCATCTCGATGAGGAGCGTGGCTTGGGGCTTCTTGGGCATATTGGTTCTCTCCTGTGCGGGGCATTCCGCGCTCGCGCGGTTTCTTGCATGGGGAAGCCCCCGCTGCAGCTGGTGCCGGGCGGGGGCCATGGGGAGTAGTGGGGCGTTGCTGAAGATGGTCCGTGTGGTGCGTTTAGTCCAGGAAGCCGCGGAGGCTTGGGGTGCGGAACTCGGCGAACTTGAGCTTGCGCAGAGCGCGAGCCTCGAGTTGGCGTACACGTTCGCGCGTGACGCCGACGAGGCGGCTGACTTCTTCAAGGGTGTGTTCGCGGCCGTCGTCTGCGAGGCCTTTGCGGAGCCGGAGGATGTCGGCTTCGCGCTCCTCGAGGGTCTCGAGGGCGGCGTGCAGGCGCTCGCGCAGGAGTTGGTCGGTGGCGGTTTCGAGGGGGTCGTCGCCGGTGTCGGGCAGCATCTCACCGAGGGTGGTGTCGCCTTCGTCACCGATGGGGGTCTCGAAGCTGGTCGGGTCGTTCTGGGCTGCGGCGATGGTCATCTCGACCTTGTCGGCGGTCCACTTGTCACCGAGTGCGCGCGCGATCTGTTCGTTGGTGGGTTCGGTTTGGAGTTCTTGTTCGAGGCTGCGGCGGGTGCGGGTGATCTTGCTGTAGCTTTCGTAGATGTGGACGGGGACGCGGATGACTTTGCCTTGGTCGGCTACGGAGCGGTTGATGGATTGGCGGATCCACCAGGTGGCGTAGGTGCTGAACTTGAAGCCTTTGGTGTAGTCGTACTTGTCGGCGGCGTGCATGAGGCCGCGGTTGCCTTCTTGAATCAGGTCGAGGAGGTGCATGCCGCGGGGGGATTGCTTCTTGGCGATGCTGACGACCAGGCGCAGGTTGGCGTTGATGAGGTGTTCGCGGGCGGCTTGGCCGTCTTCGATGACGCGCTGGTAGTGGCGCTGCTCGCGGTCGCTGAGGTCGGTGCGTTTCTCGAGGATTTTGGCGGCGGCCTGGCCGGCTTCGATGCGGCGACCTAAGTCCATCTCTTCTTCGTGGTTGAGGAGGGGAACGCGCCCGATCTCGGCGAGGTACTGGCGGACGCTGTCGAGGTCGATGCGGGAGGTGGTCTCCTCTACTTCCTCGTTTGCGTCGCCTGTGAGCTCGAGTTCGTCTTGGTCTTGGGTGTCGTAGTCGTCTTGGGGGGTGGGGTGGGGGTTGTTGTGGCGGTGGTGTGGGGCGGGGTTCATGTTTCCTCCGGGGACGGTGTAGGCGTTTTCTCGCCTTTTCATTCGTTGACCGGAGTATGTCACTCGTTTTGTCGCTTGTCTAGTCCCCCGCTGACACATACGAAGCTGATAATCGCGTGAGAACGCGCTTAGGCTTGTGCTGCACGCGCTTTTCGGGTTTCTTAATGGTTGGGGGTCCGCCGCTATCGGCAGCGCGTTAGCCCGCGGCGCCGTGGGCTTTATCTTGTTGCTACGTTCTCACTGATGAGGGTCCTCTATTAAGGGAGCGTGGTCTGTCGTTCCGTTCTCCCCTACGGGGCGATGCGGTAGGTGACGTCGTACGAGTTGTTGCACTCGCAGCATTCCCGGCTGATGCGGAGCGCGTGAGGACTCAGGTGATCTGGTTCACCTGTCACCCGGGTGTTCGTTGTCAGGCAGTAGGGGCACGTGTCGGCGCCCGCTACCGCTTGCTGCGCGCGGTTGAGGACCGGGTCCCGACCCCACTCGAGGTCCAGTGCTTCCGCCAGGTAGTTCGCGACCTCGCGGGTTTCTTGGTTGTAGGCGTGGAGGCGTTCGTACCAGGCGTCGCCTTCGCCGCAGGGCAGGTGAGTGGGTGGGTTTTGGCGTGCGTGGGTGATGTCTGCGAGGCGTTCGGCGAGTTCTTGGTTGAGGTTGTTGATGGTGGGTTTTTCGGGCGGGTACTGGCGTTCGATGGCTTCGCGGGCGGCTTGGTGGAGGACTGCGGTGGGAACGTGGCCCTTCAGGAGGTCGCGGATGTCGCGAGCTGCTCGGGCTGCGCGAGCGCGCCTGGTGGTTCGGTTCTGGATGATGGGGTGGTTGGTGGCAGCTTGCGGCATAGTGCGTCCTTTCGGAGGGGCTTGTGCCCCTCTCTTGACGCTCTATTGCCCCGGTAGGGGCTTCTTGCGGGCTTGGGCGGAGCGTTACCGCGGTGATAGGAGTACCCGGTGAGGGTAGAACTCTGTGTCCTGGTCGTCATCGGCATTGCGTAGTGCGGTCCAGTCGTAATCCACGATGACCCAGCTCACGCTTCGGACTGGTATCCATTCGGCCGTTTCTTCCTCGCTCTCGTCGCCCATGTTCGGGTCGAAGAAGATGGGCTGGTCAGGGTCTTCACCTTGTTCGAGCATGGTGGTGAGATAGTCGTGTAGTTCCTTGAGGGTCAGGATGCTGCGGTTCCGTGGCATTGTTCGAGGCTATCGTGCGCGTCGGGTTAGTCCGCGGCCCGCCGGTCGTGCAGTAGGGCCCAGGGCTCGTTGCCGCCGAGGGGCCTGACGGCGGTGCGGTCCTCGTTGAGTTCGAGGACCGCTTCGAGCCAGGTGGAGTCCCAGGTCGTGTCGTCTCCGGGCTCGGGGCCTTCGATGTATCCGAGGGCGTGGCTCATGCTCGGGTAGAGGTCGCCGCTGGGGTGGATGCCTTGGGGGATCTCGATGTCGCCGGTGTCGGGGTTCTTGGTGACCCACCAGGTGGTGGTCTGACACTCTTCGCAGAGCATGTCGCCGCTCTTCTCTCGCTTGCTCATGTCGTCGCGGTCGTTGATGCGGCCGCAGGAGTCGCACATGGCGAGGTCGTAGTCGCCGAGGTTGAGGGTGCGGAAGGCTCCCCGGCGGTTCTCCCTGAGCCAGGCGAGCGCGTCTTCTTCGTCGACGCTGACCTCGAAGCCGATGCTCTTGCGGCTGGCGCCGCCGCGGGCCTCG
>CALCHY010000225.1 GCA_937907415.1 uncultured Trueperaceae bacterium
TGCGGCCCGGGGGAGCATCCGGGCGCCGTGCGTATTCTTTCTATTCTATCTCCTGGCTGTTCCAGGGTTGGTGATTGCGGGCTGTTGTTGCGCGAGTTCGGCGCGGAGGCGCCGGATTTCGGTGATGAGTTGTGGGATGGCCGTGCGGGCGGTGGCGATGAAGCGCGCGTTGGCGCGGTCGTCGGTGGGCGCGTGGTTTTCGTGGGCGGGAAGGTCGCGGCACTTGGCGATGTACCTGAGTTCTTCGTCGGTGGCGTAGATGGTGGGGACGCCGTGCTTGCCGAAGCCTTCTTCGTTGAGGTGCCAGGGGCCTTGGGTGGCGGCGTTGGCGAGGGCTTCGAGCCTGTCAAGGTCAAGTGGCATGCGCGCTCCTTCTCAGGTGGGGTTGTGCTTCGGGCAGTCGGGGTCTCTGCCGCCGCCCGGTTGCGGGTAGGTGCTGCCGGGCAGGTGGCAGGTGCACGCCTTTTCCTCTCCCCCGCCGCTTGGGCGGGGGTTCTTTGGGGCGTCTGGGGGCGAGTGGATCTGCATGCGGGTCACCAGCCTCGGTGTTGGTCTTGCGCGCGCTCTTGGGGCGTGAGGCTGTCTTCGAGGCGCGTGAGTTGGTCGAGGGTGTCGCGCCAGATGCGTTCGTCGATTTCGCTGCGGTGCTGGCGGTGTTGGCGGGCTTGGAGGGAGTGTTCGTCGGTGATGTCGCGCAGGATGATGCTGCGGGATTCTGGGGTGAGGGTGCGCCAGATGCTGATGAGGTGATCGGCGGTTTCCTTGACGGCGGCCGTGTGCCTGGGGAGGGCGTACCTGACGCTTTGGAGGATGACCCATTCGGGTACGAGGATCTCGTCGCGTTCGGGGGCGGGTGCGGGGTAGTCGTTGGGGAGGCGGCCTTTAGCGCTGCATTCGGTGCAGATGGCGTAGGTGCCCTCGAAGGCGTGCCCGTGCTTGTCGGCGTTCTCGTGCAGGATGCGGAGGTACCTGTAGTCGACGTGTTGGTCGCAGATCCAGGCGTCGCAGCTGTCGCATGGCTGGCCTTCTGGGCTGGTTTCGTGCCCAGCCGGCCCGCTGCAGATGTCGCAGGTTTCCTTAAGGCTGTCAGTGTCGTTGCTGGTGTGGGTCATGGGCCCTCCGATCAGTTGAGGCCTGGTTTCGTGAGCGTCGCCTGGGGGATGGGGAGGAAGTCGAACTCGCGGCGTAGGGGGCCGTGGTTGGTGTTTGCGTGGACGGTGAGGAGGACGATGGGGCGGTGGAAGCTGTATTGGGCTTCGTGGGCTTGGCGGTAGGTCTTGATGGTGGTGGGGAGGCCTTGGATGGTGATGTGGGTGCCTTGGGCGTGGAGGCCGCGGCGGGTGGTTAGGGGGTCTTCGTGGAAGTCGCCGGGGTCTCCGTTCTTGTAGGCGGTGAGGCGGGTTTGGGCGTGGTCGGGTCCGAACACTTCGCCGATGGCGGTGTGGACCAGGTCTAGTAGGGGTGCGGGTTGCATGCGGGGGCTCCTAGTGGGTGGCTGAATACCCCTCTAGGTGCGCCTGCGGGCGCTTCCTTCAGCCTCCTGTGCCTGCATGCCACTAACTAGGGTCGAGGTTTTCTCCTGGCGGCGTACGGCGGCTCGGGGGGCCTTGTGTGAACCATGTAAGTCCAGAGTCGTAAGCTCTAGGTACATCACATCCCCCGGGAAGGAATACCTACATGCGTTTTCGTTTTGCACTGTTGTTACTTCTTGCTTTGGCTTCTTATGGTTTCGCCCAGCCGATCGTGAATGTCACCGATGACATGGTCACGGGCAAGAGCGTCACCATCTCCCTAAACATGTCTTCTTCGGACGCGAGCATGGGAAAAGCGCCGGCTCTTGACTCGATTCAACTGAGGTTCCGGTGTAACAACGATGGTCTGGACATTTATCTCCGCGCTGAGGAGTGGACCATGTTCGCCGGGTACCCGGCGAACATCGTTTACCGATTCGCGGGTGGAGATCCGACGCCCACCCATGATTGGGGCGCCAGCACTACGGGTTACTCCGTCTTCCTTCCCGCCTCTCAGAAGAGTGCGTTCCTGAGTAGCTCTTTAGAGGCGGAGAGCATTGCGATTAGGTGGTCGCTAGCCGGTGGTATGGCGAACAAGACACCCGTTTATGACTTGCGCGAGTTTCAGGGTGTTGCTGGTGAGCACCTCGCCGCTTGCAGGTAGAGACATTCAGAGTTGCCGATGAACGGCTCGTCATTCAATCTTGTGAGGTTGCCCCGGGTAGCTAGCGAGCGCTCGGGGCGCTTCATTGGCTTGAGCCTGGCCTTTGGGCGGCGGTGTGGGACGCTATTTGCCGCTGGGTTCGTGGGGTTCTACTCGAGGAGGTACTGGATCATGTAGTCGCCTTGGCGAGCGATCGGGCCCACGCCTGCGCCGGTGCGGTAGGCGGTTATGAGGTCGAGCTTGTCGCTGTGGTCGGCGAGTTCGAGGATTTCGGTTTGGCGGAGGCGGAGGCTTTCGGCGGCTTCGCGGACAGTGAGGTTGTTGGTGGGTCGGCGGCGCGCCATTTCTTCGAGCGCCTCGCGGAGCCGGTCGTACTTGGGGGTGGGTAGGTCGGCTAGGCGTTCGCTCATGGTGTCCCCTTCTGGTGGGAGACTACCTGTTCTCGTAGTGCCTGGTCGGCGGCTTCCCAGCCGTGTTTCCAGTGGCGCCAGTAGGCGCGGGCGAAGGTGACGCTGCCGCGGTCGGTGCGGTAGTCGGGGTAGGGGTTGGTGCTGGCTGGCTTGCCGGCGAGGCGAGCGTTGGCGCCCTTCTCGAAGGCGCTGACGAAGGCGGCGTTACGGGTGGTCAGAGCCTCGCGCTCGCCGATAGCGATCGTGTACAGGGTCTGGAGTTGGCGGGGTTGGCCCCAGCCGGGCTCGACTTGGCGTTTGCCTCGCGTGATGGTGATGCTCTCTTGGCTCATGCGGTGGCCAGGGCGCGGGGGCGCCAGTTCCAGACGGCTTCTCCCTTGCTGATCTCGGGTAGGAGCCGGCCGGGAACGAACGAGTCGCGCACGAACTTGGCGAGGAACTCGCTTTCGCCCTTTCGTTCGCAGCGGTAGATGACGCCTTCGGCGGGGTCGAGGGAGCGGTGGCGGCCGTTTTCCCCGAGGAGCTCGAGGGCGTCTTGGATGGGGAGGGCTGCGCCTTTGTGTAGGAGGGGTGCGGTGTGGAGGTTGTCGCTTACGGTGGTGATGAACTGGTCGTAGGGGGCGCGTTTGGCGGCGGTCATTAGGTCGAAGGCGACGAACACGCTCTCTTCATCAACTTGGTACCTGACGCTGTGGGCTTGCGCGAGCCACTCGCCGACCACTCGCTGGCCGGGTTGGAGGAACGCGAAGCGCTCGGTGTTCTCTCTGACCCAGTGCGCGAAGATGTGGTGTTGCTCGTACTTGCTGGTGGTGGCGGCGTGCCCGGCGCGGGTGATGGGGATGAGGTTCCCGTCGACGTTGGCGATGGCGCAGCAGGATCCGTCCAGTTTTTCTTGGACGAGTACGAGGTCGTGCCGGTCGCGGGTTTTCTTGGTGAGGATGTCAGCTTGGCCCTCATGTATGTGGTAGTCGCGGGGGCCGAGTTTGCTGTTGGGCAGATGCGGAATCGACCCGTATGCTTTGCGTCCGATGGGCTTCATCGGTCTTGGGTGCGGCGTCTGGCGTCGCGGGTGAGGAC
>CALCHY010000226.1 GCA_937907415.1 uncultured Trueperaceae bacterium
TGTTGCTCATGGCCGCAGGGAAGCTGGTGGGTAGCGCGCTGCCGATGGTGCCGCCTGCCGCGTTGGCCACCCAGACGCCCTTGTCGAACGTGTTGGCTGACACCAGCGCGGCGTCGAGGGCGTTGTTCTGGACGAGCACGTGACCGACGGAGGCGGGCAAGCTCGTGCTTTGGAAGGTGTTGCCGACGATGGTCGTGCCAGCGCCGCGCACCCGCAGGCTGGTGCCGTACCTGGTCGTGTAGCCCGCGAACTCGTTCCCGCTGATGAGTCCGCCGGTACCGTCGAGGGTTACGAGGGTGTTGCCTTGCGGAGCGTTAGCGGCGTTGAGGCCGCCAGCCGTGCCGAGGATGGTGTTGTCGGTGAACGAGGTGAAAGTGGCGCCGTTGGCGACCACCACTAGTTGGCGCGGCACGTTGAGCAGGCTGAACTGCTGGCTGAAGCCGTCGCCAGCGGGGTTGGCGCCAAGGAAGGTCTGCCCCGTGAAGCGGTTCTGCGAGATCACGAGGCCCGCCACCGCCGCGCCGTACTCGGTCGTCAGGCCGGCGTCGCCGTTGGCTTCGATGTCGTTGCCGATCACGGCAGCGCCGCTATGCGCACCCTGGAAGTACACGGCGGCCTTCTCGATGCCTGCTGGCCCGTCGATGCCCACGATGTGGAAGCCGTGCCCGACGGCGCCAAGCTGGAAGCCGCTAGTGCCGCCGCCGATCTCGACGGTGCCGAGTTCTCCGCCTGCTTGCTGCCCGACGATGCTGGTAACGCTTGCGCCGCCCGTCGAGAGGAGCTTCAGGTCCTTGGCGATCACCACGTTCTCCGGGTAGCTGCCGGGCCGCACCCACACGGTGCCGCCCACACCAACTGCGCTAACGCCCGCGCCGATGGTGGTGAAGGGCTGCGCCTCGCTACCGTCGCCGCCCGCCGCGGCACTGGCGTCAACCCACACGTTGGCCTGAGTGAAGGTGGTGGCCGATTGCCCCTCGTTACCGGCAGGGTCGAAGGCCAGGGCCTGCAGGCCGCCGAGCGGAGCTTCCTTGAGGGTCACGCTGAACGTGTCGAGGCCAAGCGCGAACTGGAAGTACGCCACGGCGGCGCTCTCCTCGGTAGGGTCGGTGGAGGCGAGGAGCTTGGCGCCGTCCCACACTTGCACCTTGGCGATGCGGTCGTTGGCGTCTTGGGCCGTGCCTGAAACGGTGAGAGTGGCGGCGTCGTACGAGATGCTCACCGTTGGGGCTTGCAAGTCGGCGTCCAGGTTGGCGCCGGAAGTCTGGCAGCCTATCCCGTACGCTGGCAGCGTTACCTGGCCGGGCACCACGGCCGAGCCGTTCCACACGAGGCCAGCTACGTGGCCCTGCGCCACCCCGACCTGGCACTCGTCGATCACTAGCCGGAGGCCGCGGTCGCTAGAGTCAGTCACGCTGGCACCCGTCACGGCCCCGTACTGCACAGCGAAATCACCGAGCGGGACCTGTAGGTAGTCGCCGCCGGGGAAGGCCGAGTAGCCGTTCGCCGTGACTACGAGCAGCAGGTCGAACGGCGCAGCGCTTGGCGCCGCGTAGTTGGCGGGGTAACGCGGCACCAGCACGGCGCTGCCGAGGACCGACTTGAGCCCAAGGGTGACGGTCGTGCCGCTACCCACGAGCTTGGTCTGCGCGTCGTAGGCGATGACGCTGGGGTTGCCAGCCTGCCCGTAGCCGTGGGCAACGAACTGGTACGGGTTGCCGGCGGCCAACAGGGTGAGAGTGGCCGATTCGTTGGCTGGGGTGAGCGGCACGGTGGTGAGGGTGCCGGCGGGGTCGGCCATGTAGCCGCCGGGCGTGAGGGTGAACGCTACCGGCTGGGCGTTCTTGTCGAGCACGGACACGCTCACGAGTTCGGCGCCAGCGCTGCCTGCGCTGGTGTAAGGCACGCCTTGCGCTTCGAGGGCGGCGCCGGCCAGCTGGCCGGCGGAGAGGCCGAGCTGCATGGTGACGTAGCCATCAGGCGTTGGCACCTCGGCGCGCGGCTGCTGACCGCAACCGGTTAGGAGTAGGGCGACTGCTAATACGCCGCCGAGCGTGAGGCTAGCGAAACTTTTCACGAGCGTTCCCCCCTTGTGGGATTTCAGTGAGGCTGGTTGCGCCAGCCCGCCGCACCCGTTCCGGACCTACCCGGTTCGTGGCTAGGACCACAGCATGGCCGCCAGTTGCGACAGGGAGTGACGCACCCTCTAGGGTGGTGCGTCAGCGCTAGGTCGCTATTGAGCTCGGTATTCGAGGTGGCGGGAACGTGATCGTCGCCACGAAACCTTCGCCAGGGCTGCTGGTCAGTTCCCAGGTCGCCCCGTGCCACTCCGCCACGCGCTTGACGATAGCTAACCCCAACCCACTGCCAGCGTAGCGGCTGGCTGGCGCTCGCCCCCGCGCGGGGTCGGGCCGGTAGAACGCTTCCCCGAGGCGCGGCAGTTCGGCCGCCGCCACCCCCGGACCCTCGTCCGCGACCTGCAGCACGGCCCCACCAGCTGCCGAGCGCCACGTGCTCACATGCGTTGGCGCGAGCGCCCCGTGAGTGGCTGCGTTATCCAGCAGGTTGGCGACCAACTGCCGCAGCAACGTCGCGTCACCCAGCACGGCGGGCGTGGTCGGCGCGAACGCCGTGGTAAGGAGAACCGCCGGACGCGCCGCCCTGGCGGCGTCGACAGCCTCGCCAAGCAACTGCACCAGGTCGAGCTCGACCAGCGCCGCGGGTTCAGCGTCACGCGCCAACATGAGCAGGTGATCAACCAGCCGCACCATGCGGTCGACGTCGAGCTGCAGCTCGAGTAGCGCTGCGCGGTAGGCGGCTGGCTCGCGCTGCTTGACGAGCACTCCCTCGATGCGTGTCTTGAGCGCCGTGAGCGGCGAGCGCAAGTCGTGCGCCGCCGCCCGCAGGAACGTCACTTCGCGGTCCATGCCGTCGGCCAGGCGTGCGAAGGAGGTCTGCAGGGCGTTCGCTAGCCGCCCGAGCTCGTCGGTGGCCTCGACGCCCGGTAACGGCGCGCGCAGCTCGTGCGAACTCCTTAGCGCCGCGGTGGCGCGCTCGAGCCGCCGCAGCGGGGAGAGCATGTTGGCCGCCACCAGGTTGCTGAGGAGCGCCACCAGCAAGGCCGCGGCAGGCACTATCACGGCAAGCGCCCTGAGGTAAGCGCGCAGCGCGAGCTGGATGCCGACCGGATCGCCAGCCAACTGCAGCGTGTAGCGCACCCCGTCCTCGCGTACCTCGCGGGTGAGCACCTGGTGCGTGGCCGCACGCGACCGCCCGAGCGGTGCCGTGGTGGGCACGGCAGGGAAGCCCGGCGTGGCCGCCACGACCTCACCTTCAAGGAGGAGGCGCACGTGCACGTCGTCCGGGAAGTCGCGTTTGAACTCCAGCACCTCGTGGCTACTGCTGTCGACGTGGATGCTCACCCGGTCGACGAGCCCCTCCAGGCGCTGCGCTTCACCGGTCTCCAAGAAGCGGCCAAGCACGAGGAAGAGGGCTGCCGCCGCGAGGAGCAACACGGCCACCGTCTGGCCGATCAGCACGAGCGTTAGGCGGCGGTGCAGGTTGGGCCTGCTCCAGCGCGGTGGCAGCGGGCGCCTCATGGCACCCGGTAACCCCGACCGCGCATGCTCTGCACTACCGAATCGTCGAGTTTCTGGCGTAAGTACCTCACGTAGACGTCCACAACGCGCGGCTCCCCGAAGAACTCGGGGCCCCACACGCGGTCGAGGAGCTCCTGGCGCGTGAACCAACGCTCCGGCGCGCGCAGCAGCGCCTCGAGGAGGTCGTACTCCCGTCCCGTGAGGGCCACTTCCTGCCCGTCCCAGAGCACGCGCCGCGCGTGACTGTCCAGGCTCCCGCGCCCACCCGCGAACGGGGTGTTGCTTTGCACCATGTCGCTGCCGCGACGCAGAAGCGCTCGCAGCGTGGCCTGTAGTTCGGCCAGCGAGAACGGCTTGACGAGGTAGGCGTCGCCGCCAAGGTCCAACCCCGCCACGCGGTCGCTAACCTCCCCGCGCGCCGTTAGGAACAAGATCGGCGAAGCAACGCCCTCTTGGCGCAGCTTGCTGGCCAGCGCGAAGCCGTCCAGGCTAGGCAGCATGACGTCGAGGATCAGGGCGTCGAACTCTCCCGCGCGGCCCAGCTCGAGGCCAGCCTGACCGTCCTCAACCCACGTCACGTGATGGCCGCTCTCCGCGAGCGCACTCACGAGTGGACCGGCTATGCGGGCGTCGTCCTCGACCAGCAGCAGCCTCATCGGCGGCGCCTCCTACGACCACTCTACGGCGTGTTTCAGGGCGTGGCGCGGCGTCGCTCTAGGATCCGGAACGTCACCGCGAACGTCACCAGCGTCAGCGCTCCGACGTAAAGCCAGGTGAGGCGGTCGCTGCCGCCAAGCACGCCGTGCACCGTGCCCGCCAAGAAGCCAGGGTAGGCGAGCAAGTGGAGCGTCTTCACCCACGCCGGGCTCAACAGGCGCCGGCCCGCGAAGGTGGCGTACGGCGCCAGCAACAGGTAGGTGCCGACGGTGCCAAGGCCCATCGCGAACGGCTCGTAAGGGGCGAGGCCAGGCACGAGCGCGCCCGCGATCGTCTGCGGGTAGTGCGTCGTGACCAACGAGAACGCCACGTGAATGCCGACGAGTGCCAGGCCGCTGCCTGCCGTGAGCCCGTGCCAGCCGTACTGCAACGGCTTGGCGAGCCACGCGGGCGGCGTGAAGCGCGCGGATAGCAGCGCGCCGCTGGCGACGCTGAGCGCCAGCAGCAGGTAGCCGATGATGCCGGTGACGCGCAGGAACGCCCACGTCCACTCGCCTGGCACCACCCTTGCGTAGGCGAGGAGCCAGTAAAGCGCCAGAGCGGCAAGCGGCGTCCACAGCAGGTAGCGGTTGATGGGCGGCACGGCGGTTTGGGTAGTTGCTGGAGCGATCATCTCTTGTCCCTTCTCGCTTGCGTCAGCGGAGCACGCCGTCGTGGTCGACCACCCATACCTGCTCGACGAGCAAGGCAGGCGGCACCGGCGCTCCGAGGAGGAGGAGTTTCGTGGCGAGTTCCGCCAGCTTCAGCGAGGCGCCGACGACGGTGGCTTGCACCCAGCGCCCATGCGCTGGCCTACCGCTGCGCGGGTCGATGAGGTGGTGAGCGCCGTTCCAGGCGCGGCGCGCGACGCTAGAGGTGGCCACCGCCCACTCGCCGGGTGGCAGGTCGATGTGCCACTCCTCGGC
>CALCHY010000227.1 GCA_937907415.1 uncultured Trueperaceae bacterium
TTCGTCATCGAGAACCTGGGGTACTTCTCCTCGCGGCCGCTCGAGGCGTTGGCGTTCTGGCAGGGCGGCTTCGCGCCGTGGTGGGGCGTTGCGTCTGGGGCGGCGCTGGTTGCGTGGACGTTCAGGCCGCTTGGCGCCGTCCGTGCGGCACTGGTCCCGGCGGCGCTTGCCCTCGCCGTCTGGCTGGTGCTGCCGCCGCTCCTTACTCCCGCCCAAACTTCGGCGGTGACGCTGCCGCAGCTTGAACTGGAGCGCCTCACTGGTGGCGTCGTCGATTTGGAAGCGCTTGCGGCTGGCCCGCTCATCGTCAACACCTGGGCCACTTGGTGCCTGCCGTGCAGGCGCGAGATGCCGCAACTGGCACGCGCTGCCGCCGAGAACCCGAACGCGACGTTCCTGCTCGTCAACCAGGGTGAGAACCCGGAGGCGGTCCGCGAGTTCCTAGCCGACTACCCCGCGGTGAACCTGGACGACGTACTGCTCGACGGCGGCATGGAGGTAGCGGAGCGCCTCGGAGGGGTGGGGCTACCAACGACTTACTTCTTCGCCGCCGGCGGTGAACTAGTCGCTACCCACGTCGGCGAGATCTCGGGGGCGGCCCTCGACCAGATGCTTAGACGCATGGCGCTCGACTAACTAGCTGGTCGCCTGAACGCCTGGCACTCACACACCACGCCACCCACTTCTGGCCCAGCCGCTTCCGCCGCCACGGGCCAGCGGCGTTGCTCTCGGCACCATGGTCGTGGCGCCGATCAGCGCACCCGTACCTGCGCCCCATGCACCAACCACGCGCGCTCGCGCAGGCTAGCGCCGAGCGCCCGCAGCCACGTGCTCGGGTCTTCGGTCGTTGGGAGGAGGTACTTGCTTGGCGCTTCCACCCGCCAAACCTCTGCGTCATGCTGCAGCCCGGCCAGCTCCTTGGCGCGCGCGACGGCCTGCGGTATGCCCCCGAGTTCGTCGACCAACCCAAGTCCGAGCGCGTCTGCTCCCGACCAGATGCGACCGCGGCCGATGTCGTTCACGCGCTCGGGGGTCAGTTTGCGGCCGCTGGCCACTCGTGCGACGAAGCGCTCGTACACCTCCCCGATGTAGCGCTCGAGCAGGGCGCGTTCGGCAGCGTCGAACGGCTTGGAGCTGAGCATCATGGTGGCGTAATTGCCGCGTTCGATGCTCTCTACGTTCACCCCGTAGCGGGCGTAGAGTTCCTCCAGCACCGGCTTGAGGGTCACCACGCCGATCGACCCCGTGAGGGTCGAAGCTTCGGCCAGTACGCGTGTTGCATGTGTCAGCACGTAGTAGCCGCCGCTGCCGGCCACGCTGCCCATGACCGCCACTACGGGCACGCGCCTGGCGAGGAGTTCGACCTCGCGCCCTATGAGGTCGGAGGCCAAGGCGGAGCCGCCGCCGGACTCGACGTGGAACACGACGGCCTTGGTGCGCTTGTCGCTACCGGCTTCGCGGAGCGCCCGCACGAGCGTCTCGGACCCTGCCGTTCTACCTCCGAGCAGGGGCACTGGTATGGGGGAATGGCGGCTCGGCCCCGTAACGATGGCGCCTTCGAGGGTGACGAGCGCAACGCGGCCAGGCTCCGTCGAGTTCCGCCTTCCCGGGAGGAACCGCTTGGCTGCAGCCAGCGGTTTGGCGTGCTTGTCGAGCAGCTCGTCTTCGTACTTGACGTCGTCGAGCATCCCTAGTTCGGCCGCCTGTCGTGCGGAGGTCACGCCAGCGTCGATCCACGCTCGCGCCTGACTTGGACTCCGCTCGCGGCCCGCGGCGATCCCCTCGACCGTCGTGGTGACGATGCTGTCGATGAAGGCCCCGTACTGTTCGCGCTGCGCTTCGCTCATGTGCGCCAACGCGAGTTGGTCGCCAGCGTTCTTGTACTCCTTGATGGCGAGCTTATCGAAGGACACGCCGGCCCGCCCGAGGGCGTCACCTAGGAAGGTGGTGGTCAATGCCCAGCCGTAAATTTGGAACTCGGCGCTCTCAGGCGCGACGATCCTGTCTGCAGCGCTGGCCAGATAGTAGCTGGCTCTGTCGAAGGTCGTCGCGTACACCTCCACGCGCTTTCCAGCGGCGCGCAGCCTCGCGAACTGCCGCCGCAAAGCGCTAGCGGTCGTGAGGTCAACGTTGAGGTCGGCGAACCTGAAGACTACCGTCCGCAGCCACGCCGCGCGCAGCAGCGCGTCGATCAGCCGCTCCAACTCCTCCAACGACGAGGTGGTCGCTCCCATGTTCACGAGGCGAGCGGGGAACTTGCGGCGCTCCTTGAAGGCTGGGTAGGAACCGCTGAGCGAGACGACCAGCCGCTCTGGCCGCTCGCCAGGCAGCGCGTCCTTGACCAGGTCGGTGACCGCGACTAAGGAGTTGCGCACGCTAGCCATAACGCGCTGCATGCCCCGGCCAAGGTCTCTCGTCGAGTTCGCCATGCCTCAATCTTACGTGCGTCCTTGGCTGTTAGCTTGTAGCGGTAACATCCTGCCATGAGCCCAACTAACTCGCAGCAGACGGTCGGTGAGTTGTTCCTTGTCGAGGTCGAACGCGGTTACCGCGCGCAGAAGCTCCAGGCGGAACGCGCGTTTGAGCAGCTGGCAGAGGCCGATTGGCACCGCGCGCTGGACGAAGGCGGCAACTCGGTCGCGGTGATCGTCCGGCACTTGGCCGGCAACTTGCGCTCGCGGTGGCGCGACTTCCTCACGACGGACGGCGAGAAGGCCGACCGCCAACGCGACGACGAGTTCGAGGACGGCAGCCACGGCGTGGCCAGCATGCGCGCGGAGTGGGATGCCGCCTTCGAGGTCGTGTTCGCCAACCTCGCGGCGTTGACGCCAGCGGACCTCACCCGCACGGTCACCATCAGGGGCGAGGAGAACGGCGTTATCAGGGCCATCTTGCGCAACTTCGAGCACACTGGCCATCACGTGGGGCAGATCGTGATGCTTGCCAAACATTGGCGCGGCGCGGAGTGGAAGACGCTCTCCATCCCCAAGAAGCCGAAGGCCTGAGCTGATCAGCTTCCTGGCCGCAGGCCGCGCGCCGTGCGCTGCTCTTTGAGGGAGATCGCCACCCCAGCGCCGACCACGACGAGGATGCCTAGCCAACTGAGGGTGTCAGGCAAGTCGCCGTACGCCAGGTAGCCGTAGATGACGGCGGTGACCATCTCGAAGTAACCGACTGGCGCTAACCAAGTCGCCGGAGCGTGGTCGAACGCCTTGATGAGCAGGAAGTGCCCGCCTGCCGCGAGAATGCCGAGCAGCACCATGATCGCGAAGTCGGCCGGCGCGACCCTCACCCACACGAAAGGCGCGATGGCAGACATGGCTACCGCCCCGACAACCGCCGTGTAGCCGAGCGTGACGAGCGGCGGCGCGCTGCCCGCCAAGCGGCGCGTGAACAGCATGTAGAAGCCGTGCAGGACACCTGCGCCCAACGCCAAGGCGGCGCCGAGGCCGAACGCACCAGTGCCGGGCTTGAGGATGAGCATGATCCCGACGAAGCCGACCAAGACCGCAAGCACGCGCCAGCCGCCGACGCGCTCGCCGAGCAGCAGCGGCGCGAGCACGGTCACGACGAGCGGGGAGACGAAGAAGAGCGCCAGGGCAGTGGCTTGGGGCAGTAGCGAGAGGGCGAAGAAGAACAGAGATGTGCCTGCCAGCAGCAAGCTGCCCCGCGCGACTTGGAGCCCCACCTGTTTCGGCACGAGGCCGCGCGCCCCGAAGCGCCACAGCAGGATCGGCAACATGCACAGCAAGTGGAAGAGGTAGCGCGCCCACACGATCATCGGGACTGGGTAGCGCTCGCTAAGGCCCTTGGCGAGCCCGTCCATCATGGGGAGCAGCACCATCGCGGCTAGCATCAGCGCGGTACCGAGGAGCAGGTTGGTTCTCGGAGTCGCGCCGCGCAGTACCTGAGTGGTTTCGGTGCTCACAGGCGGGCGGCGAGCAACGTCTCGGGAACGTCGCCGATCAAACCGTCGACCCCCAAAGCAAGCATGCGCTGCGCCAAGCCGAGGTCATTGACCGTCCACGTGAAGACCGCAAGCCCGCGGGCTTGCCATGCTGCCATGCGCTGGGCGGTGACGAGCGAGAAGTGCGGGTGAACGGCCGCGACTGGCAGGCTGTCTAGCAGCTGCAGCGCGCTCGCCTCGTACGCGAGGAACGCGAGTGGCACGGGCGCACCCACGTCCGCCATGACGAGCAGCGCCAGCGGGTCGAAGCTCGAGACCCAGAGTCGGCTCGTCAACTCCGGCGACCAGCGCCCGAGTTCGGTGCAGAGCTCCCGGGCCCGCGCATCGTCGAACGGCGCAGCTGTCTTGAGTTCCAGGTTCACGCGCGCCTGCGGGTGCGCCTCTACTAAGCTCTTCAAGTCGGCGAGGGTGAGCAGGTGTGGCGCACGCCGCTTCACCTCAGCGAGGGTCATCTTCGCGATGAAGCTGCTCGGTGCGCCGCCCTCCCCCTCGAGATAGGGGTCGTGGCTGATTACGAGAACGCCGTCCAGCGTGCGTTGGAGGTCCGTCTCGAGCCCGTCGAGCCCAGCTGCCAGCGCGGCGGCGAAGGCGGCGGCGCTGTTCTCGTGCGCCACGCGCGGCGCGCCGCGGTGACCGAGGAGCATGGGTGAGCGGTCCGCCCAGGGTGTGTGCAGGTCGATGTCTGAGGGGCGGCGGTCCATGCCGCCGATGATAAGTGAAGCGCGCGACCGACGGCGCGTATCATCAGGCCTATGAGCAGTGCTTACCACTTGGTCGTCTACCACGAGCCCGCGGCGTTCGTGGAGGTGGCAGAGCCGTTCCTGCTAGAGCATGAGGTTGAGCACTGCTTGCTGCTGGGCCTCTTGCCAAGCCTGCTAACCGGTTTCGCGCCGGACGCCTTCATGGCGGTCGTCCACCTGGAAGACGGCGCGCCCACGCTAGTCGCGTTGCAGACGCCGCCGCACCGCGTGATCCTAAGCCGAGCGGCGGCCGGCCACGACCTTGGCGAGGTTCTGGCGCCGCTCATCGCGTCAGCCCCTCACGCGGCGGGAGTAGTCGGCGCGCCCGAACCTTCGGCCGCTTACGCGCGCGCGTTGGCTGCTGCGCACGCCACTACGGCGCGGCGCGCGCAGGCCGAGCGCGTCTACCAGTGCACGGCCGTCGTGCCGCCTAAAGCGGCAACCGGAAGCATGGTGCGCGCCGCCAACGACGACCGCGAGCTCCTTGTCGCGTGGCGCCTCGCCTTCATGGCGGAAGCGTCGCCGACTGATCCGCGCCTGTCGCTCGAGGGGGCGGGCGCGGCGGTAGATCGCGATCTGGCCACCGCAGACGGCGGCCTGTGGCTCTGGTGGGACGCCGGCCGCGCCGTCAGCCTCGCCGGCGCGCGTGGCCCTACGCGCAACGGCATCCGCATCGGGCCCGTTTACACGCCGCCGGAGGAACGTGGTCGAGGGTACGCCAGCGCGCTTACGGCGGCCCTCACGCAACAACTGTTAGCGAACGGCAAGGCCCACGTGACGCTCTTTACTGACCTGGCTAACCCGACCTCCAACGGCATCTATCAGGCCATCGGCTACCGGCCAGTAGCAGACCAGGACGTTTACGACTTCGGGTGAGTGCTTAGTTCGCGCTTTGGCCGCGCGCTTCGCTGGCCCCTGGAGTACCGACCTTGGTGTCCGCGAGTTCCGTGAGGAGGCGTCGCTCGCCTACGCGGGTGGCGAGCGCAGCAAGCATGCTGGTGGCGGCTTTCCGCATGGTCTCGTTAGCATGAACGGAGCCGTCGGCCTTGACGACCTCGGCCACGAACGGAACGTTGACGGCGACCTGCACCGGCTGCAGGCCTAGCGCAGCGACGACGGGCTGCAGGGCCACCAGCGCGCGCGTGCCGGCCGAGACCCCGCCGTAAGTGACGTACCCGAGCGGCTTTCCGGCCCATTCGAGGCTGAGGTAATCTAGCGCGTTCTTGAGGCCAGCCGGGTAGGAGTGGTTGTACTCCGGCGTGACGACCACGACGGCGGCTGCGCGCTCGACGCGTTGCGCCCAAGCCTTGGTGTAGTCGAACTCGTAACGCTGCATGCGCGGGTGGTGCGGTTCGTTCAGCAGCGGTAGGTCGAGGTCGGCGAGCTCGACGATGTCGGGTTCGAACGCCCCTTGCGCATTCGCTAAGTCCTGAAGCCAGGCCGCCAACGCGCTGCTCTTCCTCGAGGGTCTAGTGCTCGAGCTGATGATAAGTAGGACGGGGAGGCCCGCCTTCTGGGTGGGTGATGGCATCGGGCAAGCTTAGCCCGCCATGCCGCCAGCCGCGGTAGGGCGGGGTACCCGCAAGCCGAGCGGGTGATGCCAAGCGTCGTGCCGCGTTTCGTGAGCGCGGGCTACGATGGCCGCAGAGTACTTGCCCCGTCAGCGCAGGCGACGGGTGCACGCCACTCGACTAGACAGAGGAGGCAGACATGCCAATCACTAAGGCTGATGCGCGTTGGAGCGGCTCACTGAAAGAAGGTAAGGGCGAGATGCACATGGCGAGCGGCGCCTACTCTGGCCCGTTCTCGTTCGTGTCGCGCTTCGAGCGCGGGGCTAGCCCCGAGACTGGTACGAACCCGGAGGAGCTCCTGGCGGCTTCGCATGCTGGCTGCTTCTCCATGGCGCTCTCCGGTCAACTATCTGGCGCTGGCAACGTGCCCGACAGCATCGAGACGACCGCGGCCATCACCATGGAGCGCGTCGACGGCGCCATGACCATCAGCAAGAGCCATCTCGTCACCAAGGTCAAGGTCGCTGGCATCAGCGACGCCGACTTCCAGAAGTTCGTGCAGGCCGCTGCCGCCACGTGCCCGGTGTCGCGCGCGTTGGCTGGCGTGGCCATCACGGTCGAGGCGACGCTCATCTGAACTCTGGGTTAGGTGAGGTCTGGTCGGGCGCCTACGGGCGCCCGCCCTTTTGGGGTTGACCGTCTAGTTTCGTTGGAACGTGGAACACGTACCACACGCCGAACAGCGCGGTCGCGGCGATGAGCGCGCCAACTACGGTGTTGCCCCGCTGCACGCCAACCAACCAGGTGCTTACGGCCGACACGGCCAGGATCATGCTCGAGGCGTACCACTTCACCCACCCAGGTATGCCGCGACCAGCGCGGTAGTCGCGGATGAGCGGCCCGAACAGGCGGTGGTTGAGGACCCAGTTGTAGAAGCGCGGGCTCGACTGAGCGAAGAACCAGGTGGCGATGAGGAAGAACACCGTGCCCGGCATGCCCGGCACGAAGTAGCCGACCACTCCAAGACCGATCGCTACCAGGCCGCCTGCGATGAACAGGAGCCGCAGCGCCGGGTGCTTGAAGAGCCTTAGTTCTGCGCTGTAATCGACCCACTCCCGCGTGAGGGGCCGCGCGCTCGCTTCCGCTACGGCGGGCCGGTCAGCTGCTTCTTGCGCATCTGGCAACGGGAAGCCCGGGGTGGGGCTGGAAGGCCTAGCCATTCAAGCCGAGTGTACCCTCGCACCGCCCGGATGGATGGCTCCTGGCCATCGACCCAGTCATCGCCCGTCGGCGACGGAAACCAACCCGGGCGCTACCTGCGCGCGCCGCAGGCCCCTGAGTGAACTGCCTAGGTAGAACTCGCCTGCCTCCAACTCGGCAAGGCTCACGTCAGCCTCGACGCACCTGCCGCCCGCGATGAGTTCTCCGCGCAGCACGCCTGGCAGGGCGCCGGCCGCAAGCGGTGGCGTCACGAGCGCGTCGCCGCGGCGCACGAACACGTTGGAGATCGCGCCCTCCGCCACGGCGTCTTGGCGGTTCAAGAAGACGATGTCGGCCAACCCCAACTCGGCGGCGCGGGCGGTTGCGCGGTCGTATAGCCCTCGCGCGGTCGTCTTGTGGCGCCTAAGCGGGTCGCGTTCATCGCAACGCTCGAAGGCCAGGCCGACGCTAACTGGTTCGGGCGACTCGACGGGTACGGCTCCGGTGGTCACCTCTAGCTCGCCAGCGCGGGTGACCAGGAGCCTCACCCGCGTCGGAACCGGGCGGTCGGCGACCGTGCTCAGCAGCAGGTCGTGCGCCGCTTCGGGAGAGAACGCTATGCCGAGGTAGTGGCAGGCGCGCGCCAGCCGCGTGCAATGAGCGCTCAGGCGCACGATGCCGCCCGGACTACCTGGCTCGTAGCGCATGGTTTCGAACGGTTCTGGTGCGCGCTCGGTCATGACTGAGGTTAACTAGGTTCAGCACGTCGCGCATGACAGCGAGGTGAGCGCCGCGCAGTGCGAGAATACTCCGCGTGAAGCTAACTCTTGAGCCCGACAGCATTGGCAATGCGTAGATGTTCGAGGGTCGAGGTAGCAGACAGCCACCTAGAACTCCTGAACAAGCGGCGCCGATCTCGTTGCGCCAGCAGCTACGTGACTTAAGAACCACCCTAGGCCTGGTGCGGCAAGCAAGCCCGAGCTCGATGGCGGGCATGGTCGCCCTAAGCGCATTGCAGGCGCTGATGCCCGCCGCTAGCCTCTGGGTATCCAAGTTGCTGCTGGACGCCGTCGCCGCCGCCATCGCCGGCACGCTTGGCTCCGCTTCCGAGGCGCTGAGCCGCATGCTTGGCCTGCTGCTCCTCCAAGTGAGCCTCGTCGCGGCAACTAGCGTGATAGGCACGCTGCAGGGCGCCATCCGCGAACTCCTCGGTGACGCGTTGCAGAACCGTATCAGCCGCTTGATCCTCGCCAAGGCCGGTGAACTAGAACTAGCGCAGTTCGAGGATCCAACTAGTTATGACGCGCTTCAGAACGCCTACCGTGAGGTGGGGACGCGGCCACTTGGGGTGTTCACGCAGGTCGTCACGCTCGGCCAGTCGCTCCTCACCCTCGGTTCCATCAGTGCGCTCATGATTCAGCTGGGTTGGGCGGTAGTGCCGCTGGTTCTCGTCGCCTCCGTGCCCTCCGTCATCACCTCGTCGCGCTTCGGCACTGAGGGCTACCGCATGTTCAGGCGCTTCGCGACGGACGCCAGGCGCCAGAACTACCTTGGCCAACTGCTCACGAACGACCAGGCGGTCAAAGAGATCCGCCTCTTCGACTTCGGCGGTTACCTGATGGACCGTTGGCAGGAGTACTACCTCAAGTTCAGGCGCCAGCTCGTATCGCTCATCAGGCGGCGGAGCGGCTGGGGCCTTGCGGCCTCGTTCTTCTCGACCGCCATGGTCGGCAGCGCCACCTACCTGGTGCTGCGGCGCGCCGCAGCTGGGCTCCTCACCGTCGGTGACTTCGGGATGTTCATACAGGGCATCTCGCAACTGCAGAGCCAGTTCTCGAACCTGCTGTCTGGGTTCAGCGGCATCTACCAGAACCTGCTGTACATGCGTAACCTCTTCGAGTTCCTCGAGTTGCCGACGACCGACCTCACGGCGGGCGAGACGTGGAGCGGTCCCATCACGGAGATCGAGTTGAAGGACGTGAGCTTCCGCTACCCGCTAACCGACGCCGACGTGCTCCACGGCGTGTCGTTCACGGTCAAGCGCGGTGAGACGCTCGCGCTAGTGGGGGAGAACGGGGCGGGCAAGTCGACGATCGTCAAGCTCATGACGGCCCTTTACCGCCCGACGCGCGGCACGATCCTGGTCAACGGCCAAGACGCGGCGCGGTTCAGCGCCGCGAGCTTGAGAACCGAGATGAGCACCGTGTTCCAGGACTTCGGGCAGTACCAGATGACGGTGCGCGAGAACATCGCCATCGGCAAGGTCGCGGACGGCATGCCGAGTCAGGGGGCTGGCGGTAGGGAAGCGGGGCTGGACGCCGCCGTGCATGCGGCCAGCGTGCGCGCCGGCGCTGACGAGTTCATCGGTCACCTGCCTGACGGTTACGACAACATGCTAGGGCGCTGGTTCGAAGGTGGCAGGCAGTTGTCCGGTGGCCAATGGCAACGCATCGCGCTCGCGCGTCTCTACTACCGCGGCGGCTCCGTGCTCATCTTCGACGAACCAACGAGCGCCCTCGACGCTGACGCCGAGTTCGAGGTTATCGAAACGCTCCGCGCCCAGGCGCGCACGCGCATCGCCGTCGTCGTTTCGCACCGTTTCAGCACGGTGCGCTTGGCCGAGCGCATTGTCGTGTTGACGGGTGGCCGCGTTACCGAGCGCGGCACGCACGAGGAACTCATCGAGCTGAACGGTAAGTACGCGCGCATGTTCAACCGCCAGGCGCGCGGTTACTTGGAGGGTTACGCGGAAGCGGCAGAGGTCGCTGGCGCCGACTGACCTAGTTCCACCGCCGCCTGCGCCTGCGCACGTGGAGGCGCGGCTCGTCACCGCTTGCGCGCACGCCGAGGTAGAACTCCTGGACGTTCTCGTTGGCGCGCAACTCCTCAGCGCTGCCCTCTAACACGAAGCGGCCGCCCTCGAGCACGTACCCGTAATCTGCGATGGCGAGTGCCTGGTTGGCGTTCTGCTCGACGAGCAAGATGCCCATGCCCTCCCGGTTGATCTCGCGGATGACGCCGAAGATCTCCTCGACGAGCATGGGCGCCAGGCCGAGGCTCGGCTCGTCGAGCATGAGGAGCTTAGGGCGGCTCATCAGGGCGCGCGCGATGGCGAGCATCTGCTGCTCACCGCCGGACAGCGTGCCTGAGTCTTGCTTCAAGCGCTCCGCTAGCCGCGGGAAGTAGCTGAACATGCGCTCGAGGTCGCTCTTGACCTCGGCTCTATTACCGCGGTGGAAGGCCCCGAGCTTGAGGCTCTCTGCCACGCTCAGGTCGGGGAACATCCCGCGGTCCTCGACCACGTATGCGATGCCAGCCTGCGAGATGCGCTCGGTGGCGGCGCGCGTCATGTTCTTGCCCATCACGAGCACGCTGCCCTTGCGCGGCTCGTCCTCCACCAGGCCCATGACGGTCTTGAGCATGGTGCTCTTGCCTGCGCCGTTCGAACCGAGCACCGCGACGCAGGTGCCGGACGCAACGCTCAGCGAAACGCCCTTAAGGACCCGTAGCTGCTTGTGGTAGCCGCTCTCGACGGTGCGCAGCTCGAGCAGGGGTTCGCTCATGACGCCACCGCCGCGTCCTCGACGTTAGAGGCGAGCTTGGTGCTGCCGAGGTAGGCGCTTACGACGGCGGGGTTGTCTTGCACCTCGCGCGGGGCGCCGTCAGCGATCTTCGTGCCGTGATCTAGCACCACTACGCGGTCGGCTAGGCGACTCACGACGCGCAAGTCGTGCTCGACGACGAGCATGGTGAGGTTGAGGTCGCGTCGCAGCCGCAGGAGGGTGACCATCATGTCGTCCTTCTCCTCCACGGTCATGCCAGCTGCCGGCTCGTCTAGGAGTAGTAGTTTCGGTTCGGCCGCCAGTGCCCGCGCTACCTCGATGAGTTTCTGCACGCCATACGGCAACGCCCCTACGTGCTGATCGCGGTACGCCTGCAGGTCGAGTAGGTCCATGAGTTCCTCAGCGCGTCTGCGCTGCGCCACCTCGTCGCGCACCCAGGCGCGCGTCGCGAACATGGCCGAGACGAAGTTCGACTTCACGTGCAGGTGGCGGCCGAGGAGCAGGTTGTCTAGGCACGTCAGTGACTTGAACAACTCGATGTTCTGGAACGACCTACCTATGCCCAAGCGCGCGACCATGTGCGGCGGCTTGCCTGTGATCTCTTGGCCTTGCCAGCGCACCGCGCCGCTTTGCGGGCGGTAGAAACCGCAGATGACGTTGAAGAGACTCGTCTTGCCCGCGCCGTTCGGGCCGATGACGGCCACGACTTCGCCCTCGTCGACCTCGGCAGACACGCCGGACAGCGCGGTGAGCCCACGGAAGGTGAGCGTTACTTTCTCGAGTTCCAATAGTGAAGCCACGTTAGATAAGAGTGGTGGGGCGCGCGATAGGGCGCCCCACCAGCGCCGTTCCTAGAGCGTGAGCCAGTCGGAGACTGGGCGCAGGCCTTGGGGGGTCACCTGCAGGAGCATGACGGAGTTGTTGCCCTGGTAGCCGTCTCCGAACGTGAGGTCGTGGTACAGACCTGTCGTGTAACCGGAGATGTTGGAGAGCGCCTCCATGAACGAAGCGCGCGTCACGTCACGGCCGGCGGCCTCGAGCGCCAGGACGAGCGGTTGGGCGAACGCCACGCCTGCCAGGGCGCGGAACGGATCCCCTGCGACTTCGCGCGCGTACGCCACGACGACGTCACGGTAGATCTGGTCGGCGATCGGGTCGCCGTTGCCCTCGCCGACGATGACGCTCGGCAGGCGCAGGAAGACGGAGAAGAGCGCGCCCTGCATGCCGGGGTTGGACATGAGCGCCGGGTCGAGCAGGGTCACGGTCGCCAGCATCTGGGGCGTGAAGTCGAGTCGTTGGAACTCGCTGACGAGCGTGGCGGCGGCGGTCGGATCGGAGAAGAGGAGCACGGTGTCTGCACCGGAGCCGCGCAAGCGCAGCGCCTGCACGCCCTGGTTGGTCGTGCCGCGCTCGTAGCTCACCTTGTCGCCGACCGTCACTTCGTAACCGGCCGCCTTGAGGCGGGCGACTTCCTGTTCGAGGCCGCGCAGGCCGGCCTGGCCGTAACCGTCGTTCTGGTAGAAGATGGCGATGTTCTTGCTGCCGAGGGTCTCCACCGCGTAGCGCGTCATGAGGACGGCCTCGACGACGTAATCGGTGAACGTCGAGTAGATCAGGCCCTTGGACTGCTCAGAGAAGACCTCGGAGCCGGTGGCGGGCCCGACCCAGGGCACGCCCGCGCGCTGGATGAGCGGCATGGCGGCTAGGCCGTTGGCGGTGCCGACGCCCCCGACGAAGGCGAAGACGTTCTCGCGGTCAATGAGCTCGCGTACCGCGGCTACCGTGCGGGCCGGGTCGTAACCGTCGTCACGCGCTGCCAGGACCAGTTTGCGCCCGTGGATACCGCCCTGGTCGTTGATGTAGTTGAAGTACGCCTCTATGGCCGTGGTGACCGTCCCCCACGCCGCCGCAGGCCCAGACATGGGGCCCCAGTTGCCGATGACGATCTCGGAGTCCGTGATGCCTGGCTCGGCCGCGTGGCCGAACGCCATAACGAAAGCTAGAGTAACTGCCGCGATGATCCGCTTCATGCTGCTCCTTATCCCCGCCGCTGGCTGGGGTTCGAATTGGTTCCTTGGCTAGAACGGTACCACGCCATGAGTTAACGCGGCAGCGCCACGTTCTTGAACTAGTACAGCGGGAGCGCGCGCCTCAAACGCGCTTCACGTCGGCCCTCCCTAGCAAACCGTGGGGCTTGAGGACGAGTACTAACACCACCACGAGGAACGCGAACGACGCCTTGAACTCGAGCGAGATGTACACGCCGACGAGGAGTTCGAGGATGCCGAGGAGGTAACCACCAAGCACGGCGCCAGGCAGCGAGTTCATGCCGCCGATCACGGCGGCCACGAAGCCTTTACTGAGCGGGTCGAGCATCATGGTCGGGTTCAGGAGCGTGGTTGGCGCGAACAGGAGCGCGGCGGCGGTGGCGAGGACGGCGGCGGCCGCCCAAGTGGCCATGAGCACCGTGCGGACCGGCAGGCCAACGGCCTCGGCCACGTCCTCGCGCTGGGCGACCGCGCGCATGGCCACCCCGAGCTTCGTGAACGTGAGGAGCGCCCACAGCGCCACCATGAGCACCACCCCGAAGAGCGACGTGATCAGCGAGACGAGGCTGAGCGATACCCCCCCGAAGCGCAGGATCTGGTCGGGCACGAGGGTGGGCACGACCTTGTTGCTGGTGCCGAACAGCAGCGCGTCGAGCCCGCCGAGGGCCAGTGCGAGGCCAAGGGTGAGGATCAGCAGCCCGAGCTCGCTCTGGTTCTTGGCTGGGCGCACGAGCAGGAGGTAGATGAGCATGCCTATCGCTGCTGCGGCGACTAAAGCCAGGAGGAACGACAGGCCGAACGGGATGCGCAGTTGCGTCAGGAGCGTGTACGCGATGAAGGTGCCTGCCACCCCGAGGTCGCCGTGCGCGAAGTTGAGGATGCGCGTCGTGCGGTAAAGGAGCACCAGCCCGAGCGCCACCAGCGCGTAGACGCTGCCTATGCTGGCGCCGCTCACGAGGGCTTGCACGAGGCTGTCTAGACCGTTCACTGCGCCCCTCCCACGCCACTCACAGCGGCCACGACTTCCAGAAGCGCTTGATCTTCAGCCAGCGACCGTAAAGGCCAGCGGGCTCGAGCATCATGATGCCGATGACGACTAGACCGAACGCTAGCTGAGACCAGGCGCGGAAGGTGGAGAGGTAGACGTCAAGGCCCGTGATGAAACCCGCACCGAGCAGCGCGCCTGGCAGGAACCCGAGCCCGCCGACGATCGTCATGAGGAGGAACTTGATCGAGAGCATGAGGTTGAAGCCTTCGGGCGTGATGTAGCCAACGAGCGGTCCATACAGCGCGCCAGCTAGGCCAGCCACGCCGGCCGAGATCACGAAGGCGAGGGTCTTGTAGCGGGCGAGGCCGATGCCGCTCATCTGCGCGGCTAGGTCCGCGTCGCGGGTGGCCCTGAACGCCCGACCGACGTGCGACCGCTCGAGGTTGAATAGCAACCACGTTACGAAGCCAGCCAGCGCCAACACTAGGTAGTAGTAGGGGCGGTCGCCGTAGAAGTCGATGCCGAACAGCATGGGCCTGTCGACGAGCGTGCCGGTCGAGGCTCCGACTAGCGCCCAGTTGTTGAGGATCTGCTGGATGGCGAGGCCGAAACCTAGCGTCGCGATGGCCAAGTACGGCCCCTCGAGCCGCAGGGCAGGCACCCC
Source organism: uncultured Trueperaceae bacterium (assembly GCA_937907415.1). The sequence goes on from CALCHY010000227.1 coordinate 14,682, forward strand.
GATCAGCACACCGAGCAGGGCGGTCACCGCAACGGCCGCGAGTATGGCGAGCACGTAAGGCACGCCCTGCTGCGTGAGGATGGCGTGCGTGTAGGCGCCTGCCGCCAGGAACCCGGCGTGCCCTAACGACACCTGCCCCGTCAACCCGACGAGCACCGCTAGCGACAGTGCCACTAGCGCGTAAACGAAGAAGAGCGTGACGTTATAGATGAGGTAACCCTTGACGAGGAGCGGCAGCGCAAGCAGCGCCGCTCCTGCTATGCCAGCGATCACCCAGGCCTGCGACCCACGGATGAGCCACAGGTCGTTCTCGTAACGCTCACGGAAGAGCACGCGTGCTCCTCTTGGTTGCTTGACGCTCAGGCATACATCTCCTCGATGAGGTGCTCGTACTTGCTCGCTATGCTCGAGCGTTTGACCTTGAGGGTGGCGGTGACCTCGCCGTCCTCGTGGTAGAGGCGCTTCGGGAGGATGGAGAACTTCTTGACCGTCTCCACCCGTGCGAGCGTCGCGTTAACGCGCTCGACCTCGGCAGCTATCAACTCGCGCACTTCCGGGTTGCTTGCCAGGTCGGTGTAGGTGGAGTACGCGAGTTGACGCTCCATGGCCCAGTGCGTGACGTTGTCCTCGTCGAGCACGAGCAGCGCTGTGAGGAACCTGCGGCGGTCGCCGATGACGACGGCGTCGTTGATGTAGGGGCTCGACTTGAGCTGGTTCTCGATCTTCTGCGGGGCGATGTTCTTGCCGCCCGCCGTGATGAGGATGTCCTTCTTGCGGTCGGTGATGCGGAGTTGGCCGTCTGCGTCGAGCTCGCCGACGTCTCCAGTATGCAACCAGCCGTCCGCTAAGGCTTGGGCAGTGGCGTCAGGGTCCTTGTGGTAGCCGAGGAAGTTGCCTGCGCTGCGGCTGAGGATCTCACCGTCGTCCGCGATCTTCACGTCCACGCCGGGGAACGGGAAGCCGACGGTGCCGAGGCGGCCTGCGCTGCGGTGGATGGCGATGATGCCGGTGGATTCGGTGAGCCCGAAGCCCTCGCGAATGTCTACCCCAATGGCGCGGAAGTACGCCAGCACCTCGGGCGCGATGGGCGCGGCGCCGGAGATGGCGACCCTAACGCGGTCGAGCCCGAGGCGGTAACGCAGGAGCCTCAGCACCGCCAACTGCGCCATGCCGACCGCGACGGGATTGCCGCGTCTGGCCGCGCCGAGAGCCGCGCCGTACGCCTTGCGCTTGATGATGTTGGCGTCCTTCATCTTCAGCTCGACGAGCGAGTGGAGCTTCTCCCAGATGCGCGGGACCGCGAAGAAGATGGTCGGGCGGATCTCTTGGAGGTTGGTGAGCACCGTGTCGAGGTTCTCCGTGAACGACACCGTGTAGCCGTAACGCAGGGGAGCCGCCACGCTGATGAGCCGCTCGACGATGTGCGAAAGGGGCAGGAACGACAGGAGCTCGTCGCCGTGCTGCAGCGGCATGGCCTCGTTGAGGGAACCCATGGCCCACAGGAGGTTGGCGTGCGAGAGCTTCGCGCCCTTAGGGTCGCCAGTGGTGCCGGAGGTGTAGATGAAGAGGGCGGTGTCGTCTGGGTCGATGGCGGCTAAGCGGTCTTCCACCGGTTGCGGGTCGGCGGCGTAGCGCGCTGCGCCGCTAGCCATGACGTCGTCCCAAGCGAGGGTGTCCTCGACGTCCTCCGGCTCGATGACCACGACCCACTGCACCGTCGGGCAGGCGTCTCGCACGGCCAGCCACTTCTCGAGCTGTTCGGCGTCTTCGAGGATGACCCCCACCGCGTCGGAATGATTGAGGTGATACGCGAGCTGCTCAGGGCTGCTGGTGGTGTAAACGCCTACTGTGGCAGCGCCCGCGCTCTGGATGGCCATGTCGGCCATCAACCATTCAGGGCGGTTCTCGCACAGTACGGCCACGCGCTCACCGGCACGCAAGCCAAAGTGGATCATCTCGCGCGCCAAGGCGTTCACCTTGGCGGCGTAATCCGCCCACGAGATCTTCTCCCACAAACCGAAGCGCTTTACGCGCAAGGCGACGCCGGTCTGGGTGGCTCTAGCGTGCAGCAACGCCGGTACGCTGCGCACTGTCACCTGGTTTTTTCGCATATTGCTCACGATTGTAACCGGGGCGGTGTGGGCGCGGGCCCGTGGTCACCGGGTGCAGGTGAACCAGAGCGGCTCGAGGCCGAATCGGTAGAAGGCGGCAACAAGCCCGACCGGGTGCCTGCGCTCCTTAACGGCGCCACCGTGCTGCATGACCACGTCCACCTCGTACTGGCCCTCATAGAGCGCGGCGGCGCTTACCCTCGATTGGGCTGCGCCCACTCCCACGTCTCCGATGTGCCGTTCCGGCGAGCTCTTCCCGCACTGGCGCGGGCCGTGGATGAGAACTACGGGGCGGTCCTCAAGCGACTCCAGCCCGCTCAAGCACGTGAGACGCGTTCACCTCGTTAGCCAACTGCGCACACCACAGGCCCACGCGAGCAGCGGTGAGGTCGGGGTCGTTGTCCTCATCGAGGCCAAGCCCGACGAAGTTGTCGCCGCGCAGCGCCAGGGACCCGGTGAACACGTAACCAGCCGTCGACCACTCGCCGATGAGCATGCAGCCGGTCGGTGTGAGCGCGCGGGCGATGGTGTCGAGGGCATCGAGGTAAGTGTCGGGGTAACCGCGGCGGTCGCCCGTGCCGAACAGCGCAACGTACTTGCCGCGCAGGTCAAGCGTCGCTAGTTCATCCAAGCGCAGCTCCCAGTCGCTCGGTAGCTGCCCGATGTTCCAGGTCGACGAGCCGATCACGATGAGGTCGGCGTTCAGCAACTCAGCGAAGTCCAGCCACGCGGCATCCCGGCAAGCCACTTCGACGCCGAACTCGGCCGACAGGGCGTGAGCCACCGTCTCGGCCACCAACTCAGTGGCGCCGAACATGGTGGCGTACACCACGACGATCTTCAGCGGCGCGTGCGGGGAGCGGGGCGTGCTCGTCACGAGCTGATGCTACTACCGAGGTTGGCGTGGTGACGTTGACTCCTGTCATGCGCTCGCGGCGAGCAAGTCTTGCGAACTGCCAGGCTGTCCGAAGCGGCCATGAACGATTAGGGTAGTGCTCAGATGGATACGACAAACGATCACCAGTCGAATTCCGGCGGCCTCCGGGTGCAGCGCCGTGCGCCAGCGGGTCAGACCCTCTCAGAAACGGAGGTACTCGAAGCCCTCAACGCTGGCCTTGCTGGACAGTTCACGGGCCGCAGCGTGCTCGTGCTGATCCCTGACCACACGCGTAGCGTGCCCCTGCCACTGTTGTTCCGCGGCACCATGCAGGCGCTCGACGACGCGCGCGCTGTGACCTTCATGGTGGCCCTCGGCACGCACGTACCCCTCGACCCGGATCACCTCTTACGGCTCGTCGGCCTCACCGCCGAGACGAAGGAGCGCGATTTCCCGAACGTGCGCATCGTCAACCACAGCTGGTACGAGGAAGGCACCCTCGTCAGCATCGGGTCGCTGCCACAGTCGCGGGTGAAGGAGATCGCTGGTGACCGTTGGCACCCAACGCTTGGAGGCGACGTCGACGTGCGCCTCAACCGTGCGGCCCTCGAGCACGATGAGATCCTGATACTTGGCCCGACGTTCCCTCACGAGGTGGTTGGGTTCTCGGGCGGCGCCAAGTACTTGTTCCCTGGCATCAGTGGCTCGGACATGATCGACGTAACGCATTGGCTAGGTGCGCTTGCCGGCGTGCGCGGCACCATCGGCATCAAGGACACGCCGGTGCGCACCATGATCCACGCCGCGGCCGAGCTGCTCAGCACGCCAGTCACGCTGACTGCCGTCGTCGTCGTTGGCAACGACCTCGCTGGCGTGTTCATCGGCGACGTTGTACAAGCTTGGTCGGCGGCGGCGGACCTCTCTAGCGAGCGGCACGTGCGTTGGGTCGATAAACCGTACAAGCGCATCTTGTCGTGCGCCCCGCCAATGTACGAGGAGCTGTGGACCGCAGGTAAGGCCATGTACAAGCTCGAGCCCGCGCTTGAAGCGGGGGGCGAACTGATCATCTACGCTCCGCACTTGAGTGACGTGAGTGCAGTGCACGGTACTCACATCAGGGCCATCGGCTACCACGTGCTTGAGTACTTCTTGGAGCAATGGAGCGACTTCTCGCACTACCCGCTCGGCGTGCTGGCCCACTCCACACATGTTAGGGGCGACGGCCACTACGTCGACGGTGTCGAGCTCCCGCGAGCCCGCGTGACGCTGGCGTCGAGGGTATCGCCTGAAGAGTGTGCGGCCTTGGCGCTCGGCTACCTCGACCCGGACACCATCGATGTCGAGGAGTGGGCCGACCGCGAGGACGAGGGCGTGTTGTTAGTGCGCAAGGCGGGCGAGATCCTGTACCGCGCTAAGAGCGAGTAGTGGCACACGCGGTTGTCGTGATGGGGGTCTCCGGTTGTGGCAAGAGCACGATCGGCGCTTGGGTGGCCGAGCGCTTGGGTAGCGAGTTCGTCGATGGCGACGACCTCCACCCTGAGGCTAACCGCGCGAAGATGGCGGCCGGGGTACCCCTCACGGACGAGGATCGTTGGCCGTGGCTTGACCGCGTTGCGGACACCCTTGCGCGCGGTTTGGCTGGCGACGACGGCGTGGTCGTCGCATGCAGCGCACTGCGCCTCAGTTACCGCGACCGGCTGCGCGGAGCGGGGGACGGGCTGAGGTTCATCTACCTCGAAGTCGACCAAGCCACCGTGGAGGCGCGCTTGCGCGTTAGGGAGGGCCACTTCTTCCCGGCGGCGCTCTTCGCCTCGCAGTTCGCCACCTTGGAGGCGCCGGACCCAAGCCTCGAGCCGGACGTTACGGTCGTGCCAACGCTCGACCCGGCAGCGCAGGTCGAGCTTGCGCTGCGGGCGCTGCACTCCGGATGAATTCCGTCAATTGAAGTGGGGCGGTCATTGTGACCGCCCCACATACTCAACAACGAGTTGCGCCCACCCAAGCGGGTGGGTATTACTTCCTTACTTCTTCGCGGCAGCCTTCTTGGCCGCTGGCTTCTTGCCGCCAACGGTGTCCTTCAGGCTCTTGCCAGCCTTGAACGCCGGGTACTGACTCGCCGGTATCTTGATCTTCTCGGTCGTGCCTGGCTTGACGCCGGTGCGGGCCTTGCGCTTGCGGACTTCGAACGTGCCGAAGCCGGTGAGCGTGACCTTGTTGCCCTTGGCGATGCTCGAGGTCATGGAGGCGAGGAGCGAGTCCATCGTCTCCTTGACGGCCTTCTTGGACTGGCCGGTGGCTTCTGCCACTTCGCTTACGAGATCGGCCTTGCTTACGGTCTTATCTGCCTTCTTGGGTGCTGCCTTGGCTTTGGCCATTAGCGAGCTCCTTTCGTGAACTCGCCGAGAGTATAGGGCATCAGGCACGAGAAAAACACGTGTCGGGATGATGGGGCAGGGAAAAGCGCCCATTATGTGCGAAAGCTCACACTAAATGGGCCGTGGGTCACGCGTTCCTGTCGTTCGCGGGGACGTTCCTCAACTACTCTGGCGGCCAGCAAGGTCGTAACTTGGGGCATGTCCGGACCTACCCTCACCGTCTTCATCATTCTCGGCGTGGCAATCGTGCTGTTCGTCTCCGATCGCGTCCGGATCGACGTTGTTGCCTTACTAGTCGTGCTTGCCCTCACCCTCAGCGGCGTGCTCAGCCCGCAGCAGGCGCTGGCTGGGTTCTCCGATGCGCTGGTGATCATGATCGCTGGCTTGTTCGTAGTTGGCTTCGCCATCGTGAACACGGGGTTGGCCGCCGCGGTTGGGAACGCTCTCGGGCGAGTGGCAGGCAAGAGCGAGCCCAGGATGATCGTGGCGGTCATGCTGGCCACCGGACTGCTATCTGCCTTCATGAGTTCGACTGGCACCGTCGCGGTCATGCTGCCCATCGTCGTGTCGATGGCGTGGCGCGCGAAGGTGAGCCCAAGCAAGCTGCTGCTGCCGGTGGCGTTCGCGGCGCTCGTCGGTGGCATGCTCACGCTGATCGCCACGCCGCCTAACTTGGTGGTGTCGCAGACGCTGGAGGACGCGGGCAGGGCGCCGTTCGGTTTCTTCGCCTTTACGCCCATCGGCATCGTCATGTTGGCCGTCGCCATCCTCTACATGGCCACCTTGGGGCGCTTCCTGCTCCCAGCGACCGCACCCACCTCACCGGGCGCGCGAGGGGAGACGGAGGGCCTCGTCGAGGTGGCAACGCGTTACGGTTTGCCAACGCGTTTGGGGCGCCTCACCTTGCAGTCTGGCTCGGCCCTTGTTGGCAGTAGTCTGCGTGAGGTGCGGTGGCCTGAGCGCCTCGGCGTGCGTGTTCTAGCGATCGATACCGAGCCGGAGGCCGTGAGGGCGGGCGTGCGCTCGCGGCGCCACCTAGGGCGCTCGAAGAGCCTCGGCCCCGACACGGAGTTCCGCGTTGGCGACCGCATCTTGTTGCAGGGCAGCCGCGAGGCGTTAGGCGCGGTGGCTGGTCTGGCAGCCTCTGAGCTTCTAGAGGTCGATGTCAATGGCGAGGACTTAGTGCCCGCCAACCTCGGTTTCGCTGAGGTACTGCTGACGCCGCGCTCGAGCTGGATAGGTAACAGCCTGGCCGCGCTGCGTTTCCGCGAGCGCTTCGGAGTGCAGGTCGTTGCGTTGCAGCGCGGCGGCGAGCGGGTGGTCGAGGGTAGCGGTGCACAACGGCTGGCGGAGACGCGCTTGCGTTTCGGGGACACGCTTCTCGTCCAGGGGGCGCTTTCCGCCATCGACCGCCTCGACGGTGAGCGCTTAGACGCGGTAGTGCTTAGCGAGTCTGGCGGTGAACGTCCTGCCCCGAAACGCCGAAAGGCGCCACTCGCGGTGGTGATCTTGCTGTTGATGCTGGCCAGCATGTCAGCGGGTTGGGTGGCTCCAGTGGTCGCTGTCCTGATGGCTGCTCTCGCGTTGGTGGTGACTGGTTGTCTGTCCATGGAGGAGGCTTACCGCTCCGTGCAGTGGCAGTCGGTCGTGTTGATCGCTGGCATGTTGCCGCTAGCGTCGGCCCTAGAGGTCACGGGCGGCGTGCAGCTGGTGGCCGATGTCGTCGTGCGGGTGTTCGGAGGCTCCGGGCCGCTAGTATTGCTGGCTGGCACGTACTTAGTGACGGCGGGCCTTGGGCAGGTGATGTCCAACACCGCCACGGCCGTGTTGATGGCGCCGGTGGCGTTGAGCGCAGCAGCCGGGCTTGGCGTGTCGCCCGAGGGCGTGTTGATGATGGTGGCGCTAGCGTCCGCGTCGTCGTTCTGCACGCCCATGGCGACGCCAGTCAACACCCTGGTGGTCGGCCCCGGCCAGTACCGCTTCATGGACTTCGCGAGAGTCGGGCTGCCCCTGCAATTGCTCATGGGGGTCGTCGGCCTGGTGGTCGTTCCGCTGTTGTTCCCCTTGTAGCGCGCGCTTCGGTTTGGCGCGTTTAGTGAACGCCGCCCTGAAAGACGGGTAGTTCGAGGAGTTCGGCGAGGGCGCCTTCGTCCGCTTGCGCCGCGCGCGGGACGAACAAGCTGCCTTCGGTGATCGCCCCGACGGCTGCAGCCAACCGCTCTTCAAGCGCGGCTGGGCGGTAGGCGCCTTGCTCGACGGCGTTGAGAGCCGCGGTGTACGCGGCGACGACCTCGGTGACGTTCGCCCCTGACTCGTGAACGAACTCGAGTCGATAGTCCCGCACGCCCGCTTGCCACCAACTGGTCAGGTGCCTGGCGGCGGTCTGCGCTTCGCCGTTGAACACGGTGTTGCGGCATCCGACGTCCGCCATGACCGGGTGCTCGCGGCCGCGCGCGTCGCGCAAGGCGATACGGTGCTTCTCGCATGGGTGACCACAGTCGCGGTAGTCGTGACCGCTGCTCAGGTAACGGCAGAACACGCAGTGCTCGGTGTGGAAGACGGGCAAATGCTGGTACGCCACCACTTCGAGGGCCGTGCCCCCTACGGAGCGGGCGAGGTCGGCCACTTGCTTGGCGTTCAAGTCGTGACCGGGTGTGATCGTTGCCAGTCCGAGGTCGAGGTATGCCCGCGCGGCCTCGGCGTTCGCCACATTGAGGCTGAAGTCGCCGACAAGCAGCGGCCGCTCAGTTGGCGCGATGCGCGCGAGGTCGTGGAGCAGCCCGCCCGACCGCACCACGATGCCGCAACCAAGCCCAAGTAGGAACTTGACGATGTTCTGCTCACTCGGCTTCAGGACGCGCGGAGACGCAACTCGTACCTCCACCCCAAGCGCTTGCGCCCTCTCGACTGACGGGCGCAGGCCGTACAGCTCGAGGTAATCGAGCGTGACGCTAGCGACGGGCCACGCAGCAGCGTGATCTGCGACTAGCGCAAGGACGGCGTCTAGCTGCTCCGGCGTGCGGACGAGCAGGTGAAGCCTGGACGGCGCATCGGGTTGAGAGGATGCGCCACGACCATGCGCCGCCGCGCCGTTCGGTGTCGCTCTCCGCTGTGCCGCCGCCGCGGGCCGGGATTCTCGCGCGGCGGCGATGCCCTCCACGAGTTCACGGCGCAGGCGGTTCAGTTCGCTGACTGGCACGAACGGTTCGCCTGCCAGGTCGACCGTGAGCTCGCCAAGGTGGAACGCCGTACCGCCGAGCCGTCCGAGTTGTTGAGCGAGCTGTGCCGCCGTTAGCCCGTGCCGCGTTGCCGCCTGCAGCGGCTCCGATCCTTGAACGCGCGCGACGACCGCGCCGCGCGAACCGCTAGCGCGACCCTCGACGGTGATGACTTGGCCAACGTGCGCCACCACGGCGATATCGATGGGCCGTGTGTAGAGCGGGTCTTGCGCGTTGAGGTACGGCTTGACCTTGGAGTCAATCGCGGCGTCGTGGGTGCGCCAAAGCCAATCGCCTGCTGCTACACGGCCTAGGTTGACGCTGCCCCTGAGGAACGCCAGGCGCACGAGGCCGCCAGGCAGTTGCTCTGCCTTGACGACAGGGCCGCCTTCCTCTGGCTCGTCGGGGCTGCGGCGCTGAGCGGCGTCGAAGACGACGCCGTCACCGGCCTTGACGAGTGGAGCGTCGTTTCCGGGGCGTAGCGTCACGGTCGAGCTTGTTACGTTTGCGACCTCGCCCAACAAGACGCCGCGGTGACGCGGAGCGCGGCCGACGACCACCCGCTGGTGGTCGGTGCCATGCATGAACCAAGGCCCTAACCCCCGAGAGTAGACCTGCTCGAGGTCGCGTTCGTCCTCGCTTGTTATCTCTGGCGCTCTCTCCTGCGCAAGTGCGTCCAGCGCTTCGCGGTAAGCGGCGGTGGTAAGGGCTACGTAGTCGGCGTCTTTGTAGCGGCCCTCGATCTTGAGGCACGAAACGCCAATACGAGCCAGCTCGGGTACCTGGTGGAGCGCGTAGAGGTCGCCTGGGGAGAGCAGGTAGCGGTACTCGCCTAGGTCGCGGTGGGAGCCGTCAACCAGTAGGTCATATGACAGGCGGCAGGCTTGGGCGCATTGGCCGCGGTTAGCGCTGCGCCCTCCCCAAGCCTCGCTCGAGAAGCACTGGCCAGAGTAGGACACGCAAAGTGCGCCGTGCACGAACACTTCGATCTCTACGTCGGTGCCCTGACGTACCTTGGCGATGTCGGCCAAGCTCAGCTCGCGGCCAAGCACCACCCGGCTGCAGCCGAAGGCCCTGGCCAACTCAGCGCCTTGCGCACTAGTGATGGACATCTGGGTTGAACCGTGAACCTCTACGTCTGGAGCAACCTCGCGCGCCAGCGCCGCGGCGGCGACGTCCTGAACGATGACAGCGTCAACGCCGGCCTCGCCGATGGCCTCCAGCGCCCGGCGGGCGGCTCGCAACTCGCCGTCGAACACGAGGGTGTTGAACGTCACGTAACCCCGGACCGCGCGACCACGTAGCTCACGCATGACTTCAGGCAGTTCGGTTGCCGTGAAGCCAACCTTGGACCTGGCGCTGAAGTGCGTGAGGCCGAAGAACACGGCGTCTGCTCCCGCCTCCACCGCGGCGCGCAACTGCGGCCAGTGGCCGGCGGGGCTCATGAGCTCGGGGATGGTCGGAGGGCGGTTCATATCAGGTGGCGATGCTAGCAGCCCCGCACATGTGAGACCAGCGGCGATGGACTAGGGGAGCTAGGAGAACGCCTACTCAGAGTAGGCTGGTGCCCAGACCCAATAGCCTGCGCCCCTGCAACTAGTTGTATGTTGACGGTCTTCTCGTCTATACTCTGTGTTCGACGCTCGGACCGGCTCACAGGAGGCGAGTCCTGAGCGCAGTGTGCCCATTAGGGCTGACATTGGTGCCGTCAGGCGCACGAGGTCGGGCACCGGAGGTCGGAAGATGTTCGCAATTGTTGAAGCGGGCGGCAAGCAGTACCGCGTGGCCGAAGGCGACGTGCTAAGGGTCGAGAAGGTCGCCGCGGAGCCGGGCGCCACCCTTGAACTGCCGGTGCTGCTAGTCGGCGGCGAGGCCGTCAAGGTGGGTGCTCCTCACGTGGACGGCGCTAGCGTGCAGGCCGAAGTCATCGGGCACGGCCGCGGCGAGAAGATTCATATCTACAAGTTCAAGGCCAAGGCGAACTATCGTCGCCACATCGGCCACAGGCAAGAGTTCACCAGCGTGCGGATCACCAGCATCCGCGGCTGAGGCAACTAGGAGAAGCAGATGGCTCACAAGAAAGGCGTCGGTAGCACTCGCAACGGACGCGACTCCAACTCCCAGCGCCTCGGCGTCAAGCGTTTCGATGGTCAGGTCGTTCTCGCGGGCAACATCCTCGTTCGCCAGCGCGGCACGCGCTTTCACCCTGGCCGCAACGTCGGTCTTGGCTCTGATTTCACGCTCTTCGCGCTCCGCGACGGGGTCGTACGCTTCCACAACAAAGGCGACAAGGGCCGCTTCATCAGCATTGAGACTGCTGTCGAAGCGGTCGCAGCCGACTGATCTCTCAGCCTTGCGCGAGCGGCGCCCTGTTTTCGCGCTGGACGCGCGCGGCGGCTGGCAGACTCACCGGACATTCTCGAACGCGGCTCCTGGTGGGGCCGCGTTCTCGTTAGGGCGATACTGAATGGCTTTCCGTGACGTGCTCGACATCCAGGTTCAGGGAGGAAAAGGCGGCGATGGCGGCCTCTCCTTCATGCGCCTCAAGTACATACCCAAGGGCGGTCCGGACGGCGGTCACGGCGGTCGCGGTGGCTCCATCTACCTGCGTGCGGTCGACGACATCACGTCGCTTTCGAAGCTCGTCGGGCGCACGCAGTTCCGCGCACAGGTAGGCAAGCAGGGTGAGGGCCGCAACAAGGCGGGCCTCAGCGGCGAGGACCTGTACGTCGACGTGCCGGTCGGCACGATGGCAACGGACGTCGCGACTGGCGAGCTCATCGCCGACCTGATCGAAGTTGGGCAGACGGCTGTCGTCGCCGCAGGTGGCGTCGGCGGACGCGGTAACGCGGCTTTCGCTCACTCCACACGTCGCGCGCCGCGCTTCTCGGAGAAGGGCACGCTCGGTGAGTCGCGCCTGCTGCGCCTAGAACTTAGGACTATCGCGGATGTCGGCCTCGTCGGCTACCCCAACGCGGGCAAGTCGAGCCTCCTCGCCGTGTTGTCGAACTCGCGGCCGGTGATCGCTTCTTACCCCTTCACTACCCTTAGCCCGAACCTCGGCGTCGTCGACCTGGACATGCAGCGCTTCACGATGGCCGACATCCCCGGCATAATCGAGGACGCCCACAAGGGCAAGGGCCTTGGTCTCGAGTTCCTCAGGCACATCTCCCGTACTCGCCTGCTCGTTTACGTGCTGGACGTGGCTGACGAGCCATTGGCCACCCTTGACGCTTTACGCCTCGAGCTGCGCGAGTACGACCCCGAGCTGCTCGAACGCCCTGCACTGATCGTGTTGAACAAGACCGATCTGGTGGACGCCGACGAGTTGGCGGTCAAGGAGCGGGAGCTTGCCACGGCTGGCTTGCCGTTGGTTGCCATCTCAGCTCTTGAGGGCTCGGGCGTCGAAGCGTTGCGCGCCACCCTGTTCGCGCTCCTCCCACCGCGCCCGAAGCCAGTGACGGGGATGGGGCCGCGGCGCGTGCGGGTAACGCCGATCGAGATCAGGCGCGACATGACGGGCAACGGCTGGATCGTGACAGGCAGCGAACTCGAGGAGGTCGTTGCGCGCTTCGACGCCGTCAACCCTGAAGCCGTTGCGTACCTGCAATACCACTTCAGGAACCACGGTCTCTACCAGTTGTTGAAGCGTGCGGGCGTGCAGTCCGGTGAGGAGGTCCAGATCGGTGCGGCCGTGTTCGACTACTTCGACGACACCGCTGCAGACACTTCGACCCCGACCCAAACGGACGCCGAACGCGCCGGCAAGCGCTATCTCGACGACCAGGCGCGCGCCGCGGGCGATGACGAAGGCGGCTCGGACAGCGAAGGTACCGCCGAGGGTCAGGCGGCAGGAGCCGAGGATGAGTGGGCAGTTGCCGAGAACGACTCGGTAATTGCCGAGGACGACTCGGGGGAGCCTTAAGAGCGTGCTAACTTTTCCTCAGCGCCGCAGCGCGGCGGCTTGGGAGGAGAGCTAGGTAACCCTTCGGGCAACATCGCCAGTCGGTCGACTATCACCACCATGACCAAAGAGACGGCTAGACAACCACAGCACCATTCGGAAAGCGGCAACGCTGACCAGCTGCACCAAGGCGTGTGCGCCTCTGCCGAACTGGCGCCATACTGCAGCCACGTGCGCGAACTCGTCAGCGCCGAGCGCTTCGGTCACATCGAGCGCGTGACGGAAACCGCTGTTGCCATCGCGGAGGCAAACGGGCTGTCGCAGGTCGATCGTGATCGGATCGCGTTGGCTGCCATCCTGCATGACGCCGCCAGAGACTTGCCTGATGAGGAGCTATTGCGGTTGGGTCAGCCGGTAGACGAGTTCGAGGCCAGCCACCCCCTTACCCTCCACGGTCGTGCTAGCAAGCAGTTGGCGGCAACATGGGGTGTGACCGACCAGGTAGTCCTCGAGGCCATCGATGGTCACGTCTTCGGGGTTCCGCTAGGGCACCGTGTTGGCATGTGCGTGTACGTCGCAGACGTCTGTGAACCCGGCCGTGGCGTCAATGATGACCTCCGCGAGCTGGCCATGCACGACCTCGAGTCGGCCTACCGGCGCGCGGTCGCATCCAAGGTCGAGTACCTGCGGGACGCGGGCAAGGCCATCCACCCGGACACCCTCAGCGTCTTTCACAGCCTCAACGCGGAGCCAACATGACGCGCCGCACCTCGCGCCTCGTAACCCTACTCGGCGTCCTCGTGGCGCTGGCCGGCCTAGTCGGTTTCTGGTTAACGCGTGACGTCGACCGCAAGGTCCTAAGCGACGACCACCGCAAGCTTCTAGGGCTGCAACCGAACGAGTTCCATGCGAGCTTCGTTGTCGCCGGCCGTGACATCGTGTACGACGACAGCCCTTCCGTACCCATCTACCGCCAGGACGGCACGATCAAAGGTTGGAACTTCAGCGGCTTCCGCGGGACGGACGGCGCCAGCACCGATACCATCCTGTACGTCGACGTGCACGGTGACGCTATCTCCGTCATCGCCGTGCCACGCGACTTGTTGGTCGCCGATCAGCGCCGCATAAACACCATCTACCAGCGTTCTGGCGCAGAGGGCCTCCTGAAGCAAGTCGAGACCGTCCTCGGCGTGCCCATCGATTACTACGTCATCGTGAAGCTCGACGTGTTCCAGAACCTGGTTGACGCACTAGGCGGCGTCGAAGTCGACGTGCCGTACAACATGGATTACGACGACAACGTTGGCAAGCTGCACATTCACTTCAAGGCAGGCCCGCAGCAGATGGACGGCAAGGCAGCTAGCGAGTTCATCCGGTTCCGCCACTCGCTCAGGGGCGACATCGACCGGTTGGATAACGTGAAGCGCCTCGCGTACGCCTTGCTGCAACGCATCAAGGAGTTGAACGTTCGCGCTGTCGTCAAGCTCCCAGAGCTCGTCGACACTTTCTTCAAGGACGTTGAAACGAACGCCAGCCCGGCCCTCGCTCGCGAACTCGGGCTACGGATGAACGCGCTGGAGCTAACGACGACGGCCACCCTGCCCAACGTGGATAGCCTCGTGGTCCGTGGAGCCGTCGAGTACGACCCAGCGACGGTGAACGCTTTCATGGCAGCGACGTTCGGCGGCGTTGCCAGAGAGTTCACGACCGCCCCGGAACTCACCATCCTGATCACCGACCACAGCGGCGTGCCTGGGGCGCTCGACTGGTACCAACACAATCTCGTGGCGTTAGGTGTGCCTGCCGCCAACGTCATCGTCCGCTCTGGCGACGTCGACGCTACCCCAACGCGGCTTCTAGCTACCCTGGACTCGTGGCAAGACGCTGACTACTTCGCAAGCCTATTGAACGTAGGTAAGCAGCAGATCGACCGTTTCAACACGGTGCAACGGCGCACCGTCAACCTAGAACTCGTGCTCGGCGCCGACGCCATGGCGCGCACGGCTCTCACAACCGACCACACCGTGGCGCAAGCAGGCATGGCCGAATGAAGACAGGCGTGGCGGGCAACCGCCAGGATGGCGGACAACCGCCAGGATGGCGGGCAACCGCAGAAGGAATTCACCTTGACTACTGACCGAAGCGAAAACAATGAAGTCGTAACGCAGAGCGCCATAACCCAGGCGGCTCCATCGACTATCGCCGACTTGCCGGAGGGCGTTCAGAGCATCGTCAACGTCCTTGACGACAGGCGCGCCGTTGACGTCGTCGTGCTTGACCTGCGCGGCGTATCCGAATCGCTCGACTGCTTCATCGTCGCCACGGGCGAATCCAGCCTGCAACTCCGGGCGCTCGAGGAGTCCGTTCACTACCAGCAGAAGCTGGAAGGCAGGCTCCCTCGCGGGGTTGAGGGTCCGTCTGACCGTTGGGTTCTCCTCGATTACGGTCCCGTCGTCGTGCACCTCATGAGCCCGGAAGCTAGGGACTTCTACGACCTCGAAGGCCTCTGGGCAGACGCGCAACGCGTGGAAGTAACGCCGATCTGATGGAGGACGCGCGCACCCACTCGCCCCACTGGGCCGAGCGGGTCGCCCGCGCCCACTTAGAGGGCCGCGGCCTGAGGCACCTGGCGAGCAACTATCGCCTTAGGGGCGGAGAACTAGACCTGGTGATGCTTGAAGGCAGCACTGTCGTCGTCCTAGAAGTGAAGCAACGCAAGGACGCGCGCTACGGCCACCCTGCCGAAGTGCTCGATGCCCGTAAGCTCAAGCGCGTGCAACAGACGGCGCTTCATTACGTTACCTATGTCCTGCGCCAGCCGGACGCTAACTTGCGGTTCGACGCAGTGACTATCCTCGGCGACGAGCGCTCCTATCGACTAGAGCACAGCAAGGACATCGGGTGATGAACTTGCCGCCAGGGAAGGCCGGGATGGTCGGTCAGGCCGGACGCAGTTACGTACGGATAAAGGTCTGTGGCATCACGCGCCCTGAAGATGCCGAGGTCGCGGAACGCGCTGGGGCCGACGCCATCGGGTTGATATTCGTCCCGGACTCCAAACGCCAGATCACTCGCGAGGGTGCGGCGGAGGTGGTGGCGGCTGTCGGGCCTTTCATCACGCGCGTGGGGGTGTTCGTCGACGCCGATCTGGCAGAAGTGCTTGAACTAGTTAAGGTCCTGCGCTTGAACGCAGTGCAACTCCACGGCAACGAGAGCGCAGAGTACGCCGAGCGGATCGGGCGCGAAGCCCGCGTGGTGCGCGCCGTGGCGTTCTCACCAGCGGTTACGCCAGAGAGCATGGCCACCTACCCCGCTGACGGGTACCTCCTCGACGCCCCGCGGCCAGGTTCAGGTGTTGCGTTCGAGTGGGAAGCGGCGGCCGCCTGGCGAGGCAACCCACGGTTGATACTCGCTGGAGGTCTGAACGTAGGCAACGTAGCGGTGGCAGTGAGGACGTTACGGCCTTACGCGGTAGATGTGGCGAGCGGGGTGGAAGCGCGCCCTGGTGTCAAGGATGCCGCCGCCGTGTACGCGTTCGTCGAAGCGGCGCGCGGCGCCTCTAACCGTCAGTGGTCGGACCGGTGACGCTGCGGTTGGCTCCTCCTCCCGTGACCATCGCACTAACGTAGTTATCCACAAAGCCGACTAGTTCTCCACAGGGTTGTGGACAAGCTGACACCACCCATGGGCCCCTTCCATGACAGTCCGATGGCGACGGGAGAATCTCGGTCCTTGCGTCCCTGACGGTGTTACTCGATATGGGAGTGTGGGGTGAATCACATACCAAGTTCGGCGCGCCCGTGTCAAGCGTCTGCGGTTATCCACAGTCCTCGCGCTCTTTTCCACATGCGGCGGCGGCCGCGATGTACGCTTGCTTTACAGCGTTCCGCACTACCGACCCTTGGGAGGACAACGTGAAGACCGTAACCATAAGCGACGCACGCCGCTTCTCACTCGTAGGCGTCCAGCGGCGACCGTTGATCAGCCAGGACGGACTCACCGTCGAACTCATCTGCTTCGAGGCGGGGCAGGCGGAGGACGTTCGGAGCGCCAGCGCAAGCGTCGTATACCAGGTGTTGGAGGGGGAGGCGCTTGTGCGGGTAGACGACGCAACCCTTAGGTTGGGCAAAGGCAAGTTGCTCTCCATTGAGGCGGGAGAGGATCACGCCCTCGAGAACGCTGGCGGTGGGCTGTTGGTGGTGCTAGCGACCCAAGCGAAGTGAGCGCCGCCAAGCGCAAGTCACTTGACGACTTAGCGCGGCTCGGCGCGGGCGTGCCGCTGGAGAGCAGGCGCGAAGCCCCGTTTCACCCCAATAAGCGCGCGTGGCGGGTCGAACGCGAACTCGTGGAAGAGCAGCGTCGCACCATCGCACTAGGCGGCGGCGCTGCGGCGGCTGCCAGGCAGCACGCCAAGAAGCGTTTGACGGCCAGGGAGCGCATCGCGGAGCTGACAGACGAGGGCAGCGAGTTCGACGAGCTCATGATCTTCGCGGGCGCCAGCATGTACGAGGCGGAGGGCGGCGCCCCAGCGGGTGGCGTCGTCACCGGCATCGGTCAAGTTGTCGGGCGACCGTGGATGATCATCGCGAACGACGCCACCGTCAAGGCGGGAGCGTTCTACCCGATCACCGCGAAGAAGGTCATAAGGGCGCAGACGATAGCGTTCGAGAACCACGTACCGACCATCTACCTGGTCGACTCCGCGGGTGTTTACCTACCCTTACAAGACGAGATCTTCCCAGATCAGGACGACTTCGGGCGCGTGTTCTACCTGAACGCCCGCATGAGCGCGCACGGCATCCCACAGCTCGCCGCCATCATGGGAAACTGCGTGGCTGGAGGCGCGTACTTGCCGGTCATGTGCGACACCCTCGTCATGACGGAAGGTTCCGGCCTCTACCTGGCAGGGCCGGCTCTGGTGCGCGCGGCCATCGGCCAGGAAGTCAGCAGCGAGGAGCTTGGCGGCGCCGCCATGCACGCCGAACTGGCTGGCACCGTGGATTTCAAGGAGCCAGACGACCACCACGCCATCGCCCGCCTGCGTCGTCTAGCCGCAACGTATGCGGAGCGGCCGCTGGCCCCTTGGGCCCGGCACCGTACGGCACCCGTTGCCCCGCTAGCGAGTGACGACGACCTCGAAGGTATCCTCCCAGTCGACGGTGGAACCCAGACGTACGACGTCCGCCACGTGCTTGCCCGACTACTAGACGGGTCAGAGCTTGACGAGTACAAGCGCGATTACGGCCCAACATTGGTGACGGGATGGGGCCGCCTTGGCGGTTACCCAGTAGGCATAGTCGCTAACCAGAAACTCGTGATCAAGCGTGGCGGGCGGCTGGAAGTAGGCGGCGTGATCTATGCAGACGCTGCCGACAAAGCGGCCCGATTCGTCCTCGACTGCAATCAGACGGGCGTACCCATCTTGTTCCTGCACGACGTCAACGGCTTCATGGTTGGCCGCGACAGCGAGCAAGAGGGGATAATCCGTCGCGGCGCCAAACTAGTCAGCGCGGTGAGCAACAGCGTGGTGCCGCGCATCAGCGTCATCCTGGGTGGCTCGTACGGTGCGGGGCATTACGCGATGAGCGGCAAGGCGTACGCGCCGCGCTTCATCTTCGCGCTGCCAAGCGCACGCTTCAGCGTCATGGGCGGCCAGCAGGCGGCCAAGACGATTCTCGACATTCAAGCAGCGAGGCTCGAGCGCTTGGGCGAGAAGCCGGATGACGCGGCGCTAGCTGAGCTACACGCCCGCATCAGTGCCGACTACGACGAGGCGCTCAACATCCGCTACGGCGCCGCGCGGCTATGGGTCGATGAGGTTATCCTCCCTTCGGAACTGCGCCACAGGCTAGTGCGCGCCCTCGAAGCGTGCGCACTAGATGCCGAGCCCGGCCAGATGCGCCTCGGGGTGTTCCAGACATGATGCGCTGCAGGTGCCGCGCTAATTGGACGAGATCGGCTATCGCCTACGGACTCTAGGCTTGCGCCTAGGGACTGCAAGAGAGTTCCAAATCAGAGGCTAGACTGCGCGAGATGACCTTTCTTGCGCCCCAAGCGTTGTGGCTGCTTGCCCTGCTGCCAGTCGTCGTTGCGCTGCATTACTTGCGCGCACGCCGCCGCCAGCGTGACGTGGCCGCGCTCTTCTTGTGGCGCAGGGCACAAGCTAACAGCGCACGTCGCAAGCGCATCTCGCCTAGCTGGTTACTAGCACTGCAGCTCATGTTCATCGCGGCTGCCTCGGTCGGGGTGGCTGGTCCGAGGTTGACTGCGGCAGCTGACGACGGTGTGATCATCGTGATCGATGGGTCTGCAAGCATGGCAGCCGCCGCCGAAGTAGACGCCGCGGCTGGCACGCGGCTAAGTCTTGCTGTTGCTACGGCCCGTCAACACCTCGCTGGCCGCTCGAGCATCGCTTTGGTGCGCGCCGGAGTGGTGCCGAGGCTGCTCGTGCCGCTCGACGCGCCACAATCAGAACTATTGGCCGCCCTCGACGCGCTTCGGGCTGGCGACTCACAGGCCGACCTCCTCGCGGCCGTCGACCTTGGCAAAGGACTCCTCCCGGACGCCGACGTGGTCGTCATAACAGACTCACCTGTCGAGTTGGGGCAGACGGAAGTAGTCGTCGTCGGCGAGTCGGTCGAGAACCTTGGCATAAGCGCGTTTGATGTGGGAGTCGGCCAGGCGTTCATCGCCGTGGTCGCCAGCGGCCGTTCGCCCGCGCAGGCCACCGTCGGGTTGTTCAGTGGCGGACGAGAGCTGGCGCGCAGCACGGTCTTGGTGCCAGCTGGCGGCAGCGGCAGCGTCACCTTCCCGCTACTTGAGGATGATGGCCCACTCGGCGTGCTGGAGGCGCGGATCTTGGCGCCGTTGCCCGACGCTCTTGGCCTCGATGACGTTGCTTTCGCCGGCCGCAGGTCGTTAACGGTTGCAACCGACGACCTGTACCAACCGCTCCTTCGGGCGCTGCAAGCGGCGCCAGGGGTAACTGTATTCGGTGCCGCGGACGCCAGGTTGGCTCAAGCCGACCTCAAGGTTGTCTCGCGTTACATCCCCGATACCGTGGCGGCTTTCAACGCCTTGGCGCCAGGTAATTACCTGCTGCTCCCACCCCCGGCACGCGCGCCGGAGTACCACGTGGTGCGCACACAGGACCGCGTCGAACCGCTCATGCGCTTCGTCGACCTCAATGACGCCCTGGTTGGCATAGACCCCGAGGTGCCGCGCTGGACGGACTCGGAAACCAACGGCTGGCAAGTGCTCGCCAAGGCAGACGACCTCACGCCGCTGCTCCGGTTACGGCGAACACCGACAGGTTCGATACTGCAGCTCGCCTTCCACCCCAGTCAATCGGACGTGGTGTTGCGGCCAGCATTCCCGGCCCTCATCGCCAACTGGGTGGCGGCTATCGACGCCACCCCGCGGCTTGCTCTTGGCGAGACGGCGCCCGGTTGGGCAGGGCCGGCGCTCGAGCCTGGGGTCTTCGACTTGGCGAGCGGAGCTCGGGCGGCAACGGCGGGTGTCGTTCCGGGTCAAGCGACCGGTTCAACGGGTGCGGTCGCACTCGTCTCACTCCTGTCAGCCGCTGAGAGTCGCCTCGCGAACCAGCCGCTAGTCAGCGGCTCGAGCGAGGCGGCGAACGTTGACCAGACGACTCAGGCGAGCGGTCAGGGTCGAGAGGCGAGCGCCGCAGCGAAGGAGACCGCGCCGTCGCAGCTGGCCGTCCTGCTGGTCATCGGCGGCCTGCTCGCACTCGTCGCCGAATGGTGGCTCTATTCCGGTGTCCGCGGCCGCAGGTTGGTAGGCTGACGCGCGTGGCACGACTAGACTTCGGTCTTCCCTTCATCACCCTGCTCATCCTGGGCGCCGGGCTGTTCACCCTCAACAGTGCCGCTCCTAGCGACGAGTTCATGCGCCAAGTAGCGTTCCTCGGTGCCGCGGCCGTTGCCATAGCTGCGCTTGTATGGGCAGGGAAAGTACGCCTGTTGCGGCTCACGCCTTACGTCTACGGCGCGAGCCTCGTGCTCCTGGTCCTCACCTACTTCATGGGGACCGAGGTGAACGGCGCCAAGTCATGGCTTTACCTCGGACCGTTGCCAGGGTTTCAGCCTTCCGAGCTGGCCAAGCTAGCCCTCATCCTCGTATTGGCACAAGCCCTCAACGAGCGGCCGCTAAAGCGCATCGTCGACTACTTGCGCGTTGCCGCCCTAGCGCTTCCGCCCATCGGCCTCGTCCTGATCGAGCCAGACCTCGGCAGCGCCCTCGTACTAGTTGCCATAACAGCAGGCATCGTGCTGGTACGCGGCGTTCCGTGGCGGCACTTGGTCGTCATCGTCGGTCTCGTGGGGATAGCGGTGCCGACGGTGCTGCTGCCGAATCTCAAGCCGCACCAACTTGAGCGCCTCGTGTCATTCGTCGATCCGTATCGCGACCCGCAAGGCACCGGGTACCAAGTCATCCAGTCGACCATCGCCGTAGGTTCAGGCGGCCTGCTTGGGAAGGGCTACAAGGCAGGAACGCAATCGCAGCTCGGCTTCATTCCGTTTCGGCACACCGACTTCATCTTCCCCGTACTCGCGGAGGAAGGCGGGTTCGTGGCGTCGGTGGCGCTGCTGCTCCTATACGGACTCCTGTTCTGGCGCATGCTCGCCATGGCGGCGGAATGCGCCTTCGAACGCGACCAACTCCTCATTACGGGCATAGTCGTCCTTATCGGGTTTCAGGTGCTCGTGAACATAGGAGTGACGCTAGGGGTGGCGCCGGTCACTGGCATCACGCTGCCACTGGTCTCTTACGGCGGGACGAGCCTCGTCAGCACCCTCACCGCCTTGACGTTCGCGTGGGTCGTTTACCGCGATCGCTTCGTCAACTGGTGACCGCCGCTCTCACCGCATGGAGGCGTGCGGCGCCCGGTCTGCGCGCGGCGCTACTCCACTAAGCCCCCGAGTCTGCTAACTTCGCCAGCATGGAGAGCAGCGAGAACCAGAACGACACTGAAGTGGGCGCGGTAGCCGCAGGCGGACAAGACGCCGTTGGCCCAGACACTTCCGCCTTGCGTGAGCAAGTGCTAGAAGCGCTAAAGGTCGTGCACGACCCAGAAATACCCGTCAACATCGTCGACCTCGGGTTGGTATACGACCTCGACATCGACGCCCAAGGCAACGTGAACATCGAAATGACCTTGACGAGCATGGGTTGCCCAGTGCAAGACCTCATCCAATCCGACACCGAGATGGCTGCAATGAAAGTCGATGGCGTCAACTCCGTAAGCGTCGACTTCGTGTGGTCGCCACCCTGGAGTACGGCCAAGATGACGGACGACGGCAAGAAGCAGATGCGCATGTTCGGCTTTAACGTCTGACCAAGTCCAACAAACTCCAAAAAGCGACGTGGGCCCGGAACGGCAAGCCGAACCGGGCCCCGTGCCGTTATTCGACCCGAACCAAGGCCCGAGCCAGGGACAATGCCATTACACTTGCGCATGGCATTCTGGACGCCCAAGCGCGAAGGTCGCCGCGAACGAGACTGGACGAGCGTCGTCCAAGAGTTCGAAATGGTGCCAGCACCCGAACTGGCAGAGCGGCTACGTGAGCACTACGACCTCGGCTCTGGCGACCTGGCACCCATTCACGAGTTGACGAGAGCCGGTCAACCGCAAGTCGTGGCGTTCGATCAGTTCAATGCCAGGACCGGACCGCTCGGGCGCGTGACGACGTGGCGAACGGGCGTCGTGATCCGCTCGCAAGAGGCCCACACGCAAGTCTCACTGCGCGCCAGCGCGAAACGCCACGCAGTGCTCGAGGGGCTCGAGGCTGGCCGCAGTGGAGCTCAGCGGCTAGATTGCCCAGAGGACCCAACGTTCAACGACGCCATCAGCGTGTACGCCCGAGAGAGCGCTGGCGCCCTGCCGCTCCTCACCGCGCCCGTACGGACGGTGTTGATGCGCCTCCTCGTTTCCGCCGATCAGGTGCTGGCAAGTAGCGCTCGCGGGGCGCGCGAACGCATCCCGCGCCAAGCGACTGGGGTGGCGCCAAGCGTGGTCATCGGCCCACGCAGCCTCTTCCTCGCCCTCGAAGCCGAGACGCCATTTCCGCTCGAGTCGACAGCGACTGCCATCGTCGACATGCTCAGCCTACACGCCGCCCTCATGGCCGCCACCGGTCGGCACGCCAGCTGACAACGAGCTAGGAACGAGCTAGATCACTCGCGGTGATAGGGGTGGCCAGCGCGCACGGTTTCAATGCGGTAGAGCTGCTCGAGCAACACGAGCCTGGCTAGGTCATGAGGGAGGGTCAGCGGGGAGAGGCTCCACGCCTCACTCGCTGCGCTGCGAACCTCCGGCCCGTGCCCCTCGGCGCCGCCGATCAGCAGCGTGAGGCTGCTTACCCCGCGGTTCTCCAACTCCGACACATGCCAAGCGAGCGCGGTGGTGCCGAACGCGCGCCCACGCTCGTCGAGGGCAACCACCGCACCATGCACGTGACTCAAGAGCGCCCGGCCCTCCGCCTCCCTGACGGCGTCGGCCGACTTCGCGCGGGCCTCGCGCACCTCCACGAACTCGCAAGAAGTCAAGTGGCCGAGCCGCTTGAGGTAATGAAGGCAAGCCTCCTGGTAGAAGCGCTCCTTGAGCTTGCCAACGGCCACCACGCGGTAGCGCATGCGCGTTGCTCAGTCCTCGTCGGCCGGCTGGATGGCGAGCGGACCTAGTTTCTTGAGGAAGTCGGCGCGCCGCGTTGCCCTCAGGCCGCTCGCTGCGAGCGCCTCTTCGAGGCGCGTTCCGTCGAGGGCCCCCTTGAGTACCTCGATCTCGGTGCGCGAGAAGGCGCGGCCGTACAGCTCGTGCTCCTCGAAGGCGTCGTACGCGAGGGGCGCGACTGCGCGTGCGATCTGCGCCATGGCGTCCCCGTACACGCGGATCTCGTGCTGCGCATGCCAGTCGAGGCGCAGCTTCAGGAAGTGAAAGAGGTTGTTCAAGTCGATCTGCCAGTACATCTCGGTGTAGAGGCTGAGCGGCAGGTTGACGCGGGCCAACTCGCGGGCGATGTCGTCCTCGAGCATGCCCTCGTACTCGCCGTAAGTCCGTTCCTGGCCGGCTCTTAGCAGCTCGATGACCCTGCCGCGGAGTTCGTCTGGCACGTCGCGGGCATCGCCGCCCTGTTTGTTGCGGGTGTCTTGGAAGCGCACCTCGCTTGGTTGCGGGACGTAGAACTCGTCGCGCATGACGGAGTAGCGCCCGCTGATCTCGTTGAGGCGCGCCGTCCGGTGCCTCACCCATTGACGCGCCACGAAGATGGGCATCTTCACGTGGAAGGTCAGGATCACCTGCTCGAACGGGCTGGTGTGGCGGTTGCGGAGTAGGTAATCGATGAGCGCGCCGTCCTCGCGCACCGACTTGGTTCCGTCGCCGTAGGAAACGCGCGCGGCCTGAACTATGCGGGCGTCGCCGCCGAGATAGTCGACGAGCCTCACGAAACCGTGGTCTAGGACGCGCAACTCGACATCGAGGAGGGCTTCTGCAGTGGGCACCGTGATTCGAGCCATATGGCGAGAGGATAACCGAGGCCCATGCACAGCGGCCAAAACCGCCGTTGTCTCATTAGAATAGCGTGAGTGACGCGGTTAACATGAGCGCGATTTGCCCGTCCCGAAGCGAGAATCTGACTCTCATTGAGAGTTCATCCGGGTTGACATGTGGTCGCGGCACGTGGTCTAATCCGCTTGGACCTGTGTCGTCCGTGGCCGCACTGGAAGGAGGTGCTACCTTTTGAACCGGCCAAGGAAACCCAGGAACCCAGTGAGCGAAGCGAGAACCAGACGCCCAACCGGAGAGGAAACTCGGACACTCCCGGCCTAAAGCGCCTAGGACTCGTGAAGCGACCTGCGCAAGGAACACTTCACCAAGTTCAAGGGGTAAGAATTCATGAAGAAACTAATCATCACGCTCCTGGCGGCTGCATTCGCCAGCGGCGCCCTAGCTCAGTCCTCGTTCCCGGACATCCCGGCGAACCACTGGGCCGGCGACGCTGTCGACCGTATCGCCGACCTCGGCATCGTCATCGGTTTCCCCGACGGCACTTTCCGTGGCAACGAAGCCTTCACGCGTTACCAGGCCGCCCTCGTGGTCAGCCGTCTTCTCGACGTGATCAACGACAACGTCAACTCGGCCCTCGCTCTTACGCAGGCTGACGTTGACTCGCTGCGCAACGCCGTGCAGGAACTCGCCTCCGATGTTGCTGCCCAGGGCGTGCGGCTGTCCGCCGCCGAGAGCGCCATCGCTGGCCTCTCCGACGACGTGACCGCCAACACCGCTCGCCTCGACGACCTCGAAGCCGCCCTCGCCGGCGGTGGCGTCGATCCGGCGGTCCTCCGCGATCTGCAGAACCAGATCGCTTCGCAGCGTGTCGCCCTCGACACGGCCCAGGCCCAGGCCGAAGCCGCTGCCGCGCGCGCAGACGCCGCCTACAGCTTGGCCAACCAGGCCAACACCCTCGGCCGCCAGAACGCCGACGACATCGCCGCCATGAACCGCGTCCTTCAGCTCGTTCAGGCTGATATCGCCGGGCTCAAGGGCAGCGCTGGCGGCAATGCTGGCGCCCCCGTCGACCTTGCGGGCGTCAACTCGGCCATCGAGCGTAACCGCTCCGATATCGCCAACATCCGCGAGTTCGTCATCCTCCTCCGCAGCAGCCAAGTCGCCCTTCGCGACCGCGTCTCTGCGCTCGAGGCTTCCGATGTTGCCCAGAACGCCGCCATCGCCGATCTTCAGGATCGCGTGACTGCGCTCGAAGAGAACCCGCTCGGGATCTCCGGCACCATCACCGCCAAGTACTACGTCGGCCGCGTCATCGGCGATCCGTTCGATGTCGACCGCGCCTACGGCCTCAACTCCCTCCGCAACATGGGCGCATCCGTCTTCTCGACGGGCGCTGCGGAACTCGACGGCGACCGTCGCGGCACCAGGAACTACCAGACGGAAGTCGGCGAAGTCGCTCAGGACCGTCACGACATCACCCAGACCTCTGGTGACGTCACTGCGACCCTCAACCTCTCCTTCGCCACGAAGTTCGGCTTCGACGGCCAGGGCAGCCCCAACAAGCTCAACAGCTTCAGCGGCGTGGTTGAACTCGCCATCGACGACCAGCAGCGTGTTGGTGGCGTCACGAACGCCATGAACGTCGGTCTCAACTGGTTCGAGATCCGTAGCTTCATGACGACCTTCGAGCCTATCGGCGCCTACCCGCTCACCTTCTCGTTCGGCACGAACGTCGAAACGGCCTTCACGCCGTACGTCGTCGCCACCGACGAGCCTGGCTTCGTCGCCACCTTGGGCGCCCCGGACTTCCTCTCCTTCCTCAACCCGGGCATCACGGCCGTCTACACCACCCCGGCGTACGACGATCCCAACACGCCCGACGACTACCTGCGCGGTCTCCGCGTCACGCTCAGCCCCCTCGAGGGCCTCACCATCGGCGGCAGCTTCGCTCAGTACGCTGAGAACGCCGCCGACAAGGACGACTACCTGGCCGACAACGCCCAGGTCACCGTCTGGGGCGTTGACGGCAGCCTTGCCCTCAGCATCTTCGACCTCGGCTTCGAATGGGCCAACGGCTCCGGCGGCGCGACTGCAGAGTCCGTCCTCTACGCCACCCTCGACGTCGACACCGCTGGCCTCCCGATCCTCACCGGCTTGGGCGCCAACTACCGCAACATCAGCGACGCCTGGACTGCCAACAACTACAACCTCGGTGCCGACGCCAACGCCTTCCCATTCGCGGAAGACCAGGCCGGCTTCGGTGTTGACGCCAGCCTGAACCTGTTCATCGTCGACCTCGACGCGTACTTCGACTCCTACAGCACGCGCGCTGGCGACAGCGCGATGAGCTTCGGTGTCGACGCTAGCGCCGACCTGTTCGCGGGCTTCAGCCTCGGCGGCTGGTACCACCAGGCCTCCGTCAACGGCACGACCGTTGACAACCTCCGCACCTTCGTCGACGCCAACGAGGCCGCAGTGGCCCTCACCGGCGCCGATGTCGAGCGCGACAACAACTACGACACCGGCTTCGGTGTGACCCTCGGTCACGACGGCGCCGCCGCCAACGCCCTCATCAAGGGCCTCAACATCTCGGCCGGCTACTCGCAGACCGAGGCGGACTTCAGCAAGACGACGCTCTTCGTTGACGCCGACTACGCGCTCAACGTCTCCATCGTCTCGCTCACCCCGTACGTTGGCTACCGCATGGTCAACGACGCCGACACCGGCACGGACGACACCGCCACGCTCCGCGTGGGCGCTGGTCTCTCCACCACGCCGCTCGACGTCTACACCAAGCCTGGCCTCCTCGCTGCGGTCAACTACCGCACGACCAGCCACTCCGACGCGGCCGTCTACACGGCGAGCGAACTGCAGTGGAGCGTTGGCCTCGTCCTGAACGAGTTCATCCTCGACCACAGCAAGCTCACCGCCAAGTACGCCAGCTGGACCGGCACCAACATCAACAACGTCACGAACACCCGTGGCGCTGGCGACTTCGCCACTGACATCAGCGGCGGCGACGTGAACGGTACCGGCACGCAGGCCGTCAGCGGCTACGAACTCATCTGGGACTACTACGACCTCCAGTTCGCCTACGGTGTCTACACCAACGACAACGGTGGCGCTCAGTCGTCGGCTCAGGCCTTCCAGATCAAGTACACCGTCTCCTTCTAAGGAGCGGAGCAGTAACCCGGCTTACGCCGGAACCAAAGAGTAAGGGTGAGGCCCCGCGCAAGCGGGGCCTCACCCTTGTTTGTGCTAACGAACGTGCCATCGACTAGAGCGCCGGGGCCCTAGCCTGCGTTTCCTAAACGATCACCGGCAAGGCGCCAGGCGCTACGCTCACGTCATACGTGGTTGTGAGCGGCAGCGGTTCGCCGTCCGCGTGGCCCGGCCGCGGTGTCTCCCAGAGAACTCGCACGGTCTTGCCGCGGTGGAGCGCTACGGCAGGATGCTCCAAGTGGCGGCCGCGCATGACCAACGGCAAGAGCCGCAAGGTGCCAAGGTGCGTCAAGCGACTGGCCACCACAACGTCCAACAGCCCATCTGTCGGCACGGCGTGTGGAGCGAACAGGAAACTCCCGCCCGTGCGTGGCCCGTTCTGCGCTCCAACCAGCAGGGCGGGGCCGGAGTGCACCGACGTCCCATCGACCCACACCTCGACCGGCGGGCAGTCGAGGATGGCCAGGGTCGCCAAAGTCGAGTACAAGTAGCCAGCTAGGCCGGGGAGGAAACGCGGCGAGTTGCGGACCCGGTGCGCCACCTCGGCGTCGAAGCCAGTGCCGACGCTGTTCAGGAACGGCTCGCCGTTGACGAAACCAAGGTCAACCCGCTTGCGTTCACCCGCCACGAGGCGCTCCAGCGCGGCAGGCAGGTCGTCGCGCGAGAGACCCAGACTGTAGGCGAAGTCGTCTCCGGAACCTAACGGCAAGACGCCAAGGGTGCGGTCGCCAGTCACATCGTGCGGCGTGCCGCGCCGCAAGAGCCCAAGGACCACCTCATGAGCTGTGCCGTCACCGCCCATTGCCACCACGGTTGCGCCGGGAGGGCTAGCCGCCGCCAGCTCAGTAGCGTGACCAGGGCCTGAAGTCGTGTGAAGCATGTACGGCGCCGCCCTTGCATCGAGGAAGGCGAGCGCCTCTGTGAGGGCCTTGCGTGCGCGGCCCTTACCTGCTGCTGGGTTGAAGATGAGATGTAACACGTTCGCGCTCGATTGTATCCGGGTCCGGCGGTACACTTGCGGCATGTTCACGCCAGCGCAACTGTTCGAGAGCGCGCGCGTTCCGGACGAACTCGGTCCGCTCCTAGACGTCGAGTTCCCCTGGGAGGCGCTGGCGCGCCTAGACGCCTTCTGCTCAAACCTGTCGGATCTCAGGATCGGCGCGGTCCACCCAACCGCCATCGTAGAAGGTCCGCTCGTCGTCATGGAAGGCGCAGAAGTGGGCCCGTACAGTTACTTGACGGGGCCGATACTCCTGTTCCCAGGCGCCAAGATCGGCCACGGCGCATACTTGCGCGGACCGGTCGTGCTCGGCCCCCACGCGCACGTCGGGCACGCCACTGAAGTCAAGCGCTCGCTCTTCCTCGGTGGATCCAAAGCCCCGCACTTCAACTACGTTGGCGACAGCGTCATCGGGCATGATGTCAACCTCGGGGCAGGCGTGAAGCTCGCGAACTACAAGACGTTCGGTGATGAGATCAAGGTCGCGGGCCACGCTACCGGACTACGCAAGCTCGGCGCCGTGCTAGGCGACGGCGTAAGTATCGGCTGCAACGCCGTCACTGCTCCTGGCACCGTCATCGGGCCACGGGCCATCGTCTATCACGGCGCCTCCGTGCGCGGCGTGATCGAGGCCGACAGCATCGTCAAGTTCCGCCCGGACATCACGACCGCCAGGCGCACGTGAGGCGGGCACAGGCGAGGCAGTTGGCGGGGTCGTCTAACTGATCCCGCTGCGCGATCGCAACCCGAGACGGTCGTGGCCGGTGGTCGCCTGGAGCATCGCGCTCGTCAACGTGGCGGTATTCGCTTACCAGTTCCGCCTAGGGGAGAGCCGCGCCGCCGTGCGCTTCATCTACGAGTACGGCCTGGTTCCAGCGCGCTTCGGGGTGGACTTCGCTGGCGCCATACCCACGCTCGTCACCCACGCGTTCCTGCACGCCAGCATCGCGCACTTGCTTGGCAACATGATCTTCCTGCTCGTGTTCGGCGACAACGTCGAGGACAGGTTAGGCCACTGGCGCTTCCTGCTGTTCTACCTGGGAGGCGCGGCGGTGGCCGCGACGGCGCAGGCGTTACTCGGCGGCGACCCGCGCACGCCCCTGGTCGGCGCTTCAGGCGCCATCAGCGCGTGCCTCGGCGCCTACATGCGGCTGTTCCCGCGGCAGCACGTGCAGGCGCTCATCCCGGTGCTGGTTGGCCCCTGGCTCATCGTGCGCCTCTTCTCCCGCCAGCGCCCATGGTTCGCACCGTGGCTGCCCGCCTGGGCCTTCCTTGGCTACTGGGCGCTCATCCAGGCAACGGAGGCGCTTGGCGCGACCGTGGCAGACGCGGGCGGTGTTGCGTGGTGGGCGCACGTTGGCGGGTTCGGCTACGGGGTGCTGCTCGCGAAGAGCGTCGCCCGCAGCGAGCCGCGGGCGAATGAGCCTTACTTCGGTTAAGTGAGTGCTGCTTAGCTGGCT
The DNA here is from genome assembly GCA_937907415.1 of uncultured Trueperaceae bacterium. The sequence continues at coordinate 44,379 of CALCHY010000227.1, forward strand.
GGCTCGATCAAGCCGTAATCGCCGTCGTCGCGTAGGTAGATGACGCTTACGAGATCGGTTTCGACGTTGCGGAAGAGGAAGAACTCGTGACCGAGGGCCTCCATCTGAATGGCAGCGTCTTCAGGAGCCATCGGCCTGAGCACGTGGCGCTTGACGCGCGCAACGTGCGCTGGGCGGTACTCCTCCGGCTCGTCGACGGGCGGCGCGATCGTCTCGCCGCGCTGAGCGATGAGCCTGCCCTTGAAGCGCTTGAGCTGCCGTTCGAGCTTCGCGACGACCAAGTCGACGGCCGCGTACGTGTCTAGGGCGCGCTCTTCCGCGCGGATCATGCCGCCAGGCAGGTTGAGCTGCACCTCGACCTTGGCCGGGTTGGCTGCGTTCTCGTGGGTGTCGTACCCCATGACCACGCTGGCGTCGACGATCTGATCGGAGTACCGGTCGAGCCGCGAGAGCTTGTCCTCTGCGTACTGCCGCATGGCGTCCGTGACCTCAATGTTGCGACCGATCAGCTTGTAGATGTTCATGTAGCTCCCTTCGGGCGAACACGTTGCCTGTTAGCCGCCGTACCCCCGGTCACGCAGGTGGTCGCCGCGGCCGCCAGCGCCCGGGATCTAAGCTTACCACCCGGACCTCGAGAGCCAGAACCAGCTTTCGTCCCGCTGGAATAGCGTGTAGGCCGGGACAAAGCTTGCGCGGTGCCGCGGTGATAGACTCGCGGAAGTGGGAGACTTACGCAGCGTCACCGGTGTCCACGCTCCAATGAGAGAAGACTCCGAACTGCGCGTCGAGCGCAGCCGCGGGTCTGGCTCGGTGCGGAGGTGCGCGGCCGGTTCGGCCATCGAGTTCTTGCAGGAGAAGTGGGTGCTGCACATCGTGCACGCGCTACTCGAAGGCCCGAAGGGGTTCAACGAACTCGGACGCGAGGTGGGTGGCTGCAACCCAACGACGCTTACTCAGCGCTTGGCGCGCTTGGAGGGGCTCGGTGTCATACACCGCGAGGTCCTTCACGACGAGTCGAACGGCGCTGGCTTGCCGCGCTGCAGTTACGAGCTGACGGACTCAGGCCAGGACCTCGAGGTCGTGATAGCCGCCATCCGCGAGTGGGCCGTCGCTCACCTCGTAACGCCGTCGCACGACGACCTGAGCTAGAACCTCAACGACCGATCAGCTGCGCGTGTTCCTGCCGCCGGGAAGTTGGCGCTTGAGTTGGGCAATGGTGGCGCGCAACTCTTCGTTCTCGCGTCTCAACGCTAGGTTCTCGCGCTCCAGGGCCTTGAGCTCCGCACGCTGTAGGTGAGCGCGGGCCGGGCTAGCTGGCTCCGCGATCGTGTCGGCCGCCGTGGAGCGGGGGAGAGTGTGATGCCCCAGGTTCTCGATGGCCTCATCAAGCGCGACGGTACTGCGCAGCGCGCGGTCTTGAACGCTGGGCGCCGGCTCGCCGCGGGTGAGCATGAGGCGCATGGCACGCTCTTTGAGGTTCTTGTCGCCGAGCGGGCGGGGGAGAACGAGGTCGACGTGCGCCTCCTCGCCACGGAAACGCAGGCGGGGTGACAGCCCCGAACCGGCGTCAGGGTCTGCCGTGACGATCATGGGCATGCCGGAGAGGCGAGCCACGCGCTTGATGCGGGTGGCTAACGCGAAGCCGTCGAGGTCAGGCAACTCCGCCGCCACGATCGCGAGGTCAGGCGTTGCGCCGCGCAAGTGTTCGAGCGCTTCGCGGGCCGTGGTGACTTCTGCTATGTGAATGCGAGCATCGCTGAGGAGCACGTCGATAAGTTGCCGCTGCAACTCGTCTGGCTCGACCAGCAAGACGTCGAAGCGATCACTCATGCGGAACCGAAACCTCCCAGCGTCGTATGCGCTGCCTCAGCCGCGCGGTACCGGCAAGTTGGCCATCAACACCACGCGGTCGCCCTGCTGCTCGACCTTGACGTCAAGGTCGCCGTCGTCAGACGGGAAGTACTTCTTGATGACCGTAACGAGCTCGCGCTTCAGGGCGTCCATGTTCGCCGGGCTGATCTTGGCGCGGTCGTATGAGAGTACGAGCTTGAGGCGCTCCTTGAGTTCATCCTTGCTCTTGCGGCGACCGAACAGACCTTGAAACATCAGTTCGCTCCGAAGAGGCGCCTAAGCGAGGCGAGGAAGCCGCTAGGCTGGTCGTACGAGGGGTAGGCCACGTCGTCTCCCCTTATGCGCTTGGCGATGTCGCGGAACGCGGCGCCGGCAGCTACCTTGGGTCCCTCATCTAGCGAGGCGGGGTTGCCGACGTTGGTGGAAATGAGGATGCGTTCGTCCTCAGGCACGATGCCGATGAGCTTGACGCCCAAGATGTCGAGAACGTCGCTGACTTCAAGCATGTCGCCGCGCTTGACCATCTCAGGTCGGAGGCGGTTGACGATGAGGCGCACCTCTGGGATCTCGCGAGCTTCGAGGAGGCCGATGATGCGGTCGGCGTCACGCACGCTGGAGACTTCCGGGTTGACGACGACGAGAGCGCCTGTGGCGGCGCTGGCGGCAGTCTGGAAGCCTGACTCGATGCCTGCTGGGCTATCGATGAGCACCCTGTCGAAGCCCTCCTCTTCGAGGAGCGCGCGCACGGCGTCCTTCATGCGCGACTCGGACAGCGCGGACTTGTCACGGGTTTGGGAGGTGGCTAGGAGGTGCAGCGTGTCTACGCGCTTGTCGCGGATGATGGCCTGCCTGAGCTTGCAGCGGCCCTCGAACACGTCGATGAGGTCGTAAACGACCCGACCTTCTAAGCCCATCACCACGTCAAGGTTGCGCAGGCCGACGTCAGTGTCGACGACGCAGACCTTCTCACCCAAGCGCGCCAGCGCCGCTCCTACGTTAGCGGTAGTGGTGGTTTTTCCTACCCCGCCCTTGCCGGACGTCACCACGATAGCTCTCGCGTTCACAGTCTTACTCCTTCTGGGTGGTTACTAGGCTGGGGGGAGCATACCATCCGCTCCCGCCGCGCCAGGTTAATGCCCGGTGAGGTCGTGCGCTCGCATGGCGCAGGCATCAGGCTGGGGAGAGGCCGGCGAACTTGACGAGGAGGCGCTTGGCGCCCGCGCTCTCGAAGACGACGGTCACCTCGGCGCGTGCGCCCTCGCCGCTTACGCCGACGACGGTGCCGACGCCGAACTTGGGGTGCTTGACGCGCTCACCGCCACGCAGGGTGAGTCCGCCCTTGGCGCCCGCACCGCCAGCGTCGGCGGCGGCTGGGGCCGTCGGCGGTTTCCAGACGTCGCGCGAGAACTTGCTGGCCGCGAGCGCGCCAGCGAACTGCTGACCGAAGACATCCGTCTCCATCAGCATGTCGCGCGGGATGTCCTCCAGGAAACGACTCGGACGCGCCGGCTCGGTGCGGCCGAAAGTCATGCGCGCCTCGCAATGGACTAGGTAGAGCTCCTCTTGAGCGCGGGTAACGCCGACGTAAAGCAGCCGCCGCTCCTCCTCGATCTCTGGCAGTGAGCCGGTGGAGCTACGGTGCGGGATGAGTCCCTCCTCCATGCCGACGAGGAACACGACGGGAAACTCGAGCCCCTTGGCGTTGTGGAGCGTCATGAGGGTGACGGCGTCGTCGACCTTCTCGCCGTTGACGGCTTCGACGGCGCGGTCGTCGTTGCTGCCAAGCAGCGCGGCCTCGTCTAGGAAGTCGGCGATGGAGCCGCCTTGCTCCTCCTGCCACTCAGTGATGGCCGAGAGGAGCTCCTCGAGGTTCTCGATGCGGCCCTCTGACTCATGCGTGCCCTCGGTCTTGAGGGCCGTGATGTAACCGGAGGCGTCGTAGACGAACTTGAGGAAGTTCGCGGCGGGCAGCTCGTCCGCGGCGGCAGCGAGGTCGTCCATGAGCTGCACGAAGTCGGCGACCCGCTTGGCGCCGGGAGTGCCAGCTAGGATGTCGTTGGCTTCCCTGCATGCGGCCGAGAACGGTCGCCCGTTGCGCACTGCCCACGCCACCAGCCGCTCCTCGCTGGTGTTGCCGATGCCACGCTTGGGCCGGTTGAGTACGCGGCGCCACGCCACGTCGTCCGCGGGGTTGAGCGCGGCGCGGGCGTACGCCAACACGTCCTTGACCTCACGCCGGTCGTAGAAGCCGACGCCACCTACGATGCGGCCTGGGATGGACGCACGCCGCAGCGCCTCTTCCATGACGCGCGACTGTGAGTTCGTGCGGTACAGGACGGCGAACGCCTCGAAAGGCAAGTCGCGCTCCGCTCGAATGCGCTCGATGGTGCGCGCCACGAAGTCGGCCTCAGCGCGGTGGTCCGCGGCGCGGTAGATGCGCACCTGCTCGCCCTCACCCTTGACCGGCCTCAGGCTCTTCTCGATGCGGCCCTTGTTGTGGCCGATGATGGCGTTGGCGACCTTGAGCACGCTGCCGACTGAGCGGTAGTTGAGCTCGAGACGGTAGACGGCGGCGGCTGGGTGATCTGCCCTGAAGTCGAGGATGTTGCGCACGTCCGCGCCGCGGAAGGCGTAGATGCTCTGGTCAGGGTCGCCTACCACCATGAGGTTCTCGTACGTGCTCGCCAACTGGTTGGTGAGGCGGTACTGCGCGGCGTTGGTGTCCTGATACTCGTCGACGTGAATGAAGACGGCGCGTTGCTGCACGCGCTCGAGCGTGTCCGGGTGCTCGTCGAAGAGCTCGACGGTGCGGCCGAGGATGTCGTTGAAATCGACGGCGTTCGCGGCAGCAAGGCGCGCTTGGTAGCGCTGGTAGACCTCGGCGATCAACTCGATAGGCAAGCCTGAGACGAGCGGCCCCCACACGCGTTGCCCCTCGCTGGCGAAAGTCTCCGACGTCCACAAGTTGGACTTGGCGCGGTCGATGACGGAGCGCAGCGCGCGTGGGTTGGCCTCTGTCAGGCCGTTCACGGTGCCGAGGATGTCCTTGAGGATGTCAAGCTGGTCGCCGTCGTCGTAGATGGCGAAGCCGGGTTTGAGGCCGATACGCTCCCCGTAGGTGCGCAGCACCCTCAGGCAGGCGCTGTGGAAGGTGCTGACCCACAGGTCGCGGCCGGGTGGGCCGATGAGTTCCTGAACGCGCTCCCTCAACTCGCCAGCTGCCTTGTTCGTGAAGGTGACGGCGAGGACCTGTTGCGGTAGCACGCCGTGGTGACTAAGGAGGTAAGCGATGCGGTGCACGACAGTGCGCGTCTTGCCCGAACCAGCGCCAGCCAGCACGAGCGCGGGACCCTCTAGGTGCACGACGGCGCTCCGTTGCTCTTCGTTGAGGGGGGCTAGCAGGTCGGCTTCCAACACGAGTTCGGAGCATAACCTAGGCTCGCACGGCGGTCCTCTCGGGGAGAGACGTTGCGTCAGGATGGGCAATACCGCCGCACTAGGCGCCGCGGCGCGCCGGTCTGGGTGTAGGCTGAAAGAACCATGAAAGCGGTCTGTTTCGACCTTGACGACACGTTGGGGCGCTACGCCTCCGACTTCTCCGCCTTCGTAGCGCTAGTGCGCAACGAGCTTGGCCTCCATCAGTGCGACATGAACGCTTTCACGCGGCTCGTGTCGACCGAGTTGGAACAAGATGGCCACCTGACGTTCGAACTCGTGCTGCGGCGCGTGCTCGAGCGCCTGCAGCAACGCCCTCCGAGCGACCTAGCCGACCTCGCTAGCGGCGCCGTGGCGGCGTACGCGGCCGATTACCGGCCGCTGCCTGGCGCGGCCGAGCTGCTGGCACGACTCGACGCCAGTGGGGTGAAGCTCGCGCTTCTGACCAACGGCCCAGACGACATGCAACGGGCCGCCCTCCAAGCGCTTGGTCTAGCGGGCCACTTCCGGGCTGTACTAGTGTCTGGCGACCGCGACGTTGCGGCGCGCAAGCCGGCGCCGCGCATGTTCTCCCTAGCATGCACTGCGCTCGAGGTCGTGCCGGAGGACGTCGTCATGGTGGGTGACGACCTAGACGCGGACATGGCGGGCGCGCTCGAGTACGGTTTGGGCGCCATTCACGTCGGCAGGCTAGACGGCCCATTGCCACGGGGCGCATCGCAAGCGCGTGACCTCGCCGAGGTCGGCCGCCTGCTAGCGCAGCCGAGTACAATGTCCTCATGACCGAGAGCGACAAGGCGTTCTACCAGGCGTGGGCCGAACTTCTCGAGTGGTTGCGAGAGTACGCCGCCCAGAATGAGGGCGTCACGTTCGTGAAGCAGGCCGACTTCACCGACTACATCTACCGCATGGCGCGCCCGTACGACCTGCCAACCACAGTCATGACGGCCAGCCTCTCGAGCCAGGCGGACGATCCCGTGCTCGTCGTTACCGCCAGCCAGCGCGCGTCCGTCTTCAAGGAAGTCGTGCTGCACCCGTTCGAGTCGCACGTCTACCGCAAGCTAACGCTCGCCAAAGACGGCGGTGGCTTGGCCGAGGGACCGCGGCGCTTCACGAAGGAGATGCTCTTCCGCCTCGCGGACGAACTGTTCGAAGTCGCTGTCGCCTGAGTCAGCGCGTCAACTCTTCGTGCAGGCGGGCAGCCAACGCCGTGGCAAGGGTTGCTGCGCGCAGGAAACCCCTGCCGCCTAACGCCCCGAAGTAGTAAGTCCCTTTCGTAAGCCGCCGAGCGACAGGTTCACCTGACCGGCGCTTCGCCCGCGCGCCCTGCCAGTGACGGAAGGCGGTGGCGTCGTCAACCGCCGGCACCTGCCAGGCCAACGCGCGTTGGAGGGGGTGACGGTTGCCGCCCAGCGCGGCGGCGCCCTGGCGCTCTGGCGGCTCGCTGCTCGAATGGCCGCCACTCACGTAGACGGTGCCATTATCGAATGCGGCCACGACTGCCCCAGCTACGGGGTAGGGCGCGGTCACGGCGCCTGTCAGCACGAGCGCCTCGCCCCAGATGGTCTCGAGTTGCGGCAGCCTGATGTGCGGCGGTCGCGCCGCACCGAGGCAGAGGACTACGCGCCGCGCACGCAGTTGGCCCGCGCTCGTAGCCACGGTCACGAAGCTGGCTTCCTCGACGAGAGAGTCGACACGCACGCCTCGCCGCGTTGCACCTCCGTAGCCCTTAGCTGCGGCCTCGAGGGCAGCTAGCAACTTGCTTGGCGCCACCCAACCTCCCGTGGCCAGCAGTAGCGCCCCGAACGGTGCGTGGTAGGCGGCAGGCACGTCGTTAGGTTCGAGCCAGGTCCCTGCGGCGACGCGTTGCCAGGCCCGCGCTTGCTTGGGGTTGTCCGCGATGCGGATCACGCCGCTCGTGAACGCTCCGGTGGCGAAGCCCAGCGCCTCCAAGTCCCTGGTGAGATCCCAGAAGTCGGCAAGGCCGGCGAGGTCCGCGGCGGAGGCGCGCCCGCTACGGCCACGGTGCGCGTTGAGAAGCGCGGCAGGAACGCTGGACGCGCCGCTGGCATGGGTCAAGCCCTCGTCGAGGAGCAGCGTATCGAGGCCGGCGCGGGCGGTCATGAGGTTGAGGGTGGCTCCCGCGACGCCGCCGCCGACCACGATCACGTCGTGGAGTGCCGTTGTCGCGGCGGTCATGGGGTGGGGACGGGCATGCTGGCTACTAGCACTTCACGCTTGCCTCCTGGCGGCCCCGCTACTTTCTTGACCTTCAAGCCGACTGCCGCTAGTGCGCGCCTGACGGGTCCCGCCACGCTGAAGCTCACGATGGCGCCGCCCGGCGTAAGGCGAGCGGCTAAGCGCGATAGGAACGCCTCGGTCCACAGTTCTGGCAGCTCGGCTGGGCTGAAGGCATCGTGGTAGACGGCGTCTACGCGCCAAGTGTCATCCTCGCCCCAAGTAGTGCCGAGGGCGTCGCCGACGAACAGCTTCAGGGTCACGTTGCCGTGCGCGAACTCGTGCCACCCACTCGCCATGGTCTCGCCGAAACTCGCGCGCCAAGCTACGAGCGCGGCAGGCACTGGCGAGGGGGCGAGCAGCTCCGCATAACCCAGCGCGGCGAGGGTCTCGGCCTGGGGAGGAGCCAGCTCGAGCGCACGGTAGTCGAGCGCGGCGGTGCCGGCCTCGGCCGCGGCGGCGGTGGCGAGGAAGTTGAGGCCCGCCCCGAAACCGACCTCCAGCACGCTCAGCGGCCGCCCGACGGCTAGGCGCGCGGCGGCGCCGCTCCCCTCGAGGTAGACGGCGCGCGCTTCCGCAAGGGCGCCGTGGCGCGACTTGTAGCCCTCGCCGCGCGCGTTCACGAGAGTGCGGGAACCGTCCGCCGTGACGATAGTGCTTACCTGCTGCGGGCCCACGGTGAGATGCTACCGCCGCGAGCGCGGGTGGCGGGCCGCGCAAGGTTCTCACGATGTTCGCCGCTAGACTCCAAGTTTAGAAGACTAGGGTCAGAATGTAGGTGGATGTTGCGCTTTTTGGAGATAGCTTGGAACGCCGTGGCCGATACATTCGCCGCCTTCGCGGTGTGGCTGACTGGCGTACTTGGCGGCTTGCAAGGTCTCGTTCTCGACCCGCGGCAGTGGACGACGTTGACATGGCTGGCGTTCGCGCTCGTCGTGATCCTCGCCATCCCGTTGTTCAAGAGGCGGCGGAGGGGGCGCACCGGCGGGCTGCCGGAGATGATGATCTCGCACGGCGAGATTCGGGTCGGGCCTGAAGAGAGCGTTGACCGCGTTTACGCCTTTCCCGGCGCCCTTGGCGCCACCACAACGGTGACGCCGCCGCGGGTTCCTCACCACCTCAAGCTCGCCCTTTCGAACTTGAACCCTTACCCGGTGCAGCTCATCGAGCTGGCGGTGCACGCGCGCGGCGGCAAGTTGCCGATCGTGGCGGAGGCTGGCGCCGTCGTGCCACCGAACGGGGCCGTCGACGTTACGGCGGAGCTCGGCGACCTGGCAGGCGAGGCAGGTGTGCTAGAGCTTTACCTTTACAGCAACCGCCTGAAGGGCAAGACGTTCCGCCTAGTCGCGCCCCTCGAGTGGGAGCCGTGGGAGCAGAGTTACCGCGTCAAGGCGTTGAAGAGCCGGACGGAGCGCGTCGCGCGCCTCGCATCGCAAGCGCGCAAGGTAGGCGAACGCCAGGCGTTCCTTGCCGCCAGGCGCCGCGAGAAGCGCAAGGAGTTGGCGCGCGCCGCGCTGGAGCGGGCGGACAGCCTGAAGCGGCAAGTCGAGGAGTACCGCGTGTCGCGCATGCAGCGCAGCCACGCTGCCGCGGAGGCGTCTGACGCGGCCGTGACGAGTGCGATGGGGGAGCGCTGGTTGCGGCGCCAACCGCCCGGCTCAGCGGCCGAAGCCGAGGTGGGGAGTAGTGGAGGGGCGAGGAACGGGGCTACTCGTCAACCGCCCAAGCAGCCTCCACCCAAGTCGCGCGAGGAAATGCGCTTCCCTGACGAGTTCTGAGGTCCATGAGCTTCGAGCGGCCGTTCCGCCTTATGCTGGGCGAACGGAGGCCTGCCCATGAAGATCGAGAGCGTCGAGCTGCGAGAGCTCGCAGTCGACCTTAAGTTCCGGTTCGAGACGAGTTTCGGGGTCGAGCGCGACCTGCACAAGGTGTTGTTGGTACTGCGCTCGGGCGGTTTGGTCGGTTACGGCGAAGTGACGGCCAACCGAGTGCCCGGATACAGTTACGAAACCGCCTCTGTCGCCTGGACGGCCCTAGAGGAGTTCATCTTGCCGCGCGTCGTCGGCAAGGAGTTCAGCACCCCCGCGCAGTTGTTACACGCCGTCAGCGGCATTAGGGGCCACAACATGGCCGTTGCCGCCCTCGAGATGGCGTTCTGGGACTTGCAAGCGAAGGCCGCCGGTGTGCCGCTCTGGCAGCTTCTCGGCGGGGTGCGCGAGAGCATCGCCGTTGGCGCCTCGCTAGGCATCCAGCCTTCGGCCCAAGCCACCGTCGCCGAGGCCGAACGGCATGTCGCCGAGGGCTACAAGCGCCTGAAGTTCAAGATCAAGCCCGGTTGGGACGTAGTACCCCTGCGCGCCGTTCGCGCCGCGCTGCCGGACACTGCCCTAACGGTCGACGCCAATAGCGCCTACCGCCTGACGGACGCGCGCGTGTTCCACGAGCTAGACGAGTTGGGCCTCGACTACATCGAGCAACCCCTAGCGCACGACGACCTGGTTGACCACGCCAAGCTGCAGTCGCTCCTCCTCACACCCATCTGTCTAGACGAGTCTGTACACTCCGCCGCCGACGCTCGCAAGGGCCTGGCGCTCGACTCTGGCAGGGTCATCAACGTCAAGCTCGGCCGCGTGCGGGGTCACCTGGAGGCGCGGCGCGTCCACGACGTGGCCTTGGCCTTCGGCGCGCCCGTGTGGTGTGGCGGCATGCTCGAGCTAGGCGTCGGCCGCGCCCATAACCTCCACATGAGCACCCTCGAGAACTACACCCTGCCTGGCGATACCTCCAGCGCGAGCCGTTACTGGGGCGATGAGGACGTCATCGAGGAGCGCCTCGACGCCGTGGCTGGCGTGCAGCGACTTCCGACAACTGGGCCCGGTCTCGGCGTGACCCTACGTGAGGACCTCGTCGAGCGCTTCACCGTCCGGCGCCACCTCGCCGCTTCTTGAAGCCGGTGTTGGTATGGGCTCCGCGCTCCAGGTGTCCGGGCGCGGAGTGAGGATGAGGCGTGCGTGCCTGTCGAAAGTCAGGTACTCGTACGCCCACGTGAACAGCGCGGAGAAGCGGTTCCTGAAGCTCGGTAGGTAGATGAGGTGGAGGAGCAACCAGCCTAACCAGCCGAGGAAGCCGCGCAGTTCCAGTCCAAGGAGCGCAGGCGACAACTCGGCGACGCCAGCGTTGCGACCGACGATCGCCATGCTCCCGAGGTCGCGGTACTTGAACGGCGCGGTGGGGCGTTGCTGCAGGCGCCGGATGATGCTGCGGGCCACGTGCTTGCCGCCCTGGATGGCCACCTGCGCTAGTTGGGGTAGGAGCTTCCCGTTCGCGCCGAACGCCCCCGCCACGTCGCCGATGGCGAAGATCTCAGGGTGGTCAGGCAAGCTTAGGTCTGGCTCCACCTTTATGCGCCAGCCGCGCTCCATGGCGTCGCCAACGTCGTTCGCGAGGGCCTCGGCTACCGGGTGGCCGCGCACCCCGGCGGCCCACACCACCGTCTGAGTGGGGATGACCTCCCCGGAGCGCAGCACGACGGCGTCGCCGCGGACCTCAGCCACCGTGGAACCTAGGCGCACGTCCACTCCGCGCCGCCGCAGCACGCGCTCGGCGTACTGTTGCGACCGCGGCTTGAACGGCGCTAGCACCGCGTTGCCCGCCTCGACGACCACGACGCGCGCGAGGCGCATGTCTAGCTCGGGGTAGTCGCGTCCAAGCACGCGGTCGAAGAGTTCTACGAGGGCCCCAGCCATCTCCACCCCGGTCGGGCCCGCACCGACGATCACGACGGTGAGGGCGCCCTTCTCGACCAGCGCATGGTCACTAGCCGCGGCCTCGAAGCGCTTGAGGATGTGTGAGCGCATCACGCCTGCCCGCTCGAGGCTCTTGAGCACGAAGGCGTTCTCACGAACGCCGGGGGTGCCGAAGTCGTGATACACGGCCCCTGCGGCCAACACGAGGTAGTCGTACTCCACCTTGTCGCCGCCCTTGAGCAGCACTTCGCGCGCGGCGTGGTCGAAGCCGATGACCTCCGCCTGCCTGAAGCGGAAGTTCTTCTGGTGGTGGAAGATGCCCCTCACCTGATATGCCACGTCGGTGTTGTCCAGCGCGGCCGTTGCGACCTGGTAGAGGAGCGGCTGGAAGGTGTGGAAGTTGTTGCGGTCGAGCATGAGCACGTCGACTGGTGCGTTGGCGAGCTGCTTGGCTGCGTGCAGGCCACCGAAACCGGCGCCGATGATCACTACTCGTGGGCGGGAGGCCATGGCCGCCCCCTTTCACGGGGGCCGCGGTAGGTCTGGCCGCTCAGGCAAGTAACCTTGGAGCGGGACAAAAGCCCCTCGTGAAACATTGTACAAGCGCCGTGGCGGATTACCGTGCCCGCGGCTACGCAGCGTTCGACCGGTCTTAGCGCGCCATCTTGAGGGCGATGCGCCGACCAGTTGGAGTGTCGGCCAGGCCGCCCTCCCCCGTCTCCCGTAACTCGGGAGGCAGCATGCGGCCGACCGCCGCCATGGCGTACACGACCTCGTCAGGGGGGATGACAGACTCGACGCCAGCCAACGCCAACTGCGCTGCGGCCACCGCGTGCACGGCGTAGAACGCGTTACGCGACACGCACGGCACCTCGACGTAGCCGCCGACAGGGTCGCATACCAGTCCGATGGTGTTCATAAGCGCCTGCGCGGCGGCGTGCACGCTAGCGTTGGCGCTGCCACCCAGCAACTCCGTCACGGCGGCTGCGGCCATGGCCGCGCTCGAACCGATCTCCGCCTGGCAGCCGCCCGTCGAACCAGCGATGAACATGCTCTTGCTGATGACCTGCCCGATGCCAGCCGCAAGCACGAGCGGCATGACGAGGTCCTCGTCTGGCAGGCCAAGGTGGTCTGCGACGCCGAGCAGGGCGCCTGGCACGGTGCCTGCACTGCCAGCCGTTGGGGCTGCCACGATGCGCCCCATGCGGGCGTTCTCCTCGTTGACGGCCATGGCGTACTCCTGCACGCGCTTCAGCAGCGGCGCACCAAGCACATCGGGGGCGTCAAGGAGAGTTTTGGCGTTCCAGCCGACCATGCCCGTGCGGCTAGCCGCCTTGGTGGCCAGGCCGCGGCGGATGGAGTCGCGCATCTCGCCTATGCGGCTCAGCATGGTCGCGAGCAAGTGCTCGCGAGCAACCGCGTCGTTGCCCAGGTCGTCGTCCAGCACGAACTCCGACGCCTTACCCGAGTACTGCATGATGTCTGCGAGAGTCATTGCGCCTCACCGCCCTGTGGAGCTGGGTCCGTGGCCATGACGGCGGGCAGCGTGCGGAGCCAGTGGATGTACGGGAGTTGCGTCAAGTACGTGACGGCGTACTCCGCCAATGGGCGGTCTATCTCGACGGACATCATGGCGTGCCCGCCGCGGCGTTGGCGTGCGGAGAACGCCGTGGCTATGTTGCCGTCATCGTCGGCCACCACGCTGGCAACGCGTGCGATGACCCCAGGCCGGTCAGTATGCAGCGCGAGGATCGTGTGATACGCGCCGGAAACCTGAACGTCGAAGCCGTTGACTTGCACGATCTTCACGAAGCCGGCGCCAAGGCTCGAGCCGAGCACCGATACGCCCTCGTCGTCCGGGCCGCCGCTAAGCTCCATGCGCACGCTGTTCGGGTGGATGTCGCCCAAGTCCGCCGTTGCGAACTCGAACTCCAGCCCGGCCGCCGCGGCGTGCGTGAAGGAGTCTCTAATGCGCTCGTCGTCTGGGAGATAACCGAGGAGGCCAGCCACCAACGCGAGGTCGGTGCCGTGACCCTGCGCCGTCTTGGCGAACGAACCGTGCAGCACGAAACGCGCCTGGCGCGGCTGAGCGCCGAGCACATGGCGCGCGAGCAGGGCGAGGCGGCAGGCGCCCGCGGTGTGCGAACTCGAGGGACCCACCATGACGGGACCGATCTGGTCAAGTAATGACATCTGGTCACAAGTCTACTCGGGCCCAGCGAGCTGCGCCGTGCCCGGTTGACGCTAACGGCGAACGGCGCGAAGAAAGCGCGGGGCGCCAGACTTGGCGCCCCGCGAGCAGGCTGCTTGAGTTGTTGACCGCTTACTTCTTGACTTTGTCCTTCAAACCTTTGCCCGGCTTGAACGCAGGGTACTTGCTCGCCGGGATCTTGATCTTCTCGGTGGTGCCGGGCCTGACGCCCGTGCGGGCCTTGCGGCTACGCACTTCGAAGGTGCCGAAGCCCGTCAGCTGCACTTTCTTGCCCTTGTCTAGGTGGGTGCTGATCCGCTGAAGCATGTGGTCCAGAACGGACTTGACGTCGTTCTTCGGTGTAGCTGCGCTCTCTGCTACCGCCTTGATAAGGTCGGCCTTCGAGACCGTCTTGGACTTCGAGGGCGTGGACTTAGGCGCTGCCTTGGCTTTCGCCATGCTGACCTCCTCCGAGCAAGTTTCTAACTTGGAGGCACTGTAGCAGACGAAGCGGAGGGTGACAAGGGAAATGCGCTCTGCCACGTGCTTTGTAGGATTCCCCACGAGCCGGCCGTCCACAGGTTGACTGCTATCAGTGTGGCAGCAGCGCCCGTATCTCCACCATGACTTCGCTGGTGAGCGCCTTGGCGTCGTCGCGCGTCTTGCCATGCGCCACGATGGCCGGACCGAACGCCACGCGGAAGCTGCGTCCCTCACGCCATAGCGCTGCTGGCAACAGCGGCACGTCCGCGCGCTGCGCCAGGTAGGCCGCACCGTCTAGCCCGCCGGCGTCGCCTGAGTTCCGTGTCCCTTGAACGAAGATGCCGATGGCCCTGCCGGCCTTCAGGCGCCGCAACGCCTCCTTGATCGCGCCGATGTCCTGGCCCTCACGGTCGACGGGGAACGCCCGCAGGCCGCGCATGATCGCGCGCGAGAACGGCTTCTGGAAGAGCTCCTTCTTGGCCATGAACTCAAGCTTGCGGTTGATGGACACGCCAACGATGGGCGGGTCCCAACTGCTCTCGTGGTTGCACGCCACCACCAGCCCGACGCCTTGAGGCACGTGCTCGAGGCCGCTTACTCGCAGGCCGTAGAACAGCGTCGCGAACACGCGCACGACCCAGATGGCCGTCGGCATGAACCAAACGGGGGAGAAGAGGCGCTCCAGAAAGGAAGGGGGCTTGGCGCTCGCCATGGCTAGTGTGGCCTCAGCGCGGCCGGGCGGGAGCGGTGCGGCTGGGGGGTTCCTCAGTCGCGCGGGCCTCGGTGGCGTTACCGCGGCGGCGGTCGAGGTAGAGCGCTACTAGTATGCCGAAGGCGGCGACGAGGAAGTGAAGCGCCACCCACGTGCCTTCACTGGCGTGCCACGGCAGCACGACCTCGAAGAGCGGCTTGCGTGAGAGCTGCCACGAAACGAACGCTGGTGCGACCAGCAGGATGGGCGAGAGGAGGATGGAGCCGTAGCGCCACCCGAACTCGAGTCCGAGCATGGCGAGAAGGTTTCCGCTCAACACGATCGGTAGCATGACGAGCCAGTCGGGGTCACCGCCGATGAGGCCGATGGGCGGGGCGACGAGGGCGCAGAGGTACGCCACTGGCATGCCGGCAGCCGCGAACCCGAGGTACGCGGACAGCGCGATGCCGAGGCTGCGGAACAGTACCGGCATCGGCGCAACGGCGCACACCACTGCCGCTAGGAGGAAGAAGAGCCCAGCGAAGAGGCGTTGTGGCATGGGTGCGGTGCGAATCATGCTGCGCTCCGTTCGGCGTGGGGGCCGGGCAGCCCCCTGACATTGGTTGGCATCCTACTGTGCCGCGCACCGCGAGGAGTACGGTACGGCAAGCGACACGCGCGCCGCAGCGGGAGCCAACGCAGGATCAGGCAACGTCTGCCACCCGCGGCAAGCGCTCCTTGAGTTCAGGAACGTGCCGCAGGAACTGACCAGTCGAGCTCGCCGGCGTGGCGGCCACGTCCTCAGGCGTGCCGGTAGCTACGATGGTGCCGCCGCGCGCGCCGCCATCTGGGCCTAGGTCGATGATCCAGTCGGCGGTCTTGATCACGTCGAGGTTGTGCTCGATGACGACGAGCGTATTGCCCTGCTCTACGAGGCGGTGGAGTACGTCGAGGAGTTTGCGGGTGTCGTCGAAGTGCAGGCCTGTCGTTGGTTCGTCGAGGATGTAGAGGGTTTGCCCCGTCCCGCGGCGCCCGAGCTCGCTGGCGAGTTTGACGCGCTGCGCTTCACCGCCGGACAGCGTCGGTGAGGGCTGACCCACTTTGAGGTAGCCGAGGCCGACGTCCTGCATGAGTTGCAGCTTGCGCGCGATGGTCGGGATGTTCTCGAAGAACTCGACGCCCTCGTCTGTAGTCATGGCCAGCACGTCCGCGATCGACTTGCCGCGGATCTTCACTTCCAGCGTCTCGCGGTTGTAACGCGCGCCCTTGCACACTTCGCAAGGCACGTAGACGTCAGGCAGGAAGTACATCTCGACCTTGACGGTGCCGTCGCCCTTGCACGCCTCGCAGCGCCCGCCCTTGACGTTGAACGAGAAACGCCCAGGCTTGTAGCCGCGCTTGCGTGCCTCCGGCGCACGGGTGAAGAGGTCGCGGATGTCGGTGAAGATGCCCGTGTACGTCGCGGGGTTGGAGCGCGGTGTCCGGCCGATAGGCGACTGGTCTATCTCGATGACCTTGTCGATGTTCTCGGCACCCTTGATGCGCGTGTGGAGCCCCGGCTGCGCCTTGGCGCGGTAGAGCTGCTTGGCCAGCGCGGCGTGCAGGATCCCGTGAACGAGCGTCGACTTGCCAGACCCGGAAGCGCCCGTCACGCAGGTGAGGGTGCCGAGTGGGATGTCGACATCGATGTCCTTCAGGTTGTGCTCGCGAGCGCCCTGGATGGTCAGCTTCTTGCCGTTACCCTCGCGGCGGCGCTTGGGAACGTCGATCTTGAGTTCGCCGCGCAAGTACTTCGCCGTTAGGGAGTTCGGATCCTCAGCCAACACGCCTGGCGTGGCCGCTGCGACGATGTGCCCACCGTGAACCCCGGCGCCAGGGCCGAGGTCGACGATGAAATCGGCGGCGCGCATGGTCTCCTCGTCGTGTTCGACGACGATGAGCGTGTTACCGAGGTCGCGCAGGTTGAGGAGCGTGCGCAGTAGGCGCTCGTTGTCGCGCGGGTGCAGGCCGATGGAGGGCTCGTCCAGCACGTAAAGCACGCCCGTTAGGCCGCTACCGACTTGCGTGGCGAGGCGAATGCGCTGCGCCTCCCCACCAGACAACGTGTTGGCGCTACGGTCGAGGCTCAGGTAGTCGAGGCCGACGTCCTCTAGGAAGCCGAGGCGCGCGTTCACTTCGCGCAGGATGGGCTTGGCCACGTTCGCGCTGGCGCCGTCGACGCCGAAGTCGCTGAAGAGCTCGCGGCTGTCGCGCACGGTCATGTGGCTGACCTCCGCGATGTTGCGCCCGCCGACGGTGACCGCCAGCACCTCGGGCTTGTAGCGCGTGCCGCCGCACTCCTGGCACGGCACGAGCGACATGTACTCTTCGAGGCGCTCGCGCACGGCGTCCGAAGCGGCCTCCTTGAGGCGGCGCTGCAAGTTCTGGATCACGCCCTCGAACTCGGCCCTGAACCGCATGGTCTCACGGCCCCCGCGCTCGTATACGACCTCGATCGGCTCGTCGCTGCCGTAGAGGATCGTCTTTCGTGCCGCCTCTGGCAGGTCCTGCCACGCTGCGGAGATGTCGAACCCCGTGTAGTCGGCCAGCGCGCGCAGGCGGTCCCAGTAGAAGACCTTGCCGCCGTCTCCTCGGCTGCCTGTCCAGGGCGCGATGGCACCCTGCGATACCGACAGCGTCGGGTCTGGCACGATGAGCTCTGGGTCGAACTGCTGCAGGTAGCCGAGGCCACTGCAGTGCGCGCAGGCGCCGTAAGGCGCGTTGAAGGAGAACGTGCGCGGCTCGAGCTCCTCGAGGAACGTCCCGTGTTCTGGGCAGGCGAACTTCTCGCTGAAGAGCTCGTCGATGCCCTCGTCAGGCAGGAAGGCGCGCAGGAGGCCCTCGCCCTTGGTGAGCGCGAGCTCCGTCGACTCCGCTATGCGCGAGCGGTCCGCCTCCATGAGCACAATGCGGTCGATGACTACGTCGATGTCGTGCTTCTCGTGACGCTCGAGGTCTGCTTCGAGGGCCTGCTCGATGGTGAGCACCACCCCGTCCACCCGGAGGCGCGCGAAGCCCTCCTTCTTGAGGTCGAGGAACAGCTTGCGGTACTCGCCCTTGCGACCCCTCACCACGGGGGCGAGGAGCATGGCGCGTTTGTCTGGGAAGCGCTCGAGGAGGCGGTCGACGATCTCGCTGGCCGACTGGCGCTGGATGACGCGACCGCAGATCGGGCAGTGTGGAATGCCGACGCGAGCGAACAGCAAGCGCAGGTAGTCGTGGATCTCCGTTACGGTGCCGACCGTTGACCGTGGGTTGTGGCTGGTGGTCTTCTGGTCGATGCTGATGGCTGGGCTGAGGCCCTCTATCGAATCGACATCTGGTTTATCCATGATGCCGAGGAACTGCCTGGCGTAGGCCGAGAGGCTCTCGACGTAACGCCTCTGTCCCTCCGCGTAGATGGTGTCGAAAGCTAACGTCGACTTGCCTGAACCGGACACGCCGGTGAAGACGATGAACTTGTTGCGGGGAAGTACGAGGTCGACGTTCTTGAGGTTGTTTGCGCGTGCCCCGCGGATGACCAGGTCCTGCAAGGTTCCTCCCTAACACGCTTCGCAGCGCGGCGCTCTTGGCCAGCGCCAAACGTGACAGTGTACCAGAGGTGCGGGCAACCACTGTAAGCCGGTTGCTTCGGGGCCGCCAGGGGCCAGAGACTGCTAAGCTAAGCCCCACATACTAGGAGGGTCACGTGGCAAGTGTGAGTATCAGGACGACCGGAGAGGTAGACAACGAGCGCCTGTTGGCCGCCTTCGGCATGGCTGCCGGTTTCCTTGGCACCTTCATGATCGGCATCTTCTGGGCCATGGGCGCGGTGCTCAAGGCCACGCACAACGGCGGCCTCATCGTGCAGCTGCACCTTACGGGCATCTGGAACACCCTGTTCTGGATCTTCCCGATAGTTGCGGCAGGCTCGGTAGTCCTTGCCCTCGGGCTCTTCATGCTCAAGCGCTTCAAGGAAGCGGCTGGCATGGCTGGACTTCCGACGCTGCTAGTGATCGTCTACTACCTCGCGTTGGTCCAGCTACACGTCGGCGTGCGTTGAGGCAAGGCCCGCCACCGATCGCAGCCGCCAGCGAGTAGTCGTGAGGCGGTCGCGTCGGTCGACGGCGGCCTAAGGAGTTGAGCTAGTTGAAGGTGCGCTATCTAGGACATTCGGCCCTGCAGATCGTGGCTGGAGGCACGGAGTTCGTCTTCGACCCGTTCATCAGCGGCAACCCGCGCGCCGGCGTGACGCTAGCGGAACTCGATCCCGATTACCTGCTGATCACCCACGCCCACGGCGACCATTGGGGTGACACCCCCGAGCTTGCCAAGCGCAGTGGCGCGGTGGTGATCGCAACGGCAGAGATAGCGAAGTACGCGGAGCGGCTAGGCCTTGAGAGCCACGCCATGAACATCGGCGGGAGCATGAAGTTCGGCTTCGGGAGGGTGACCCTGACGCCTGCCTGGCACTCCAGCTCGTTCCCAGACGGCAGTTACGGCGGCATGCCAACCGGCATCCTGCTCGAGGTCGAGGGCAAGCGCGTGCTCCATGCGGGCGATACGGCGCTGTTCTCCGACATGAGCCTCATCGGGCGCGAGCCGATCGACCTCGCTTTCCTCCCGATCGGCGACAACTTCACCATGGGCCCCGCCGCGGCAGTCGAGGCCGTCAAGCTCCTGAAGCCCAAGGTCGTCGTTCCCGTGCACTACGACACGTTCCCCCTGATCGCGCAAGACGCTCAAGCGTTCAAGCTCGCCGTCGAGGAAGCGACGTCCTCGTCGTGCGTCGTGCTCGCCCCCGGTGAGGAAGCCGCGTTCTGAAGGACAGCAACGGCTCACCAAGCTACGTGCCAGAGGGCTACGAGGTCATCAGTCGCCTCGGTTCGGGGCAGACGGCGTTCGTGTACCTGGCGAGGCACCCCGTCTACGGCGAGGTGGCGCTCAAGATCCCGCGTCCCGAACTAGCGCAGCGGCCGGTGCTCAAGAAGATGTTCGAGAACGAGGTCGCCATCACCGTGAAGCTCGCCTCGCCGAACGTCGTGACGGCGTACGAGGGCTTCCCCACTGGTAAGGGCGCGTTCCTCGCGCTGGAGTACTGCCAGGGCGGTACTCTCGACCAGTATCTGCTCGAGAAGGGCCGCTTGCCTCTCGAGCGGTGCTACCGCTTCGTCCTCGACGTGGCAACTGGGCTCATGCATAGTCACGACCGCCAAGTCCTGCACCGCGACGTCAAGCCGGCCAACGTGTTCCTCACGGCGGAGGGGCAGGCGAAGCTAGGCGATTTCGGCACTGGCGTGTTCATGGGCGACGAGGGCGTCGACCGCGTAGGCACCGCCTTCTACATGGCGCCTGAAGTGTTCGAGGGCAAGTCGGCTGGGGTGCGGTCGGACATCTACTCACTAGGCGTGCTCGCGTACGAGGTGATCGCGGGCGAGCGGCCGTTCGTAGGGGCCTCTTACGACGCGCTGATGGTCGCGCACCGAACCGGCGTGCCAAAGGAGTTGCGTTCGTTGCGTTCAGGGCTGCCCATCGAGGTCGTGCGCGTCGTGTCTCACGCCATGATGCGCGACCCGGCGCGGCGCTACGCGACCGCCAGGGACTTCGCGGTCGCGCTGATGGCTGCTTCTGGCGTCACTAACGGTGCCGTCGTGGCCGGCGCTGGCGCGGCGGATGCGCCGGCTGCCAAGGTCACTGGCCGCGCTGGGCGCGCGACGGCCGTGCCGACAGACGTGCGCAAGGATGATGAGCAGGCGACCGAGCGCAAGCAGGGTGGCATCTTCGGGTGGTTGAAGCGCTCTCGCGAATGACGGCGGCAGCTTGCGTTCATCAGAACAGTCGGTGAACCGCCTACCTGGTAGCCTTAACGCCTAGCTGGGCGGTCAAGTATGCAGCACCCCGTCTCAAGCTAACGAGTTAGAATCGGAACGAGTCCTAGTTATGGGCCCGTTCGTGCGCAGCTGCGCAAGCGGCGCGGCCCATCAACGACACCAGAGATCCTTCACGAGAGGTGTGCACATGAGCGACAAGAAGCTGGAGATCCAAGGTCTACACGCCCGCATCGTCGGCGGCGACGAGATCCTGAGGGGCGTAGACCTAGTGGTGCCGCGTGGCGAGGTCCACGCGCTCATGGGTCCCAACGGCTCAGGCAAGTCGACCCTAGCCAAGGTCATCGCTGGCGACCCGCAGTACGAGGTCACGGCGGGCGACATCCTACTGGAGGGCCAGTCCATCCTCGAGATGGAGCCGGACGAACGCGCCCGCGAGGGGCTCTACCTCGCCTTCCAGTACCCCGTAGAAGTTCCAGGCGTGTCGATCGCCAACTTCTTGCGCCTCGCCCTCAACGCCAGGCGTGAGGACGGCGACGAGATCGGCGTCATGGAGTTCTACAAGAAGCTGCAGCGCGCGGTCAAGGAACTCAACTGGGACGAGTCGATCATCGAACGCAACCTGCACGAGGGCTTCTCGGGCGGGGAGAAGAAGCGCTCCGAGATCCTGCAGCTGCTCGTCCTCGAACCGCGCTACGCCATCCTCGACGAGACGGACTCCGGCCTCGACGTCGACGCCCTCAAGGTCGTCTCCCAAGGCGTGAACGCGGCCCGCGGGCCCGAGTTCGGCGCCCTCGTGATCACCCACTACCAGCGCCTCCTCAACCACATCGTGCCAGACGTCGTCCACGTGATGGTGCACGGCCGCATCGTCAAGACCGGCCCGAAGGAGCTTGCGATGGAGCTCGACCAGAAGGGCTACGAGTGGGTCCGCGAAGCAGTGGGCGCCTGAACCCACCCGTGCCGCCCGTACGCAACGACCGGGCTACTCATGCAACTAGAAGGGCGGAGGGACGGTAAGTGTCCGACCTGACGAACCAAATTACTAAAGACGTCCACCCCGACGCTGCCAAGCTCGAGGGGATGGAGCACACCAAGCAGTACGACTTCAAGCTCACCGAGGACTACTTCTTCAAGTCAGACCGCGGCCTGACACGCCGCGTCGTCGAGCAGATCAGCTACTTCAAGAACGAGCCAGAGTGGATGCTCAAGTTCCGCCTGCGCGCGTTCGAGATCGCCGAGAAGAAGGGCCGCCCCAAGTGGGGACCCGACCTGGGTGGCCTCAACTTCGACGACATCTTCTTCTACGTGAGGCCGAACGAGAAGCAAGGCACGGCGGGCTCATGGGACGACATCCCGGAAGAAGTGCGCGAGACCTACCGCCGCTTGGGCGTACCGGAGGCCGAACAGCGTGCGCTGGCGGGTGTCGGCGCGCAGTACGAGTCCGAGATGGTCTATCACAAGCTCAAGGAGGAGTGGGAGAAGCTCGGCGTCATCTTCCTCGACACCGACACCGGTCTCAAGGAGCACCCCGAGATCTTCAAGGAGTACTTCGCGACGGTCATCCCGCCCGAGGACAACTACTTCGCGGCGGTCAACTCCGCGGTGTGGTCTGGCGGCTCGTTCGTGTACGTGCCGGAAGGCGTCCACGTCGACGTGCCGCTGCAGGCGTACTTCCTGCTCAACGCCGAGAACATCGGCCAGTTCGAGCGCACCCTCATCATCGGGGCGCCAGGCTCCAAGTTCCACTACATCGAGGGCTGCACGGCCCCGGCGTACACGAGCAACTCGTTCCACTCTGGCGTCATCGAGATCGTGTGCCAGGACAACAGTCACGTGCGCTACTCCACCATCCAGAACTGGTCTCACAACGTCTACAACCTCGTCACGCAGCGCGCCATGGTGCACGCCAACGCCAGCATGGGCTGGCTGGACGGCAACCTCGGCTCCAAGACCACCATGAAGTACCCGAGCACCTACCTGGTTGGTGAGGGCGCCCACGGTGAGGTCCTCTCCATCGCTTTCGCCACTGACGGCCAGCACCAGGACGCCGGCGCCAAGGTCATCCACGTGGCCCCGAACACCACCAGCAGCGTGGTCAGCAAGTCCATCAGCAAGGGCACGGGCCGCTCAAGCTACCGCGGTCTGGTGCAGATCCATCAGGGCGCCACCAACGCCCGCTCCAACGTGGAGTGCGACGCGCTGCTGCTCGACGAGAACGCCCGCACCGACACCTTCCCGTACATCGAGATCAACGAGAAGACCGCCCACGTGGGGCACGAGGCCACCGTCAGCAAGCTAGACGACGAGCAGATCTTCTACCTCATGACGCGGGGGCTTGGGCAGGCGGAGGCCATGTCGTTGATCGTGCGCGGCTTCCTAGACCCCGTTGCCAAAGAGCTACCGCTCGAGTACGCGGTCGAACTCAACCGCCTCATCGAGCTCGAGATGGAAGGGAGCGTAGGTTAGGCATGGCGACCCTGGTAGACAACCCCGTCATCAGCGCCGCCGCCGTCGAACACATCATCGACGCGTACGCCGAACCCGCGTGGCTGGCTGAGGAGCGCAGGGCAGCGCTCCGCTCTTACGACGCGCAGCCGTTCCCGACCGAGCGCACCGAGGAGTACCGCTACACGCAGCTGGCACGCTTCGCTTACGCCGGCCTCGAGCTTGCCAAGGCGCCGCGCGACTCGACGGTGTCGGAGCGCATCAGCATGCGCATCGCCGACTCCGACGCAGAAGGCGTCATGGTGCACAAGGGCAACCAGGTCGTGTTGCACGAGGCGAGCATCAGCGAGTCAGGCGTCATCTTCACCGACCTGCGCACGGCCGTACGCGAGCACGAGGCACTCGTCAAGGAGCACCTCTACAGCGTGGTCAACGCCACGCAAACGAAGTTCACGGCGCTCAACTCGGCGCTGTGGGAGAACGGCACCTTCGTGTACGTCCCGAAGAACGTCGAGGTCGAACTGCCGCTAGGCGCGTTCACCACGGCGGACTCCGGTGGTATCGGGCTCGGGCGCGCCCTTATCGTGCTCGGCGCGAACGCGCGCCTCACCTTCATCGACGAGTTCACGAGCGAGCCGTTCGACGAGCGACTGTTCTTCGACGCCGCCACCGAGATCGTCCTGCAAGATGGCGCCAAGTTGCGCTACGTGAGCCTCCAGAACTGGAGCCGCAACGTAGCGCACATCAACAAGCTCCGCGCGCACCTCGGCCGCGACGCTCGCCTCGAATCCGTGACCGTCAGCCTCGGGGCGGACGCCGCCCGCGCCGAAGTCGAGAGCCGCCTCGAAGGTCCAGGCTCCGAGAGCGAGATGCTGGGCTTGTACTTCGCGGACGAGGGCCAGCACTTCAACCAGTTCACCCTCCAGCACCACGCCACGGAGCGCGGGTTCTCCGATGTGCTCTTCAAGGGCGCCGTCCGTGACGCCAGCCAAGCCGTCTACTCCGGCATGATCGTCGTCGACCCTGGCGCCCAGAAGACGGACGCTTACCAGACGAACCGCAACCTACTCCTCGACGAGGATTCCGAGGTCGTCTCCATCCCGCAACTCGAGATCGCGGCCAACGACGTCAAGTGCTCACACGGCTCCACCACCGGCCCGGTGCCGGAGGACCAGCGCTTCTACCTCATGAGCCGCGGACTCCACCCAGAAGTAGCAGAGCACGTGCTCGTCACGGGCTTCCTCTACGAGGTCATGAGCCGCGTGACGCTGCCGAAAGTGGCGGAGTACGTCGAGCGCGTAGTGCAGGCCAAGCTCGGCGTGCCAGGGGTGAAGGAGAAGCTGTGAGCGAGGAGGAGGCGGCCGGAGCAGCCGTTGCGGCGGCGTCGTTCGACGTGGGTGCCGTCGATGAGTTCCCGGAGGACTCCATCACCGCCCGCGTGGTGGGCGGCACCGATATCGTGATCGTCAGGCAGGGGGGCGCGTTCTACGCGCTCCCCGACCGCTGCACCCACCAGCGTTACCCGATCAACGACGGCGAGTTGCTCGAAGGCAAGATCCGCTGCATTCACCACGGCGCCACCTTCGACTTGACCACCGGCCGCGCCACGCTGCCTGCCGTCAAGAAGATCCAACTCTTCCAGGTGGCCGAAGTGGCCGGCCGGGTGCAGGTGACGCTGCAGGAAATCTGATTCAACGACGGCTGTTAGTGCGCCGCGAACCTCAATTGGTTCGCGGCGCACTCTCGTATCAGGTGAGCTCGGCTTGCAGCAGGCCGAGCACCACGCTCGCCTGCACGTGGTCGGGCGCGAGCCCCTCGCTAGTCTTGAAGGTGATGCCGACCGAGTCAGCCTGCAGCTCGAGCAGCTCAGCGATGACCGTGCTCATCGCGTCGCGGGCGGCGCCAAGTTTCGGAGTGTCGAGGGTCACGACCGCGGCCACGTTGACAACGCGAACGCCGGGCGTATGCACGCGCAGCTTCTCCAGGACTTGCGCCACGATGTCGCGGCTGTCCATCCCCGCGAAGCGTGCGTCGCTCGGCGGGAAGAGCCGACCGATGTCCCCGAGAGCGTAAGCGGATAACAGGGCGTCCGCCAGCGCGTGGAGGAGCACGTCGCCGTCTGAGTGGGCGTCCGCGCCGCGCTGGCTCTCCACCGGCACGCCCCCGATCACTAGCCGCCTGCCCGCCACCAGCCGGTGCGCGTCCTGACCGTGGCCAACCCTGAACTCCTGCATCATTGGCCGATAGTAACAATTGGGGTCTGGTTGACTCCGCGACTTGACTCTCTCGACCCGGCCCTCGCGACCTCAGGTGCTAGCCGCGGCGTGTGACAATGAGGCTCGTGTCTCCGGCCGTGGGCGTCATTTCACTGGTACTCGTCACGGTCATCTGGGGTACGACCTTCGTCGTAGTCAAGGAGGCACTCGACACCATCCCGGTGGCGTTACTCCTAGCGGTGCGTTTCACGCTCGCCGCGTTGCTGCTCGCCTGGGCGAAGTGGGACAGGCGCGCGCTAGTCCCGGCGCTAGTGCTCGGGTTGCTCTCGTTCGCCGGCTTCGCCACCCAAACGGCCGGCCTCGCCATCACCAGCGCCTCTAACGCGGCCTTCATTACAGGCCTGTCAGTGATACTCACGCCGCTAGTCGCGCGGGTGTGGCTGAAGCGTGCCCTGAGCGCCCGCGTACTGCTCGCGGCCTCGGTCGCGCTTGCCGGCCTCGGCCTCATGACCTTGCGCAACGGCTTCGCGGCCGTCAACGCCGGCGACATCCTCGTGCTCGTCACCGCCCTCACTTACGCCATGTACATCGTGTACCTCGGCGAGGTGGCTGGCAAGGTGAGGGGCACGTCCCTCGCCATGATGCAGCACCTGCCGATGGCTGCCCTCGCGTGGTTGTGGGCCGCGCCAGAAGTCGGCAAGTTGGCGAGCGTGCCGATCGGCACCTACTTGGCGATCCTCTACCTGGCCGTGGTGGCCACCGCCCTTGTCGCTGTGGTCCAGACGTACGCGCAACGGGTCGTGCCGGCTCACCTCGCCGCGCTGATCTTCGTACTCGAGCCCGTGTTCGCGGCCGGCTTCGCCATGCTGCTCATAGGTGAGCGCTTGGGCACCCTCGGGTGGCTTGGCGCCAGCCTCATCCTGGTAGCCATGGTTCTCGCCGAGGGGCGCTTGCCAGCAACCCAGCGCCCCGGTGGCGACCTGGGCCGCAGCTAGGCGCCTCTCACCTAGGCACCAGCCGCCTCCAGCGCAGCAGCATGTTCAACAAACTGCCCTGCCGCGCCAACTCGAACTCACCGAAGTCGCCAGTGAAGCGGGCCGCTTCGCGGTACTCGGGGGCGTAGCGGTCGCGGTACACGTCGTCCGTCGCTCGCGTGCCAGAGAATCCCCTTGCTGCCATGGCCTCGAGGCGAGCGCGGGTCTGAGCCTCAGAACGGTAAGGGTAATGTTTGAAGAGGGGCATCTTCCAGTAAGGCACCCAACTAACGCCGTGCGGAAACACGCGGCCGTGCTCACCGGTGCGGTAGCTGGCGCCCGGCGCGTCCCTGAACTGCCTGATCTCGACCCAGAACGGGGAGTACCAGCGCACGTTCTCTTGCACACCCGCGCCCACTACTGGGCGGTCGCTTGGGTGCAAGAAGAACTGCATGGCTGCCCAGTTAACGCGGCCCGCGCCCTGCGCCTGCGCAGCTTGCGCCACTGCCCGCGGGTCGTCGTGGAAGAACTCGTCGCCGTGCATGAGCGTGTACCAGTGTCCTACTCCGTACTCGGCCCTGGCGGCGTCTAAGAGCGCTTGGCGGTGGTAGTCGCGCACCTTGCCTAAGCCAGCTACGTCCGCGTCGCGCAGCACGAGCTTGACGAGCGGGTCGGCGCGCAAGATGGCCGGCGTGGCGTCGTCTGACCCGTCAAGCGCGAAGATGGCGTCGACGCCGGGCCCGTTGTGGCGCAGCATCTCCTCGATGACGTCTTGCTCGTTATAAGTCATGAGCAAGCCGATGTTGAGGCGCTTAGAGCCTCGCATGCGGTCTCTAACCCGCGTTGGCGTGACGGCGAGCCTGCGTCGTCACTCGTTCCCGCTGCGCTGCAGTTGCTCGACGACCCCGCGGTCCTCTAGCGTGCTCGTGTCACCGATCAACTCCTGGCCGGAAGCCACGCTGCGCAGGAGGCGGCGCATGATCTTGCCGGAACGCGTCTTCGGTAGCGCGTCCGCGAAGCGCACCTCGTCTGGCCGCGCTATGGCGCCGATCTCGGCAGCGACGTGCTTGCGCAGTTCGTCGCGCAACTTGTCGCTCGGCTCGAAACCTTGCTCGAGCGTCACGAACGCCACGATCCCCTGACCCTTCAGCTCGTCGGGGCGGCCAACGACGGCCGCCTCGGCCACGGCAGGGTGCGAGACGAGCGCAGACTCGACCTCCATGGTGCCGAGGCGGTGGCCCGACACGTTCACCACGTCGTCGACGCGGCCCATCACCCAGAAGTAGCCGTCCGCGTCCTTCCGCGCCCCATCGCCGGAGAAGTAGGTGTGTGGCACCTCGCCCCAGTACTGGTTGCGGTAGCGGTCGTCGTCGCCGTAAACGGTGCGCAGCATGCCGGGCCACGGGCGACGCATGACGAGGTAACCGCCCTGGTCGACGCCTGCGTCGTTACCGTCAGCGTCCACGACGGCCGCGTCGATGCCGAAAAGCGGAACGCCGGCCGAGCCGGGCTTCGTCGTGTGCACGCCAGGCAACGTCGAGATCATGATGGCGCCCGTTTCCGTCTGCCACCACGTGTCGACGATCGGGCAGCGGTCGCCACCGATGACGCTGCGGTACCACATCCACGCTTCGGGATTGATGGGTTCGCCGACCGTGCCGATGAGGCGCAGGCTAGAGAGGTCGTGCTTCTCCGGGTACTCCCTGCCGAGCTTGATGAAGGCGCGGATGGCGGTTGGGGCCGTGTAGAAGATGGTCACGCCGTAGCGTTCGATCATCTCCCAGAAGCGGTCAGGCGCCGGGTACGTCGGGTTGCCCTCGTACATGACCTGCGTGGCGCCGTTGGACATGAGGCCGTAGACGACGTACGAGTGGCCCGTCACCCACCCGATGTCGGCCGTGCACCAGAACACGTCGTTCTCTTGCAGGTCGAACACGTACTTCGCCGTCAGGGAAGTGTGGACGAGGTAGCCGCCGGTCGTGTGCAGCACGCCCTTCGGTTTGCCAGTCGAGCCGGAAGTGTAGAGCACGTAAGCGGGGTGCTCCGCATCGACCGGCACGGCCGGGCAGTTCGGCGAGGCGCCCTGCATGAGCTCGTGGTACCACTCGTCGCGGCCGGCCTCCATGTCTACGACATTCTCGGCGCGTCTGATGACAATGACGTGCTTGACGCTCGGCGTCGTAGCTAGGGCCTCGTCGACCGCCGGTTTGAGCGGGAGGACGGCGCCGCGGCGGAAGCCGCCGTCTGCCGTGATGACTACGCTCGCCTGAGCGTCGTTGACGCGGTCGGAGAGCGCGTGAGACGAGAAGCCTCCGAACACGACCGAGTGCGTCGCGCCTATGCGGGCGCACGCCAGCATGGCAACTATGGCCTCCGGGATCATGGGCATGTAGATGGCGACGCGGTCGCCGACCTTCACGCCCTTGCCCTTCAGGACGTTGGCGAAGCGACTGACCTCGGTGAGCATCTGGCCGTAAGTGATGGTGCGCTTGTCGCCAGGCTCACCTTCCCAGAAGAACGCCACCTTGTTGGCCTTGCCCTCGGCGACTTGTCGATCTAGGCAGTCGTAAGCGAGGTTCGTCTTGCCGCCAACGAACCACTTGACGTGCGGCTCTTCCCACTCCATGACGCTGGTCCACGGCTCGAACCAATGGTGACGCTTGGCCGCCTCGCCCCAGAATAGTTCTGGCTCGTCTAGCGACTGGCGGTACAGCCGCTCGTACTCCTCGGAACTGTTTATGAGGGCGGTGCGCTGGAACGACTTAGGAGGTGGGAACTGGCGTGCCTCTTGCAGTACGGATTCGATGGTGTCGGCCATGGGTCCTCCAAATAGCCGCGCGCCACTCAAGGCGGCGTGACTGGCAGCGAATGGTTTACTGAGGGGCAGCATATCCCACGTCAAAGCGGCCGGCCGGAGGCCGTGAGCCTCACCCGCGGGACCAGACTCGAGGCAGGCGCCACCAGCCGGGCGTGAAGATGACGAACACCGTCACTACCTCGAGCCGCCCCGCGTACATGGCGAACATGAGCAGGAGCTTCCCTACCGCCGACAGCTCGTCGAGCTGGCCAATCGGCGCGTAAGGCCCGAGGCCGGGTCCGGTGTTGCCAAGGGAGGCGATGGAGGCGCTGAAGGCGCTCGTGAAGTCCGCGCCGAGGAACACGAGCGCTATGGTCGTGAAGGCGAAGAGGCCGACGTAGAGGGTGATGAACGCGCCCACGGCCCTGATGGCGTCCTCGGAGACGATACGGTCGCCGACGCGCACGGGCAGCACGGCGCGCGGGTGGATCGCATGACGCACTTCCCGCGCCGTGTGCTTTGCGATGATCAACCACCGGACTACCTTCACGCCGCCGCTGGCGGAACCGCCGCAACCCCCTACGAACAGGAGGGCGAGGATCATTCCCTGGGCGGGCAGGCCCCACTCCCGGAAGTCGGCCGAGGCGAAACCGGTGCTCGTCACGATGCTCACCGACTGGAACAAGCCGTGGCGGATGGCGTCAGCCGTGCCGTACTCGCCGGCAAGGAGCATGGCGAGTATGCCGCCCCCTACGACGAGGATGCCGATGTAGACGCGGAACTCCGCGTCGCGCAGCAGTGCCCTTGGCTGCCCGGAGACGGCCCTGAACACGAGTATGAAACTCGCCCCGGACAGGGTCATGAACAAGATCGCGATCCACTGAAGCGCCGGTGCGCTGTAGTCCGCGAAGCTCGCGGCGTTGGCGCTGAAGCCCCCGGCTGCCAGCGTGCCAAAGGCGTGCGCGAGGGCGTCGAACGGCGCCATGCCGGCGACGGCGTATGCCGCCGCGCACGCGATGGTAAGGGCAGCGTAGAGCGCCACGACGGCCAACGCCGTCTGGCGCAGGCGCGGCGTGAAGCGCTCCTGGCTCGGTCCCGGCATCTCCGCGTGGAACATCTGCCTGCCAGCGATGGCTAGTTGCGGGAAGACGGCCAAGAACAGCACGAGGATGCCGACGCCACCAACCCACTGGGAGACGGCCCGCCACAAGAGCAGCGAGTCAGGCACGAGCGAGAAGTCTTGGATCGTCGTTGCGCCGGTCGTGGTGAAACCGCTCATCGACTCGAAGAAGGCGTCGAGTGGCGGCAACTGCCCGCCGAAGACGTAG
The DNA here is from genome assembly GCA_937907415.1 of uncultured Trueperaceae bacterium. The sequence continues at coordinate 74,623 of CALCHY010000227.1, forward strand.
GGGATGGCGCCTAACGCTGGGAGGAAGAGCCAGGAGAGGAGCACGGTGATCAGTGCCTCGCGTCTGCTGGGGTCGGCATCTGGGCTGCCCAGCCTACGGAGGTAAAGTCCGGCGGGCAGCGCTACGAGTACGGTGGCCGCGAAGCCGTGGAACGGCTCACCAACGGCGAGGGCGTAGATGGCGAACGCCGTCGCGGCGAAGCTCAACGCCATGAAGCCGGTTCCTAGCACGTACGGGAAGAACTTGCCGCGGCTCGTGTCGCGCCGGGTGCGTTGCGGCTGCGTGCGCGCCGTGGTCGTCACCCGACCGGCTTCCTGCTCCTACGCTCGTCCAGCCACTCCTCGACTTCCCCGACGCAGTCTGGAGTAGTAACGAGGTAGAGGTGATCGCCTGGCTGGATGACGGTCTCACCGTTCGGCACGATGATGCGCTCGTTGCGCAGCACGGCACCGATCAGCATGTCGCCTGGCGTGCCGAGGTCCATGACGCGACCGCCGGCGGACTCCGGCGGGTACGTGGCCTCCATGACTTCCGCGCGATCCTCGATCGTCGCGAGGTGCTCGACCTCGTCAACGCCCAGCCAGTTGAGGACCTCCTGGACGGCGGCCGCCCGCGGGGTGAGCGGCGAGTCGATGCCAACGCGCATGAACAGCCTACGATTGCGCGTCCTGCCGACGCGCGTCACGACCTTGGGGATGCCGAGCTGCTTGCCCAACAGCGACACCAGGAGGTTCTTGGCGTCGTCATCCGTTACGGCGACGATCACGTCGGCGTCCTCGACGCGCTCTTGTTCAAGGAGCTCGAGGTCGGTGCCGTCGCCCTTGAGGACGAGCGCGCGCGGCAGTAGCTGGGCCAGTTTCTCGCAGCGCTCTTGGTCCTGCTCGATGATGGTCAGGTCCGCACGCCCGCTGGTCAACTGTTGCGCCACCATGAAGCCGACGTTGCCGCCGCCGACGATGACGACCTTCTGCGAATGTCTTTGGGGAGCGAAGCGCCGCTGCATGTCGCGCATCTTCTCGCTAGTTCCCATGAAAACCACGCGGTCGCCTGCCTCGAGGACGGTCGCGCCCGTTGGGATGTGGAAGGAGTCACCCTGGATGGCGCCGACCGCCAACACGCCAGGCGGCAGGGTGATGCCGTCGAGCCGCGAGTTGAGGAACGGGTCGTGCGGTTCGAGGAGGAACTCGAGCAGCATGATGCGGCCGTTAGCGAAGCGCGCGCTATCTATCGCCCGTGGCACCCTGACGATGTCAGCGATCTGGTGCGCGAGGATGCGTTGCGGCCAAAGCACACGGTTGATGAGCAGGCCGACGGATTCGAAGGCGCCATCGCGCTTGAACGCATCGACGTAGCGTTGGCGCGTTACGAAGGCGAGGGTCTCCTTCGCGCCGAGGCCCTTGGCGGCCAGGCAGGCGAGCACGTTGACGTCGTCGCTCGAGGTGCAGGCTATGAAGGCCCTCGCGCGATCGGCGTTCGCCGCGCGCAGGTCCTCAGGGTCCGTGCCGTTGCCGCGCACGAACTGCACGTCCATGGCAGTGAAGGCCGCCTCGCGCTCAGGGTCTTGGTCGATGATGGTGACGCTGTGCGTCCGGTGGAGCGCCGCCGCTATCAGTGCGCCGATCTCCCCGCCACCGACGATGACGATCTGCATTCGCCTATCCTACTTGGGCTGGTCTCGAGCGTAGCGCCGTTGCGACGGCCATGGCCACGAGCAGCAGGACGCCGAGCACTAGTGGCGTTAGCCCGCCGTAACGCACCCAGAACGTGAGGTCAGTGCGCGTCTCGAACGTGACGGCCAGGCTAGTCGGTATGCCCCTCGGCACCTGGGCCGTGACCCTGCCCAACGGGTCGACGGCGGCGGTCACGCCGTCGTTACCTGCGCGCAGGAGCCAGCGCCGCGTCTCGATGCTGCGCAGGCGCCCCATGTCGAAGTGCTGCCACGCGCCCGTGCCAACACCGAACCAGGCGTCGTTCGTGCCAAGCACGAGCACCTCAGCTCCAAGAGCGACGAGGTCGCGCTGGACTTGAGGGAAGACCGACTCGTAGCACACGAATGCGCCGATGAGACCGACGTCAGTCGCTAGCGGCCGCACCTCGGCGCCAGCCGCGGTGCTGGCAAGCATAGGCAAGCCGAAGGCGCTGAACACGGCGCGGTACAAGCCGTTCAACTGCTCGTACAGTGGCCAGCGCTCACCGAAGGGCACGAGGAAGCGCTTGTCGTAACGGCCGATCAGCGCGCCGCCCTTGAGGGCGAGGAGCGAGTTGTAGTTGCGCCCGGCCTCGTAGACGCGCCCGCCAACAATGAAGGTCGCTCCAGTGGCGCTGTCTGTTATGGCTCTGCGCAGCGGTTCCGCGTCGCCTGCTGCCAGGCTGTAGCCGAGAACGGCGCCCTCTGGCCATACCACCAGGTCGATTCGTGGCCCACCAGCCTCGGCGTTCAGCGCGGCGCCTTCCTCTGTCAGGCGTAAGTGCGTGTTTAGGTCCTGCGTGTCGCTCGCGGCGCGGCTGAAGGGGTCGACGTCGCCTTGCACGAGGAGGGCGCGGTACTCACCGGAGGTTGGAGCTTGCGTCGCCGCCCTGCCAGCGCCCGAGCCAGCGATGAACGTCGCACCGATTACGGCGGCGGCGAGTAGTAACGACGAGACGACGCCAACGGTTCGTGGCCCGCCTGGCCGCGACCACGGCCACGCCAGCACGGCCGCGGGCGCGACTACCAGCAGGCTAAGACCATAGACCCCGCCGTACTCGGCGAGTTGTCCAACGGCGGAGTCTAGCCAGGTGTAGCCGAGGGTGCCCCAAGGAAAGGCGAAATAGCCCTGGGTGCGCGCCCACTCGACGAGCACCCAGAGGATGGGCAAGTAGATGAGTACGCGCGTAGCGCGCGCCGCCTGGTCGTTTCCGCCCGTCAACGCCGCGAGGCGCCAAGCCGCCCAGGTCGTCAGGCCCCAGAACGTCGCGAGGATGGCGAGCAGTCCAGGGTAGACGGCCCAGAACCCCAGGCCGAAGAGTTCGGCGAACGACCGCGGTAGCCACAGGATGTACAGCGCGAAGAACGGTGCTGCGAAGGCGGCGCCGAGCCAAAACGCCCGCCGCGCGCTCGCGGCCACTGCGGTAAGCGCGAAGACAGGGAAGATGGCGAAAGCAAGCGGCCACCACCCTAGGGGCGGCAGCGCTAGCGTTAGCAGAAGGCCGCAAGCGGCGCTGATCAAGTAAGCCATGCGCTTCAGCGCTCAGCCAACAGCCCCGCAAGTAAGGCCACGCGTTCGAGGGACTCCTTCACCCTGATGTGCTCGTGCCTGGCGTGCGGCCCGCCACCGACGGAGCCGAGGCCGTCGAGTGTCGCGACCCCTAGAGCGGACGTGAAGTTGCCGTCCGAACCACCACCAACGACACCCGCCTCGAGGCTCAGCCCTAAGCTGTCGAGCACCTCGAGCGCTTCTTGGTAGAGGGCGGCGTTTGCTGGTGTCTGCTCCAACGGTGGGCGGTTCAGGCCGCCGCTGACCGTGAGGGTGACGCGCTCGTCGCGCGGACTGTAACCCTCGATGGCGCCCGTCACGCGCTGCGCCTCGGTCATCTTGAGGACCCTGACGTCGACGAACGCGACCGCCTCTTCCGCGATGACGTTCGTCGCGAAGCCTGCGTGCGCGACGGTGACGTTGACCGTGGTGCCAGCCACGTCGTCGCCCAAGTCCTCGACGAACACGAGCATGTGCGCTAGTTCGCGCAAGGCGCTGGCGCCATCTGACGGGTTGTTGCCTGCGTGAGCCGAGCGACCACGGAAGCGCAGCTCGAAAGTACCGACGCCTTTACGTCCTACCTTCAAGGCCCCGTCATCGCGTCCTGGTTCGAGCACGAGCACGCGGTCGTGCTTGCGCGCCAGCTCCTCGATGAGCTCGCGCGAGGCGTGCGAACCGGTCTCCTCGTCACTGGTCACGAGCAGCGTGACGTCGCCGACCAGAGCCAGGCCGAGGTCGTCGAGGAGCGTGAACGCGCTGAGGGCGTTGGTGATGCCGGCTTTCATATCGACGGTGCCCGGCCCGAACACCTTGTCACCGTCGCGGTGGAAGGGCATGAAGGCAAGCGTGCCGAGCGGCCACACCGTGTCGTAATGGCAGAGGAGCAGCGTGCTTGGGCCGCTGCCGCCGGCGCGGTGTGCTTCTAGGATGTCGCCCGCGTCAGCGCGTGGGTGGCGCGTGACGCTAAGGCCGCGCAGCGTCAGCTCTTGAGCAAGGCGGCTCGCGAAGACGTCGCACTCTGCCTTTTCATGCGTCGGGCTCTCGAGGCTGACGAGTTCTGCTAGCAGGTCAAGGTAGGGGGCCTCTGCGGCGTATGCGGCGGTGAGGAGGGCGTGGCTCATGGCGCGATGTTACCCGCTGGCGGTCTGACGGCAACGGGCGGCGCTACCAGGGCCGGACTCAGCCCTTCTGGTTGTTACCTCGGCGCTCACCACGGCCGCGGCCACCAGAGCGTTGGGCGGGTTGGCCGTCACCACTACGACCGCCTCTGCCCTGACGTTGACTGCGAGCCACCACGGCTGGAGGCCTCGTACGGCGCTCGTCCCACAACGCCTCAGCGAGTTGCCTGACCGTGGGCTCTGCGGTCGTGCGGGCGTAGCTGTAGCCGAGGCGGAGGTCGCTGTCCGCCTTCACTTGGTCGTTAGCTTGCCCGAGAAGGTAGCGCGACAAGTAGACCTGCGCGAGCAGCACGTCACGCATGCGTTGCGGCTTCACGGCGTGGAGGTCACGCAGGGCGTCTTCGTACGCCACCATCGCGCCACGTGAGTCGCCGCGTTCGCTTAGCGCCTTGCCGCGTTTGAAGTGCTTGGCGGCGTTGTAGAGGAGCTCGCGCATGCGGCATTGTAACCGCGCACTAAGTGACGCGCTTGCGGCTGGCTGGCCGCGCCTAGCCTCCAGCGCGGACTATTCGGTTCCTACCGCTGCGCTTGGCGCGGTTTAGGGCGGCGTCCGCAGCGTCGATGAGCTCGCTTAGCCTCTCGCTCCCGCCCTCTGGCGCGTCGGTTCCGGCCACGCCAGCCGACAAGGCGATGGGCCAGGCGACCGGGCTGATGTCGGCGGAACTCAACTCTTGCCGCACCCGCCTCAAGATCTCGCCGGCCTGCTCCTGATCGGCCCCGGGCAGCACCACGACGAACTCTTCGCCGCCCCACCTGACCGCCTGGTCGTTCGGCCTGAGATGCTTGCGAAATATGTTCGCGAGGGCCTTGAGCGCGTTGTCGCCAACGCCGTGACCGTAGACGTCGTTCACGCGCTTGAAGTGGTCGATGTCGAGCATGGCCACGCTCAAGGGCGACTCGTTGGCCTTCGCTTCGCTCATCAACAGGTCGGCCCTCAGCTCTAGACCGCGCCGGTTCAGGAGGCCCGTGAGCGGATCGGTGAGGGCAGCTGCCGCCCAGCGATCCAGGTCGCTCATCAGGTGCAGGCGCGACGCGAGGATCGGCGCGCAGGTGTCGATGACAGTCGTGGCGGACGGTCGCTTGGCGAGGTAGAGCCTGCCGACTTCGGCGCCGCCCGCCACCAGCGGGTAGGCGTAACCGGACTTCACGCCGACGGACGCGGTGCCGTGCACCTCGATACCCTGGGCGTGAGGCACGCGAGCAAGCGCGTGGCCTAGTGCGCCAGTGAGCGCGGTGGCGCCGTGAGGCGCAGGCTGAACGGCATCGAGGGCAAGGGACCATGCCCTCAGCTCTGAGGCAGCGAGTTTCTGCGCTGCGCGGCTCGTGGCGATGATCAGGAGCACGACCGCGACCTGAACGTAAGCCAAGGTGGAGACGATCACGAGCGCGTAACGATCGTTGATCGTGCCCATGCGGTAGAGAACGACGAGTAAGCCGACGCTCACGAACTGCAAGCTGACGACGGCCACGCCGACGGGAAGGAACTCGGCGTCACGGTCGTCCAGTTCCAAGTAGAGGCCGAGCCCCAGCATCACGTACGACATGAGCCACAAGACCACCGCCGCTGCGCCCGAATCGGTGCCTGCCAGCCACGCGAACGAGCCCGCCCCGAGCGCCCTGAAGTAGAAGCCAAGCACCACGAGCACGCGGCCGTCAGACGCGCCGCCCGTCATGGAGCCGCCGAGGAGCGGTAGGGAAGCAACGACTAACGCCGCCTCCAAGAACGGGAAGGCGAGGGTGATGGAGGAGGACGAGTCGAGGAAGAGGAGGAGGATGAGGAGCCCAACGGCGGGCAGCGCCGCGATCAGCAGCGTTCGCGGCATGCGCTTGCCTGGCATCAGCAGAACGGCCGCGATCCATAGAACGAGCCCAGAGTAGTAGGTGAGCTCGGTGATGAGCGGGGTGGTGGAGGCGTCAGTTAGGCGTTGGAAGAACCAGAAGACTTCCTCCACCGCCCACAACGAGGCTGCGATGGCGGCCAAGCGCCACGAAAGAGTGCGGGGCAGACGCACGAGCAGGATCACCGCGACGGCAATGGCGGCGAGCGCGAGCGCGAGCGAGAGGAACTGATTGCCCAACGTGCCTAGAGCCAGGATGGCCGCGAACGTAACAACGATGATGCGCCCCTTGAGGTGACCCGTTCTAGCTCTTTCCGGCATACTCCCCTATACGCAGTTGAAGTGGACCAAGGCGCTGGGCCAGACGCCCCTCAACGCCTCGCGTGATAAGCGGCCAACGAGACCGCGGTGGCCAAGTTCAGCGATTCTACATGAGGCAGCACCGCGATACTTACCGGGGTGGCGGTAGGCGGCGCCGTTTCTAAGGCGCCGTCTGGGGCCCATTCCGGACCGAACCAGAGCGCCAAAGGGTGCTCGAAACCTACGTCTCGCAACTCGGCAGTGGCGCCTGCGCTGAACGAGTAGTGACGGCGGTCAGGGTGATCGAGCAAGTACTCAGCTGCGCTCGCTACGATCTGGCACCTGAGCGCGAAGCGCAACCCAACGGACGCCCTGATGACGTGCGGACCCCACGCGTCTACACGCGGCGCGACGAGCACGAGGTCGGTGAAGCCGAACGCGACCAGGCTGCGTATCGCGCTGCCGACGTTACCCGCGTGGCTCGGTGCGATGAGGACGACGTGATCCTTGTCAGGGTCGGCTACCTCGGCGCTCTTGGCGACCTGGGCGATGCAAGCCACTTGAGCGTGACGCCGTAGGCGCGTGACGGTGGCGTCGTCCCAAACGATGTTCACCCCGGCCCGTTCGGCGACGGCCCTGAGGGCGGTACGCCACTGCGGTGCCAGGCCACCATGCGCGAACAGCGCCTGCACGGCTTGCGGCCGGTGCGTCAAGGCCTCGATGGCCGCGAAGTGACCGAAGGCGTAAGTGTACGGAAGCTCAGACCGGTACGGCAGCGGGCGCTCAGCCACCGTGGTCGTCACTCGGGCCGTCAGTGCCTTCCGAGGCGCCGTCGAGCTCCGCGCCGAACGGGGTTTCCATCCCGGCCTTGGCGGCCTCGATGGCCTCGGCTGGCGAGTAGCTCAACGCCAGGACGCCGCGGTAAGACCGCAGCGCGTCAGCGCGCCTACCAGCCAAGTCGTACACCTGCCCGAGGCGCGCCAACATGAACCCAGGCAAGTAGTACGGCTCCTGGAAGTCGGTGCGGAGCACGCGCTGCAGTACCTCTAGCGCCTCCGCGAGGTGAGCGTGCTCGAGCAAGATGTTGGCCTCGAGGTAACCGGCCTCCGGCGTGCCGAGTTCCCGCAGCGCGGCGAGGAGACCGGCGGGCTCCTCGACCTCGCCGCGCATGGCGGCGTCGAGTAGGGCGCGGCCGCGCGCTTCCTCGCTGGGCTCGGGCGCTAGCGTCAGCTGCTCGAGCTCTACGTGCCCACTCAGGGCAGGCAAGAGGTTGACGAGATCGTCGACCCCGGCCAGCAACGCCACGCGCCGATGCGGAAGCGCCAGCACGCGTTCAGCCATGACGGCCGCGCGCGCCCGCGCCCAGCCCGTGCCTGGGCCCTCGCCGAACTCGGCGGCGCGCACGCCGTGGTAAGCCTCCACGGCCGGCATGAGCTCGCTGCGCACACGCCGCAAGTCGAGCGGGCTGGCCAGGAGCCGTTCGATGGGCTCCTCCGCCTGCCGTACCCGCCGCAGGCGCTCCTGGCCCGCCTCGAAGCGGCTAAGCAACTCTTCGAACTCGCGTTCGGCGCCAGCCTCGCCAGGCTCGCCTTCGCCGCCAGCGAAGCTGCCTACCTCATGAAGGGCTATGCCGGCTCGCAACGCCCACGGAACTACGGCCAGTGGCAGCGCGATCTCGTCCGTGCCGCGCCATTCCTGGCCCTCGAGCGCCCCGGGCGCGAGTGGCGCCAGCGCCAAGGCCTCAACCCCTGCCGCTCTAAGTGCGTCACGCACGTCGAACGCGTTGTAGCGCGGAAAGCGCGTGTGGAACGGGCCAACTAGGGGCACGACCACGATCTGTGACAAGACGTTCATGCTCCATGCTACGGTTCCCACCCCCGTTCGCGGCGCGGTAAGGTGGCGCAACGACCGCCGGATGGAGCCGCCACCCCAAGGCCAGCGGCCAGCCATCTCGCGGAACTCGCGCACCTCACGGCGCACTCCTGAACGCCACGCGCACAGCTTGGCGCTGCAGGATGGGAGTAGCGCCCGCTTTAGGACGGAGCGAATGTACCGAACCGAACGACAACCGGCCTGGCAACGCGACCTTACGTGGGCCAGTGCCGTACTGCTCGCCGTCACCGTGGCGATCGGCGCTATCCTCTTCAGCCTCGCTCAGTTGAGCAGCCAACGCTCAGGCCAAGGCATCGCGCAGGGTCTGTTGGAGGTCACGCTCCTGCCTGGCGCGGGCGGCACCGCGGTCGGAGTCAAGACCCTCACGCAGTACCGGGCTGGTCAGCCGCTCATGCTGCTAGCCGGACTCGACGTTTACGCCGACGCCACCGAGATCCCCTCCTTCACCCTCGACGCGGCCGTGAACCGCGCGGCCGGGGTGTTGAGCGCCAAGCTGATAACCGCCGGGCAGGCTGGTCTGCTCGCCGCCGTCGAGAACGCCGAGTTGCGGCGCCAGCTAGAGCTGGCGCTCGCAGGACCCATCGTCGAGTTGATCAACGCGGACGTCGGCAGGGAACTCCTCCCGGCCGGGCTAGACGACGGCAGCCGCCTGGCGGACTGGCCTGCGCAGGCGGCGGCTAACCCTGGGGAGCGCGTGCAACCCATCGTCGGGGTGTTCGTGACCTTCCCGCCCCGCGAACTGCAGGGGGCGAGCAACCGCGAGATCGGTAACGCCGTCGTGGCCGCGCTCGTCGCGCAAGTCATGCAGGGCGGCCTCGATCAGGCGGCGGCCCTGATCACCAATGACAACTTGCGCACGCGCCTAGTGCGCGGCGTTGACACCCGCGCTCGGGCGCAGCTTCACGAGCTGTTCGCCGCCATCCTCAGCGGCCACATGAGCGAGATGGCCGCCCGCCTCGACGAAGCCAAGAGCGTACTGGCTGGCGCCAGCTCCGATAGCGGCGGCATAGGCGGCCTACTGCCCGCCTCGAGCCTCGCGGGGTTGACTCCCGAGCAGGCAGATGCCCTCGTCGTGCGTACCCTCGCGGAGCGCGCGTACGAGGGAGGCGGTGAACTAGCTGCCAGCCAACTGACGCGCGTCGACCAAGCTCAGCGCGTGAGGAACGTGGCGCCGCTACTCGACGCCTTCGGGTCGGCCGCTCACGGCCGCTACCTCGCGTTCACCTACCTAGCTGGCGTGATCGCGCTACTGCTCGCCGTTAGCGTGGTTGGCTTCTCCCGCGGGCTCAAGCGCTTGGTCAACCCGGGCCTCGCGATCCTCCTAGGCGCCGCCCCTGGCGCTTACCTGCTCGAGCGCATGCGCTTGTGGGTCAACCCAGAAGCGGCACTGCCAGCCGGAGCCGCCGTCGAGGGCGTGCCGGCCACGCTGACTGGGCTAGCCGCGTACCTAGTCGCGCGCCTCCCGCGCGAAGTGATCACGGTCCCCCTCCGCGATCATGTGGCGCTGCTGCTGCTTGGCGCGACGCTCATCGTGCTCGCGCTCGTAGTATGGCTCGTGCGTGGCGTGCGCCCGCGACGTGGAGGGTTCCGCTAGCCGCGCTAGCGGAAGAAGTGCGCGGGCAGGTGGTCGGCGAACGCCGCCAGCGCACCACGTGGCTCCATCAACGCCGTCAGCTCCGAATACGGCAGGGTGACGATGAAGGCCCCCTGAACGTATGGCCCCATGGCGTACGGGTCGAAGACGAACGTCAGCCCGTCAGGGCCCAACCCAAATGTCGCGAGGTCCGAGACCGCTACCGCGGTCCCGTTCTCGATCCACACGGCTTCCTGGCGCAAGAGGTCGGCGGTGACTAGTGCCAAGACGGCCGTCTGCCAGTCGGTGCCCTCTGCGAACAGGTCTTCCAGGTCGACGACCGACGCGCCGTCTGGCCCGATCTCGTAGAGCGCAGACGTGTAGAAGGAGTTAGGGTGCGCGCCGCCCGTGTAGTTCGTGCTGCTGGTCAGGAGGCTCAAGTAGTTGCCTGCCGCGCCAAGCACGTCGACGTAGTCGTCGTTCGTCCAGCCCCAACCGAGGCCGTCGTCGTCGACGTACGAGCGCCCCTCCGCGATGAACGTGCTGACCTGGTCGTACGCCTGCGCTTCGAGACTGTTGGCCACGACGCGCAGTGCAGGGGCGCCGAAGCGGGGCCACGCGGCTCCGGCCTCCAACCGTCCCTCGTCCAGCCGCAAGTACGCCTGCTGAGCGACACGCGGGATGGCGGCACTCAAAGTGGCGTCAGGCAGCGTCAACACTAGGTCGAGGGTCGCGCCGTCGTCCTGCCAGGTTGGGTTCAGCGTGCCGCTTAGGTGACCGATGATGGTCGGCTTGGTCTCGTCCATGTTCGGCAGCGCCAGGTAGAGGAGCGCGATGCTTGGCGAGTACTGGCCGGCGTCGACGGCGAGGTCGATCTCGATGGCGTTGTCGTCGACAACCGTGCCGGTGCCGAAGAGCACCAGCTCGCGCCCGTTGAGGAGCAGGCGCGCGTGAGCGACGTCGTCGGCCATGAGTTGCAGGTCGACGATGACCTCCTCCGTCCCGAGGTTGCCGGCGTACAGCGCTCGCCAAGGAGCCGGATCTGCCGCAACGGCGCTACCTACGCCGATCAGCACGAGGAGCGCAGCCAGTCCACGACCGCAGCTGCGCAGTAGGTAGTCGAGATGCTTGGTCATGTCCTGAGTGTAATGCCGCTTTACGGCGCCGTGTGAGCGGCATGGCGCGCCGGCCTATCGTTAGCCATGCACGACTTAGAGGTGGGGGAGCGCCGCAGCGCGCTCGTTGTGGTTCATGGCATCGGCAAGCAAGCGCCTTTGAGGACTCTCGGCACCTTCGCGCAGGGCCTAACCAGGGCTGCGGCCTTGGCTGGGGCCGCCGCGCGACCCGCTAAGTTGCTGACCGTGCCGCTCGGTGGGCGCCTGCGTCCAGCCGTGCGCCTCGAGTGGGAGGGGAGCACCCTCGACGTCATCGAGTACCACTGGGCGGAGTACTCGGTGGGGCGGCTCGGCGCCTGGGAGGCGTTCACCTGGCTGCTGGCGGTGAGCGTGGCCGGCCTCGACTTCAGGCGCCAAGTGCCGTACCTGGCGCACGCGGCGTCGGGTAGGAAGCTCGCGCGCGCCCTCGCCATGCAAGTGGTGCAGGTGGCCGCGCTGGCCGCTGGCGCCGCGGCGCTCCTCTTGGCCTTGCTCACGGTGCTCGCGCGGGCGGACGCCGCACTCGCCGCCATTGGGGCCGCCGGTAGGGCGTTGCCTCAACCAAGCATCGGCGAGGCGGCACTGCTCCTTGCCCTCGTGTGCCTCACGGCCACTGCCGTTGCCCTAGGGCGGGACATGTTCCTCTCAGGGTGGGAGTCTGCGCGAGTCGCTAGACGCCACGCCGCGTTCGGCTCCGCCAGCGGCTGGCCTGGCATGTTCGGTAGTGCGTCGGGGGGTTGGCGCGGGCCAGCGCTGTTGGCGCTAGCGCTGGTCGTTGGCCTGGCCGCCTGGGCGGCGGCCCTTACTGCGCCACTCGTGGCGGAGTACGCGGCCGCTGGCGGTGGGCTGCTCGCCGAGCCCGGCGTTAGCCTCGGGCTGCTAGCCATCGCGGCGCTGGCGGTGGCGCGCAACTACCTCCTCACCCACGTCGCAGACATCGCCCTTTACGTGACGAGTGACCGCGTGTCTGCCCGCGCGCGCACGCGCCGCGCAGTGCTCGACGACGGCGAGGCCGTCGTGCGCGACCTCCTGCAGGCCGACTACCACGAGGTGTACTTGGCTGGGCACTCCCTTGGGAGCGTGATCGCGCTCGACGTTCTCGACCGTCTGGCGAGAGCGCCAGACGCCCACGCGGCCTCCGACCTTCGCCGCCTGCGCGGCCTCCTTACCTTCGGTTCGCCGCTCGACAAGGTCGCGTACTTCTTCAGACAACGACCTGGCGAGGACGAGGCGTTGCGCAGTCAATTGATCTCGTTCCTCCACGGCGTGAGACGCAGGCCCGGTCTGCGCGACTACGGGCCGTACCAAGCCGCCCCTTACGCGCTTCCTTTCACGGACCTGCGTTGGTGGCAAGTACACGCTACCGGTGACCTGCTCTCAGACCGCCTGGACCATTACTACGTCGACGAGCGCGTGACGTTGCCGCTGCGCAACCCGCTGGCGGCCCACGGCGCCTACTGGTCGAGCGACGCCTTCTTCCACGTCGCCTTGGCATGGCTGGGCCTTGGGGGCGCGGTGCTACGCTGACGCGCATGAACAGCAACCCCGCTCGCATCACTGTCGTCGGCGCAGGCATGGCTGGCAGCGAGGCCGCGCTGGCTGCCGCTCGTTTAGGAGTGGCAGTCGACCTCTACGAGATGCGCCCTGGCAAGTTGACGCCCGCCCACCACACCGGTGATTTCGCCGAGCTCGTCTGCTCGAACTCGTTCGGCGGCGAGAGCGAGAGCAACGCCAAGGGCCTCCTGCAGGCCGAGATGACGGCCGCGCGCGGGGTGATCATGACCAACGCGCTCGCCAACCGCGTTCCTGCTGGCGGCGCGCTCGCGGTGGACCGCGAGGCGTTCTCAGC